>NZ_JBEWSZ010000004.1 GCF_040537815.1 Mesorhizobium shangrilense
CCAGGAGCGCGACCCCATATTGCCGGTGCCGGCGCCGATCCGCACGCCGGCAAGCGGAAAGACGGTCTCGGCCGGCAGGAAGGTCGCCGCCGCGATGACTGCGTCGTAGCGGCCGTCGCCGGCAGCCTCGATCAATTCCTCTCGCGTGCTGAGATCCGGCTGGTAGAAGAAATGGACGCGGCCGTGTTCGAGGCTGGCCTTGTTGCCGAGTGCGCCCGCATGAAAGCGACCACCCTTCGCTTCGATATGGGCCTGCACTTCGCTGGCATCGGGATTGCCGTCAGCTCCGAACCGCAGGCCGACCAGGTCGCAGATCAGCACGGCGTAGGCGCTCTCAGGGTCGACTGGCTGCATTGCCTGCGTAGTTGTGTTTGCGATCACGTCGTTTCCCCAAGCAAGAACGGAAAGGACTGCCGGTATGGCAGCACGCTCTGATTCAGAACCTATCCGCCCGGAAGGGTGTCAGATCGATCGCCGGCGGCAGACCAGCGGCAAGCTGCGACACGATCTTGCCGGTGACGGCGCCGCCAATCAGACCCTGATGTCCGTGGCCGAAGGCGTAGATGACGTTCCTCGCCCGCGATGACCGGTCGATGACCGGAATGCTGTCGGGCGTGCCCGGCCGATGTCCCATCCAGCGCGTGACCTCCCCGACCTCCAGTTTCCGGAACATCGGCCGCGCTTGTTTGAGGAGAACATCCGCCCGGTTCATGTTCGCGGGCGCCTTCAGGCCTGCGAATTCGACATTGCCGGCGATCCGCAGCCCGTCTTCCATCGGCGAAGCGACGAACTTGCGGTCGGCCGAAATGGTCTGGATGCGCAGGCCGGTATCGGCGCCCCTGACCATGATGTGGTAGCCGCGCTCGCTCTCGAGCGGAATGCGGTCGCCGAGCTTTCTGGCAAGATCGCCCGACCAGGCGCCGGCGCACAGCACCACGGTTTCGACCGGGATGCGTCCACCGCCTTCAAGCCGCAGTGCTGACGGACCGTTGGCGGCCATCTCGAAGCCGATTACTTTTGCCCGGGTAAAGCGAGCGCCCTGACGCGCCGCATGTTCGGCGAGCCTGGCGACAAGCCGGCCGGGATTCGGACACTGCCCCTGTTCGGGCAGGTAAACAGCGCCCTTGAAGATTGGCGCCAGGGCCGGTTCGAGCTGGCGGATTTCGTCGGCATCGAGGATGTCGACCTTGACGCCATGCTCGCGCCGCAGCCCGAGGCCATAGGCACCCTTGGACGGCCCATCCACCGTCTCGTGGACGAAGAGCTGGCCACGTTTCTGCAGTAGGTCCTCGCAGCCGGCCGCCTTGATCAGCGGCTCGTAGCATTCGAATGTGTAGCGATGCAGCGAACGCATCGCCGTCGATATCTCTTCCACACGCGGCTTGCGACTGGCGGCGAGGAAGCGCAGCAGCCAGGGCAGCGCGTGCGGCAGATAGGCCAGCCGCACGATCAACGGCCCTTCCGGATCGATCAACCATTTCGGCACATTGCGAAGCACGCCCGGCATCGAATTCGGGATGCAGGATCCCGGGCAGATGCCGCCGGCATTGCCGAAGGAGCACTGCTCCTCCGACCCCGGCAAGGCCGGATCGACCACCTCCACCGCAAAACCCTGCTCGAGCAGGTAATTCGCGGTGCAGACGCCGATGATGCCGGCGCCGATCACCGTCACCTTGCCGCGCCGGGTGCTTGTCGATGTCATGGCTATCGATCCGGAACGTGGCAAGTCAGGGCGCGATCGCGCTCGGCGTGCCGGCGCGGAAAGCCGGCAGCGAACGCGACACCATCTGCTGCAGCATGCGGAAGTCGGAGAGATAAGCCATGAAGCGATAGCCCATCTTGCGCATGTCGACGCCATAGGCGACCGAGCCGCAATGGATGCCCGGAATGACGCCGGCCTCCTTGCACTTGGCGGCGATGTATTCGATCGCCTCGTAGACCGCCGGATAGCGCGGATCGAAACCGGGCGCCTCACCCATGGTGACCGCAAGGTCCGACGGACCAACGAAGATGGCGTCGAGATTGGGCGTCTTCAGGATGTCTTCGAGATTCTTCACCGCCTGCTCGCTCTCGATCATCGCCATGGTGATGATCGTGTCGTTGGCGTGCTGGAAATAGTCCGCGCCGGCATAGAGCGAGGCGCGCAGCGGACCGACGCTGCGGCCGCCCTTGGGGAAATAACGGCAGGCCTTGACGAAGGCGTCTGCTTCCTCGGCGGTGTTGACCATCGGGCAGATTACGCCATAGGCGCCGGCATCGAGCACCTTGCCGATGATCGCCGGATCGTTCCACGGCACACGCACCATCGGCGTCGTGTCCGTCGTCGAGATCGCCTGCAGCATCGGCACGGCATCGACATAGTCGGTCGCGCCATGCTGGAGATCGATGGTCAGCGCGTCCCAGCCTTGCTGAGCCATCAGTTCAGCCGAGATAGACGACGGAATGCCGAGCCAACCCGTCACCACTTCGCCGCCGGCGGCCCAGATGTCCTTCACCTTATTCTTGCGCATTGCCTTCAGGTCCTTTGCTATTGTCGTGAGTTCAAAATCAGGTCCGCCGCTTTTTCAGCGATGGCGATGGTCGTGATGTTGGTGTTGGCGGCAACGATGGTCGGCATGATCGAGGCATCGACGACCCTAAGGCCTTGCACGCCGCGCACACGGCAATCGGCATCGAGCACCGCCAGCGGATCGCCGTCGGCGCCCATCTTGCAGGTGCCGGAGACATGCCAGCCCGACCAGACGGATTGCTTGACCCAATCGGCAATCAGCTCTTCACTCCCCAGCATTGCGTGGATGCGGTCGGTGGTACCGAACTTGCGCCTGAGCAAGGTCTCGCGGAAGAACGGCGCATAGTCGAAGAGATAGGCCGCGGTCGCGGTCTTCACCCAGTTCGACGGCTTGCGGACGCTAAGCGCGCGAGCCTCGTCGCTGTAGCCGGCCAGGAACCAGGTGTTGACGTGCTGCCGGACATCCGGCGTTTCCATGATCTTGCAAATGCGCTTGAAGCCATCGACCAGGCGCATCAGGTCGCGACCGTCGGAAGCCAGATTCAGATCGACGATCGGCTCTTCGGTCTGAACGGCCGACTTCAACGTCACGGTTCCGCGTGAGTAGGATTTGTTGACGCAGACATTGAGCGCGCCCATCGCCTTGCCAAGCGGATGCCAGCCGGCGCGGTTGACGGGCATCAGCAGCATGTCACCGGGATGGCAGTCGGCGTAATTGGATGAGTATCTGACACCCAGGAAGATGTGGCGCCGCTGACCAGGCCGCAAGCGCGCGGACTTCTTGAAATGCGCGCCGACGGCCAGATGCGGATGATCCGTTAGGTTCTCGCCGACGCCGGGGCGGTCGGCGATGACCTCGATGCCCAGCCGCTTCAGCTGCGCCGCCGGCCCGATGCCGGCGCGAAGCAGGATGGCCGGAGAATGCAGGGCGCCCGCTGAAACGATGGTCTCGTTGGCGCTGTAGGTCTTGGTCCGGCCGGCGATGGTGACCTTGGCGCCGGTGATGCGTGTTCCCTGGGTCACCAGCCCTTCGACGAAGGCATTGGCGAAGATATGCAGGTTCTTGCGGGCGCGCACGTCGCTGTCGAGATAGCCGATCGCTGTCGAAACGCGGCGGTCGTTCTCATTCGACAACGGCAGCGGGAACGAGCCATCCTCGAAGCTGCCATTGTAGTCCGGCCGGTAGGGATATTCGCCTTCCGTGGCCTTGAGGACGGATCTGGTGAAACCGGCCCAGTCCTGCGGAAAGACGCGGCGGATCGGAATACGGCCGGTCTTGTTGTGAAGATCGCCGTCGAAATCGAGATCGCGCTCGAGCTTCTTGAGGTAGGGCAGCATGCCGTCCCATCCCCATCCGGCGAGGCCGAGCCCTTCCCATTCGTCATAGTCGTGCGGCAGGCCGCGCACCGCGAACTGGCCGTTGATGCTGGAGCCGCCACCCATCACCTTGGCCTGCTCGAGCTTGGCCGTCTTGACCACTTGCGCATTCTGCTTCGGCGATCGGTTGAAGACGCGCAGTTCCGTCCAGTGGTACTTCGGGTCGAAGTAGGAAAGACCGGGATAGCTGTCGGCGATCACCTCGGGAACATCATCCGGCGGGGTGTCGGGCCCGGCCTCGAAAAGCGCCACCTGTTTGGTGCCGTTTTCCGAGAGACGGCTGGCAAGCACGGCTCCGGCCGAACCGCCGCCGACAATGATGTAATCGAATTGCATGTGCTTGCGCTCGCTCAGGCGTAGTTGGCCCAGATGGCCTTTTGGCGTAGGAACGCCTCGATGCCGGCACGGCCCATGTCCTTGCCGAAGCCGGACCCCTTGTAGCCGCCGGCCGGATAGGTGAACTCGGGGCCGCGGCCGTGCTGGTTGATCCAGACCATGCCGGCCTCGATCGAATCCGCCGCCTTGAGCGCTTTCTTCAGGTCAGTGGTATGGACGCTGGCGGCGAGCCCGTAGACCGGATGCGCCGCCTGGGCGAGGCCTTCGTCGAGATCGGCAAAGGTACGTACCGTCAGCACCGGACCAAAAAACTCTTCCTTGAAGCCGATATTGTCGTCGGAGACGTTCTCCAGGACCGTCGGGGCATAGAAGCTGCCTTCGTTGCGGCCTTCCAGCACCGTTCCGCCTGTGACCGCGGACGCGCCCTCACTGATGCTGGCGCGCACCATCGTGTCGATCCGCTCAAGCTGTTTGCGGCTGATGATCGGAGCAAAGGTCGTCGCCTCGTCCCAGGTCGGTCCTGCCTTGATAGCCTTGGTGCGGGCAATGACGCGCTCGACAAGTTCGTCGGCGATCTTGTCCTCGACGATCAGCCGCGACCCCGCCGTGCAGACCTGGCCGGCGTTGTCCATGAACGCAGCCGCGACACGGCCCGCCACCACATCGATATCGCCGGCATCGGCGAGCACCAGTTGCGGGCTCTTGCCGCCAAGCTCGAGCGTAACAGGCTTGATGCCGGACTGGGCCGCCAGCGTCATGATGGCGGCACCCGTCTGCGTCGAGCCGGTGAACGAGATCTTCAGGATATCGGGATGGCGCACGATCGCCGCCCCCGTCGTGTGGCCGTAGCCGTTGACGACATTGAAAAGGCCCGCCGGAACGCCTGCCCTTGCCGCAAGTTCCGCCAGCGCCAGAAGGCTGTGCGGGGTCAGTTCCGACGTCTTCATCACCACCGCATTGCCGGCGGCCAACGCCGGGGCGAACTTCCATGCCGCCGTGATCATCGGGAAATTCCAGGGGACGATCGCGCCGACAATGCCATAGGGCTCGTGCTTGACGATGCTGAGCGCATTCGCCTCGGTCGAGGTAACCGTGCCTTCGATCTTGTCGCAGAATTCGGCGTAATAGCGCACGACGCCGGCGGTGCGGACCGCATCGCGGGTGATGGTCATCGAGATCAGCCGGCTCGACCCCATCGCCTCCAACTGTCCGAGATAGGTGGCGTTCTCTTCGATCAACCCCGCGAAACGCATGAGCACGGCAGCGCGGTCGCGTGGCGCGATCTTCGCCCAGCGGCTCTGGGCCAAGGCTTTCTTGGCGGCGTCAACGGCCCGTTGCACCGCGGCCTCGCCACCATCGGCGATCATTCCCATGTGCTGGAGATCGGAAGGCCGCAAAACCTCGATTTCCGCGCCAGGCAGTTGAACATACTGCCCGCCAATGTGATGCCCCCTTGGAATAGCGACCGTGGCCGGATCAAAACTTAACGTCATTGATATGTTTCCTTATGCGGCCAGATCGAGGGGGCCGCATGAACTGGTGCGGTCCCTCTGCCGACGATGGCCACTTGACTGTTTCCGCGTGAAGCAGCGTGCCTTCAGCACGCCTTCTCCGCTTCACGCGCCTCGAGGAACGGGCGAAGCAGATCCGCCGATTCATGGAAGCGTCCGACAAATGTCTTCAGACGCGGATGTTCAGGGTGCAGCAGCACCTTGGAGGGCGGGCCCTGCTCGGCGACCCGCCCCTGATCGAGGAACACCACTCGATCAGCGACCTCGAAGGCAAAGCCCAGTTCATGGGTGACGATCACCATGGTCATGCCGCTCCTGGCCAGTTCGACCATAGCCTTCATGACTTCCCCGACCAGTTCGGGATCGAGCGCCGACGTCGGTTCGTCGAACAGCATTACCTTCGGCTGCATGGCCATTGCCCGGGCGATCGCCACGCGCTGCTGCTGGCCGCCGGAAAGCTGGCGCGGATATTTTTCAACATGCTGGGCCAGACCCATGACATCGAGAAGCTTCAGCGCCGTTTGACGCGCCTGCTCCTTTGGCTCCTTCTTGACGATGACCGGGCCTTCCATGACGTTCTCGAGCGCGGTCATGTGCGGAAAGAGATTGAACTGCTGGAAGACCATGCCGGTCTTGGAGCGAATGCGGTTGACCTCTTGAACCGGTATCTGGGCGCCCTTACCGTCGGCGTGCCTGTTGAACAGCGTCTCGTCATCGATGACGATGCTGCCACTGGTCGGAACATTGAGCAGGTTGATGCAGCGCAGCAGCGATGTCTTGCCCGATCCGCTGGCACCGATCAGCACCACCACCTCGCCTTCGACGACAGAGAGATCGATGCCGTTCAGAACGCGCTTGTCGCCGAATTTGAGACAGATGCCATCCAACCGCAGGACGGGCTTGTCGCTCTTGTCCGGCACAGCGTTTGATTGTGTGGCGTTCATTTTACGCTGGCCCCGCTTCTTTCGAGTTTCCGGGACAGCAGCGTCAACGGAACCAGGATGATCAGGAAGATGACGCCGACGGCGGTGTAAACTTCCATCGGCCGATAGGTGAAACTCGAGATGTAGCTGGCCTGATAGAGAAGGTCCGGGACCGTGATCATCGACAGAAGCGTCGTGTTCTTCATCTGGATGATCGACTGTCCGGCCAATGGCGGGATCATCTTGCGAAAAGCTTGCGGCAGTATGATCCGGCGCATGCGCTGGCCATAGGACATGCCGATCGCCGTCGCGGCATCCGTCTGGCCGGGGTCGACCGACTGGACGCCGGCGCGCAGGATTTCGGCATAGAACGACCCGACGTAGCAGCTCAGCCCGATGAAGCCGGCCCAGAATTTCGTGACATTGATGCCGGCGAAGATCGGGAAAGCGTAGTAGACCCACAGCAGCGTGACGAGCAGCGGGATATTGCGGAAGAACTCGACATAGATCTGGCCGAGTACGACCAGCGGCTTGAAGGTGCTCAGTTGGATAAGCCCGATGAACAGGCCAATCAGCATGCCCGCGCCGATCGTGATGACGGTAAAGTAGAGCGTCATCAGGAGGCCCTGCCAGAGCAGCCCGATATTGTTGGTTATGACAGAGTAGTCGAACAGCATGTTGTCCTCACTGGTGCGATGCACGTCCAGCCTGGGAGACGCGCCAGTGGAAGCCTGACCGCCGCGTCATGCTGCGGCCAGGCTGTTGCGATCAGAAGCTGAAGCCAGCCGGCAGGATCGACAGGTCGATGCCGCGGGCTTCCCATGCGCGGGCAAGCTTGCCCTGGGCGAGGCCGAGCGAACGCTCTTGCAGGATCCAGTTGGTCAGGAAGTTGATGAAGCCGGCATTGCCCGGCTTGCGCGCCACAGCGAGCGTGGCGGGATTGCGCAGGATCGGCTCAGGCAACGACACGTTGCCGATCTTCTGGTTGGTGATCTGCAGCGCGTCGAAGACCGAGAAGACAACGCCATCGGCGCGGCCAGCCTGGAGTTCCATCAGTGCCAGGCCGCGATCCTCGACCGGCGTGATCTTGGCTTTCGGCAGCAAGGCCTCGGCCACGACCTGCATGGTGCTGCCCTTCTGCACGACGACGGTCTTGTCCGGCGAATTGAGTTCCGCCCACGTCTTGACCGGCTTGCCGGGAGGCGTCAGCACGGCCCAGGCGTCGGTGAACAGCGGCTCCCACAGATAGTCGACGACAAGGCCGCGCTTCGGGTTCGGGTTGACGCCGATGGCGATGTCGATCTTGTTGGACTGGAAGTCGGCGGCCAGGTTGCCCCATGTCGTCTCAACGGGCTCAAGTTTGACGCCGAGTTGGGTCGCGATTTCGCCGAGAAATTCGTAGTAGAAGCCGCTCCACTGTCCGGTGGCCGGGTCCTTGATGTAGCCCGGCTCCTCGCCGGTCATCACCGGCACCTTCAGGACACCGCTGGCGCGGATTTGGTCGATGACGGCGGATGGATTGTCGTCCGCCGAAGCGGCGATAGGCGCCGTGAGCAGACCGAGGCCAATGGTCAAGGCGGCCATGAACGTACGCATTACTGTCAGTTTCATTTCATTCCCCTTTTCTGAGTTATTGGGTGGTTACCGGCTTAGGAAGCCCTGCGAGAGGGGGTCGCCGTTCTCGAAGTAGATTGTCTGGGTCGAAGTGATGAAGGCGGAGCCTTCGATCTCGATGATCATCGCCTCGCGGCCATCCTCCTTGACGCGCCGTCGCAGGCGCGCCTCGAACGGAATGCCGAAGATATTTTTTGCATGGTAGGTTTGATCGGGGCCGATCAGGCGCTTCTCCAACAGATATGTCAGGCGCGCCGAAGTCCCCGTGCCGCAAGGCGAACGGTCGAACTTGTTCGATTCCAGCACCAGAAAATGCGTCGCCGACGTCTCGCTGTCGGCGTCATAGAAAAGCACGCTCGGCGCGGCGGCCCCGGCCAACAGCGGCAGATCCTTCGTCGCCGCCTTGATCGCGTCCTTGATCGTGGCGCCGGCCTGCATCAAGGCCGACGCGTTGTCCGGGACAAGCTGGAAGCCAAGCGAGGCCGCGTCGACCAGCGCATACCACATGCCGGCATAGACGATGGCGGCATCAACCGTGCCGACGCCTTCGACGGCAACGCTCAGATGCTCCAGCCCGACATAGCTTGGCACGTTGGCAATCCGCACCCGATCGAGGGAGCCGTTCTGGTTCCAGCGCAGATGAGCCGTCACGATGCCGGCCGGCGTTTCCAGCGTGAAGCTGTCACCCGTTTCAGCGCTGATCTGCCCGCTAAAGGCCAGCGTCCTGGCAAAGCCGATCGTGCCGTGACCGCACATGTCGAGGTAGACATAGGACGAGATGAAGAACGCGCCATAGTCGGCGACATCCGAGGCGACCGGGACCAGACCGACCATGGCCGCATGACCTCGCGGCTCGTGCAGCAGCGCTGGGCGCAGATGATCGAAATGCCGGCGAAAATGGTCCCGCTTCTCCCGCACGGTCGAGCCGGCAAGTCTTGGGACGCCGTTGAGAATAACCCGCGTAGGGTGACCGGCGGTATGGGAATCAATGACACTGAACGCTGACGAGAAGGTGGACACGACCTAACCCTCTCCGAAGGCATCGCGAATGCCGGCCCGCATGCTTTGCCAGATTTCCCGAATGAGGCTTTCGGTCATCGCCTTGGCGCTTTCGCCGTCGCCATCGGTGATCGCGTCGTAGATGCGGGCCGTGTCATCCAGGGACAGCTGGATGATCTTGGGATCCTGCTCATAGGCGTGATAGCGGTATCGCAGGGCCTGCTTTTCCAGCCCGCCAAGCAGGCGCGTCAGCGTCCTGTTGCCGGCCAGGGTGTAGGTCAGGAAAGAGCCGCGCACGTCAACAATGAAGAACTGCCGCGCATCGTTCCTGGCCTGGGCCTGCTTCAGCTCGGACAGCAGGTTCTTGAACTCGGTTTTCTTTTCAATGTCGGCGGATTCGGCGGCCTGCTTGGCGACCAGCCCTTCGAGTTCGATGCGGCAGGTATAGACCTCGTCGAAATCGCGCTGCGACATTGGCGAGACCCAGATGCCACGCCTGGCTTCACGCATCACCAGGCCGTCGCGCTCCAGCAGCCGCAGCGCCTCGCGCACCGGTGACCGGCTGACGCCATAGCGCTCGGCGACCATTTCCTCGGTCAACCGCTCCCGGGATTTGATGCGGCCGAAGATGATCTCTTCCTCCAGCATCTCCGCGAGGTTCTCGGGAATGGCGACCGACAATTTCTGGATGCGCGCTAAAATCATGTCGACACCATACTGTATACAATGTACAGGTCAAGCCATCGCGGACATTTTCTTTCGACGCGCAGTTTGCCGGCGGCCATTCCGCGGACCGCCGGGCTGGAAAGGGCCAGGACATGTATCCAGAGACGATCGAGTTGTTGATTGACGGCGTGTGGTGCCAGGGATCGGACGGCAAGTCCGAAACGCTGATCAATCCCGCCACGGAGGAAGCGCTGGCAATCGTGCCGCATGCGACGGAGGCCGACCTCGACCACGCTCTCGCAGCATCGGCAAAAGGCTTCAAGCTGTGGAAGGCGATGACCGCGATGCAGCGGTGGGCGATCATGGACAAGGCGGCCGATCTCATAGAGCAGCGCAAGGACACCATCGCCCGCATACTGACGATGGAAAACGGCAAGGCACTGGCCGAAGCCACCGGCGAGGTGCAGTTCGCCGCCGACGCGACGCGCTGGTATGCCGAGGAAGGCAAACGCGCCTATGGGCGCATCGTCCCAGCCCGGCTGCCCGGCGTGCGGCAGATGGTGTTCAAGGAGCCGGTCGGCCCGGTCATCGCTTTCGCCGCCTGGAATTTTCCGGCCAGCAATGTGATCCGCAAGATCGCGGGTGCGCTCGGCGCCGGCTGCTCGATCATCCTCAAGCCGGCGGAGGAAACACCTGGAACGGCCGTCGCCATCGCCCGCTGCTTCCAGGACGCCGGGCTGCCGGCGGGCGTGCTCAACATCGTCTTCGGCGAGCCGGCCAAGGTCTCGTCCTATCTCGTCGCCTCGCCGATCCCCAAGAAGGTCTCGCTGACCGGATCGACGGCCGTTGGAAAGCTTTTGCAGAAACAGGCTGCGGATACGCTGAAGCGCTGCACCATGGAGCTTGGCGGCCACGCTCCCGTCATCGTCTATGAGGATGCCGACCTCGAAAAGACACTCGATACGGTCGTGACCTTCAAGTTCCGCAATGCTGGCCAGGTATGCACCTCGCCGACCCGTTTTTACGTGCATCAGGCTATCTATGACCGCTTCATCGACGGCTTCGCCTCACGCACCGAAAAGCTCAAGATCGGCAACGGCCTCGACGCGAGCGTGCAGATGGGGCCAATGATCGCTCCCCGCCGGCTCGATGCCATGGACGCCCTGGTCAGCGATGCCACGACAAAGGGGGCCACCGTCGTCACCGGCGGCAAGCGCATCGGCAACAAGGGCTATTTCTTTGCTCCGACGCTGCTGCGGGACGTGCCGGACACGGCGCGCATCATGTCGGAAGAGCCGTTCGGGCCGATCGCGCCTACAACGACGTTCTCAAACTTCGACGACATGATCGAGCGGGCAAATTCCCTGCGTTACGGGCTGGCCTCCTTTGTCTTCACCCGCAATCTCAGCCTTGCCCAGAAGACGGAAATGGCGCTGGAAGCCGGCATGGTGGGCGTCAACCACATGATGGTATCGACGCCGGAAACGCCTTTCGGCGGCGTCAATGAATCCGGCTATGGCTCGGAGAGCGGCATCGAAGGCCTCGACGCCTATCTGCGGACGAAATTCGTGACCGAAATGTAGAGCGTTCCAACGAGCGGGCGTCCGCGCTCGGCGGGTGGTCCAGGCGACTCAAGCAGTTGCTACAGCCAGCCGCGAGTCGCCGCGCCGGCACTTCGTCGTGCCTACATGTGAAGCATATATGCAACACTGCGCATGTTTTGTACGCAAAGCACGACATATGCGTCTAGTGACAGGACGTGTCGATTTAGGCTCGACTGGTCTTTACCATTTCCCGATCTCGCGACAACGCTTCCCACATGGCGCTTCCGCCGGTGTGAGAGAAGGTACATGTCTTTGTCTGACGAGCCCCAATATGCGTCCCTAACGCCGACGGTTGTCCAAATTCGCTGGAAGGTGCCAACTGAGTTCCCGGCTTGTCCGGAGATCGTCTCAGAACATGCACTGGAGGAGTACGCCGCCCGCCTTACGTTCGGCAGCGTGTTCGCTCAGAACGGTTACAATAGGAGCTTGGTGGTGAATTCCTGTCTCACGGGCGACAGCCTTGTTGTGCTCACGCGGTTCGGGGACGAGGCCGTCAAAGACTGGGCGGTGGCGCATGTCTCGATCAAAGGTCGCTTCTTCTGTCACCGGAGTGAGGCCACCTTCTTCGAACTTCAGGGTGCCTTGAAGCACTTTTGTGAGCTGACTGGACAGGAGTATGGCGATCCGATCGACGACTATTGTTGACGGCCTGAGAGAGCCCTTCCGACCGGAGTCAAAGAGCCGCTTATCCCCGAGCTCCCTTTGAAGACCCGAAACTATCTATGCCCCGCTCCAGGTGGACAATACAGACATCGACGAGATCGTAGCGCCGGGCGCGATAGCGTGGTTCGTTTACGATGCGCCTTGCCATAGCTGGCGGCAAACAATGGAAAAGGCTTACACGGCCAATCTTGCCATCGCGGATGCGCAAAGAGTACGCGCGGCGCAATATGTGCGCATGTCGACCGAGCATCAGAGCTACTCCATCGACAACCAGAAAGATGCCATTGGCATGTTCAAACATCGACAGACCAATCGCACGGCGGATTGACCTGCGATAGTCTGGGCGAGCCGAAAGCAGGAGCATGCACTCCCGCTATTATTATTGACCGACCGGTCGGATTATGCAAACCTATCTGGAATGCTCGTCCACGGTACGTTCGAACGAGATTTGGGAGGAAGCCATTGAACCCGTCCGAGACAGTGCTTGTCGCGGTCAGCGACGGCGTCATGACATTGACGCTGAACCGCCCCGGCAAACTGAATTCGTTCAATGAGGAAATGCATCGGGCCCTCAGGGCGCAGATCGAGCGAGCCCATGATGATGCAACGATCCGTGCCGTGCTGCTTACAGGTGCTGGACGCGCTTTTTGCGCGGGGCAGGATCTGGGAGACCGCGACCCCCGCAATTCGACCGAAGCACCGGACCTGGGTTACACGATCGAGACCTTCTACAACCCGCTGTTGCGGCTGATACGCAGCCTGGACAAACCCGTCGTTTGTGCCGTCAACGGCGTCGCGGCGGGAGCCGGAGCCAACATCGCACTGGCCTGCGATATCGTCATCGCGGCACGCTCGGCCAAGTTCATCCAGGCTTTCTCGAAGATCGGCCTGTTGCCGGACTCGGGCGGCACGTGGAGCCTGCCGCGCCTGCTTGGCGAGGCGCGGGCCAAGGGTCTCGCCATGACGGCGGAGCCGCTGCCGGCCGAGACAGCGGCAGCGTGGGGAATGATCTGGAAAGTCTCTGATGATGATAAGCTGATGGACGAGGCGCTGGCGCTGGCCGGGCAGCTAGCCGCCGGGCCTACATACGGCCTCGGCCTGATCAAGCAGGCCATCCAGGCCGCGGCAGTCAACACTCTGGATCAGCAGTTGGATCTCGAACGTGACCTGCAGCGCAAGGCCGGGCGAAGTGCCGACTACGCCGAAGGCGTTGCCGCTTTCCTCGACAAGCGGTCGGCGGAGTTCAAGGGCAAATGACTGTCGACCTGAACGACCCGGTAGCGGTCGCCAAGGCATCGGCCGATGCGATGTGGAAGAACGATCGTGCCTCGCAAAATCTCGGCATGACCCTGGACCACGTGGCGCCTGGCACGGCCACGCTCTCCTTTACCGTTACGCGAATCATGACCAACGGGCATGACACCTGTCACGGCGGCTACATGTTCACGCTGGCCGACTCGGCATTCGCCTTTGCCTGCAACAGCTACAACCGCCATGCCGTCGCACAACACTGTACTGTCGCGTTCCTGAGGCCGGCCTTTGCCGGAGACAGGTTGACGGCTGTCGCGCGCGAAATTTCGTCGATGGGCCGCAATGGCATCTACGACGTCCGGATCACGAACCAGAATGGTGAGCCTGTCGCGGAGTTTCGTGGCCATTCCCGAACGATCAAAGGGACGCATTTGCCCACCCCTGCCTGACGGCGGCCGAGAGAGCATTTGGAGGAGTGTTCAATGGAAGATCTTGCGCCTCGCCCAGGCGACCTCGAGCCGATCGAAACGGCGTCGCGCGACGAGATTACGGGCTTGCAGCTCAAGCGTCTGAAGTCGACCTTGGCCCATGCCTATGCGAACTCGCCGCACTACCGGGCCAAGTTCGATGACGCCGGGGTGCATCCGGATGACCTCAAGACGCCCGGGGATCTCGCCAGGTTTCCGTTCACGACGAAGAAGGATTTGCGGGACACCTATCCGTTTGGAATGTTCGCCGTGCCGCGCGAAAAGTTGGTGCGCATCCACGCCTCCTCCGGCACGACGGGCAAGCCGACCGTCGTCGGATACACCAGGAACGACATCGATGTCTGGGCCTCGGTCGTGGCGCGTTCCATTCGGGCATCGGGCGGGCGGCCCGGCGATATCTGCCATATCGCGTATGGCTATGGCCTCTTCACCGGCGGCCTGGGCGCACACTATGGGGCCGAGAAGCTCGGCTGCACGGTGGTGCCCATCTCCGGAGGCATGACCGAACGCCAGGTGACATTGATCCAGGATTTCAGGCCGCGCATCATCATGGTCACGCCCTCCTACATGCTGTCGATCCTGGATGAATATCGCCGCCTTGGCCTCGACCCGAGGGAGTCGTCCCTGGTCGTGGGTATCTTCGGCGCCGAGCCCTGGACGAATGCCATGAGGCAGGAGATCGAGAAGGATTTCGACATGCATGCGGTCGATATCTACGGCCTTTCCGAGGTGATGGGGCCGGGCGTGGCCAATGAGTGCGTCGAGACGAAGGACGGGCTGCATGTCTGGGAGGATCATTTCTATCCCGAGATCATCAACCCGGAAACGGGAGACGTGCTGCCGGACGGCGAACTGGGCGAACTGGTCTTTACCTCGCTCACGAAGGAAGCCCTGCCGATCATCCGTTATCGCACCCGCGACCTGACGCGGCTGTTGCCGGGCACAGCGCGCTCGATGCGACGGATCGAGAAGATCACCGGCCGCTCGGACGACATGATGATCCTGCGAGGCGTCAATGTGTTCCCGACCCAGATCGAGGAACAGATCCTGAAATGCAGTGGCCTGGCGCCTCATTTCCAGATCGAATTGACGCGCTCCGGCAGAATGGACGACATGGTGGTGCATGTCGAAGCGATGCCGCACGCAACGGGCGGAGCCGAGCGTTCGGCGTCCGCGAAGGAACTTGCGCATCACATCAAAAGCGTGGTTGGGGTAAGCACCAAGATCAAGGTTGGTGATCCGGATTCCGTCGAGCGGTCGGCAGGCAAGGCTAAACGCGTCGTCGACAACAGGCCAAAAGGATAGGCCCAGAGGGATAGGCAATGGCAAGGACGAAGGCTGCAGATTTCGATGAGAAACGCCGCAGCATTCTGGACAGTGCAGCAGCCGTCTTTGCCAAGCTCGGCATGGAACACGCCTCGATGGCGCAGATCGCCAGGGAGAACAATGTCTCCAAGGCGTTGCTCTACCACTACTACCCGAGCAAGGAACTTCTGATTTTCGACATCGGCCGCACCCACCTCGTCGAGCTCGAGGCGGCGATTCTTGGAGCCGATCAACCCAGTCAGGCCCCGGACAAGCGGCTTGCCCTGCTGATCGCCGCGGTGCTCGAAAACTATCGTCACGCGGCCAACTATCAGCAGGTCTTGTTGAACGGAACCGGCTCGCTGTCCGAGATCCAGAAAGCCGAACTCAATCAGATCGAACGACGCATCATCCGCGCTTTTTCAGGAATTGTGGAAGAGATCAATCCAGCGCTGGTCGAACGGCGCGCGATGGTGATGCCGGTGACGATGTCGCTTTTCGGCATGCTGAACTGGGTGCACACCTGGTTCAAACCGAGTGGGGCAATGACGCGCAAAGGCTATGCGGAACTGGTCGCCTCTCTCTTCCTGGACGGTGTGAAAGCCATCCGTTAAAGCAATTCCAGGAAAAGTGTGTAGCGGTTTTCCGTCCGGAATTGCGTCAAGACAAGAGATAGAGCGGTTCGGCGTTTCCGTGAAACGATGAACCCCTCTAACGGCCCACGGCGCCCTTCTCCAACTGTCGATCATTCTCCTTACTTGGCGTCGTTTGGGTCGCCTGCGCGAGCATCTCGCTTACGCGTGCTTTCACTTGCCCGGTTGCCGCGTCCTTGACCGGACCATAGCCACGAATGTCCATCGGCGCTTTGGCGATCTCCACCACTGCCGCTGGTCCCTGCTGCGTCATGCGTTCCAGCAGCAGCGCCACGATCTCTTCGTACCAATCGATCAGACCCCGCTCCATCCTGCGCTCGGCGGTGTAGCCGAAGACGTCGAATGCGGTGCCCCGCAGCCGCTTGAGCCGTGCCAGCGCACGCAGCGGCGTCTGGATCCATTGGCCGAACTGGCGCTTCAGCGGCCGGCCCCTTGCATCCTTGCCGGCGGCGAGCATAGGCGGCGCGAAGTGGTAGTTCACCTTGAAGTCGCCCTCGAACTCTCGGCTGAGCTCGGCAAGAAACCCGGTTCGCATGTGCAGCCGCGCGACCTCATATTCATCCTTGTACGACATCAGCTTGAACAGCGAGCGCGCCACTGCCTCGGTCAATGCAGTCGAGTTGAACCGCGCCTCCGCGGCCCGGACGCGCTCGACCGTGTCGCGGTAGCGCCGCGACCAGGCCTCATCCTGATAGCCGACGAGAAATTCCACGCGGCGTGCGATCACGTCGTCGATCGACTCCGGGCCTGGCGCTTCGTTCTTGTTGAGAGAGTTCGGCTCGGCGAAGGCCAGACGCCCGGCCGCGAACGCCTGCCGGTTCTTCTCGACCGAGACACCGTTGAGCTCCATGGCGCGATCGAGCGCCGCAAGCGAGACAGGCACCAGCCCTTGCTGCCAGGCGAACCCCAGCATGATGACGTTGGCAAAGACGGCATCGCCGAAAAGCTTCTCCGCCATGGCGTTGGCATCGAAAGCGCTGACATTTCCGGTTCCTGCCACCTTCTCGATTTCCCGTAGCCGGCGGCGTGTGGCGAGATCGGCGTCGCGTATGCGCACGACGTCACCGGTCGGCATCTCCGCAAGATTGACGACCGCGCGCATGCCGCGCCGATATGTTGCCGATGCCTTTGGCGAGGAGGACACGACAATGTCGCAGCCGATCAGGGCATCAGTGGCACCATTGTCGATCCGGACCTGGTTGATGGCCGACGGCGTCTCGGCAAGACGGATGAAGGACAGCACCGGGCCAAACTTCTGTGCAAAGCCGGTGAAATCGAGAACCGAACTGCCCTTGCCCTCGAGGTGGGCAGCCATGGAAACCAGAGCTCCGACCGTCACGACACCGGTGCCGCCGACCCCGGTGACCAGTAGGTCGAACGGCTTGTCGAGGGGTGGCAGGTCCGGCGCGGCGAGCCCGCCAGCGCGAGAAACGAAGTCACCTTCGATATCGGCTTTCTTGCGCCTGACGGCGCCCTCCACCGTCACGAAGCTCGGGCAGAAGCCGTTCAGGCAGGAGAAATCCTTGTTGCAGTTCGACAGGTTGATCTTGCGCTTACGCCCAAACGGCGTCTCCTTCGGCTCGACGCTCAGGCAGTTCGACTCGACGGAACAATCGCCACAGCCTTCGCATACGAGATCGTTGATGTAGGCGAAGCGCTTCGGGTCCTCCATCGTGCCGCGCTTGCGGCGACGACGCTTTTCGGTCGCGCAGGCCTGCTCATAGATCAGCACCGAGACACCCCTCACCTCGCGCAGTTCGCGCTGCACGGCGTCGAGGTCGCGCCGGTGGTGGATGGTGATGCCGGCGGGCAGGCTGGACGGGGAGAATTTCTCCGGCTGGTCAGACACTAGAGCGATGCGCTCGACCCCTTCGGCGCGCACCTCCTGCGCAATCGCGTGAACGCTGATCGGCCCGTCGACCGGCTGGCCGCCGGTCATCGCCACGGCATCATTGTAGAGGATCTTGTAGGTGATGTTGGCTTTGGCCGCGATCGCCTGGCGGATCGCCATCGATCCGGAATGGTAATAGGTCCCCTCGCCAAGGTTCTGGAAGATATGACCCTTGCCGGTGAAAAGCGACGAGGCTGCCCAGTTAACCCCCTCGCCACCCATCTGGATCAGCGAGGTCGTCTCCCGGTCCATCCAGCTCGCCATGAAGTGGCAGCCGATGCCGGCCAGCGCCTTGGACCCTTCCGGCACCTTGGTCGACGTGTTGTGCGGGCAGCCCGAACAGAAATAGGGCGTGCGCGTGGCGCCGGGCACCTGGATAAGGCGTGCGGCCTCGGGGACCAGCTTCGCTGCCCGTTCGAGCAGGCGCAGATTGGGAAACATCATGTCCAGCCGCCTGGCGACGATCGGGACCAGCATTCCGGGCGACAGTTCGCCGATCCACGAGATCAGCCGGTTGCCGTCCTCGTCGCGCTTGCCGACCATGGCGTGCGGCTTGTCGCCGGGATAGTCGTAGAAGTATTCCTTCAGCTGGCTCTCGATGATGCCGCGCTTCTCCTCGACGACAAGGATCTCCTTCTTGCCGCGCACGAACTCCAGCGCATCCCGCCGCGCCAGCGGCCAGACCATGCCGACCTTGTAGATGTCGATGCCGAGTTTCCGACAGGCCGCTTCGTCAAGGCCAAGCAGCCGCAAGGCCTCCATCAGATCCAGATGGCCCTTTCCGGTCGTTACAATACCGAACTCGGCATCGGGGATGTCATAGATGCGACGGTCGATCGGATTGGCCTCGGCGAAGGCGAAGACCGCCATCTTCTTCGCCTCCATGCGCTCCTCGATCTGCGGCCCTGGCAAGTCCGGCCAACGATAGTGCAGGCCGGTAGCCGGTGCGGTGTAGGCGGGCTGCTTGAATTCGCGCGGCGGCGCAATGTCCACCGACTGGCCGCTTTCGACTGTTTCCGAGATCGCCTTGAAGCCGACCCACATGCCGGAAAAGCGCGACAGTTCGTAGCCATATTCGCCGAAATCCAGATATTCGCCCACCGACGACGGGTTCAGCGTCGGCATGAACCAGGCCATGAAGGCAACGTCGGACTGGTGCGGCATGGACGACGAAACACATCCGTGATCGTCGCCGGCGACGACGAGAACGCCGCCATGCGGCGAGCAGCCATAGGCGTTGCCATGCTTCAGCGCATCGCCGGCTCGGTCGACGCCCGGACCCTTGCCGTACCACATCGCGAACACGCCCTCGACCTGCCTGTCCGGGTTCGTCTCGACCTGTTGCGAGCCGAGCACGGCGGTCGCCGCAAGGTCCTCGTTCACCGCGGGCAGGAACTCGATATTGTGCTGCTTGACCAGGTCCTTGGCGCGCCACAGTTCCATATCGACGCCGCCAAGCGGAGAGCCGCGATATCCTGAGATGAAACCGGCGGTGTTCAAGCTGTTCGCCTTGTCGCGCCGCGCCCGGTCCAGCGCGATGCGCACCAGGGCCTGCGTACCGGTCATGAACACGCGACCGGAGGTCTTCGTGTAGCGATCGCCAAGCGCGTAGTCAGCGATCGGAGTGAGAGCTGGCAATGAAACCTCCGCATCAACGCTACTATGGGTAGATTCTACCAACTCCTTGCGAAATAGCCTGTCTCTCTTTATGGTATTTGACATGATTTCGGTAGATTAAGCCGATATTATCGGAAAATTCGGCAGGATTTACCACAAATGACAAAACCCGAACTAACTGCCCAGGACCGCAAGCTGCTTGAGATTCTGCAGTCCGATGCCCGCATCTCCAATCAGGATCTGGCTGACAAAGCCGGCATGTCCGCGTCTGCCTGCTGGCGAAGGGTGCGGATGCTGGAGGACGCCGGCGTGATCGCCGGCTACATGGCGCTCGTCGACGCCGGAAAGGCAGGGTTTGGATTCAGCGCGATTGTTCATGTGACGTTGGTGCGCCACGAGGCCGACCACGTGACCAATTTCATCACGCGCGTCGCGCAACAACCCGAGGTGCTGGAATGTTTCTCGACCACCGGCGAGGCGGACTACCACTTGCGCGTCGTCTGCCGCGACAAGGATGACTACAATATCTTCCTCGAGCAATTCCTGTTCCGTCTGCCGGGAATTGCCCATGTGCGCACCAATCTGGTGCTGAAGGAAATCAAGCTGCACGGCAAGGTTCCGGCGTAGTGCTGCGACCGCATTGCTATTGCGGCCAGGTCTTTGCCACCATGGTCAGCACGTCATACTGAGCCACCACCTGGGCCTCCTGGTTGGTCACCGTGCAGTCCCAACGCACCTCGCCATAGTCCTCCGTCTCGCGCGGATTGATCTGCTTGCAGGTGAGCGTCACACCAAGGGTGTCGCCCGGGTTGACCGGTGTGAGAAAGCGCAACGAGTCTACGCCGTAATTGGCCAGAACCGGACCGGGCGCCGGGTCGACGAACAGGCCGGCGGCAAAGGAGACGATGAGATAGCCATGGGCCACCCGGCCGTCGAAGAACGGATTGGCCCGGGCCGCTTCTTCGTCCATGTGGGCGTAGAAAGTGTCGCCGGTGAAATTGGCGAAATGCTCGATGTCGTCCAGCGTCACGGTGCGTGTGGCGGTGATCAACTGGTCACCGATCTCAAGCTCGGCGAGCGACTTGCGGAACGGATGGACAGTGTCGTTGCGGGCAATGGCACCCGCCATCCAGCGGCCAGTCACCTCCGACAGCAGCCACGGTGCCGCCTGCACGGCGGTGCGCTGCATGTAGTGCTTGACCGAACGCATGCCGCCAAGTTCCTCGCCGCCCCCTGCCCTGCCCGGTCCGCCATGGACGAGGACGGGCAGCGGCGAGCCATGACCGGTGGAAGACTTCGCGCTGACCCGATTGCCAATCATGATGCGGCCATGCCAGGGGCCGAGCGCTGCCACCGCCTCGCGAGCAAATGCGGCATCGTTGGTGAACACGGATGCGACCAGGCTGCCCTTGCCACGCCGTGCCAATTCGGCGGCCTCGTCGATCGTGTCATAGGGAAGGACGGTGCTGACCGGGCCGAATGCCTCGACGTCATGGACTGCCTTGGCACTGCCGGGCTTGTCGCAATAGAGCAGCACCGGATTGAGGAAGGCGCCGGCCTCCACGTCGCCCGAGATGATGTTGGGTCGATCGGGATCGCCAGCGACGATTTCGGCATTAGCCTTCAAATCAGCAATCCGCGCGCGCACCTCGTCGCGCTGGGCCAGGCTGGCCAGCGGACCCATTTTTACCGACTCATCAGCGGGATTGCCGAGGGCAACTTTGGCAAGCCTGTCGCCGAGCGCCTTTATGAGCGCTTCGACCGACCCGCGCGGCGCGATGACACGGCGGATGGCCGTGCATTTCTGGCCGGCCTTTGCGGTCATCTCGCGCGCCACCTCCTTGACGAAGAGAGCGAATTCTTCGGTGCCGGCCACCGCGTCCGCCCCAAGGATCGCCGCGTTCAGGCTATCTGCCTCCATGGTGAAGCGAACCGAATTCTCGACAATGACCGGGTGCGTGCGCAACTTGCGACCCGTCGTTGCCGAGCCCGTAAAGGTAACGACATCCTGGCAGTCGACATGATCCAGCAGATCTCCAACCGATCCGCTGATCAACTGCAGTGCGCCCTCGGGCAAGATTCCGGTTTCGACGATGCGGCGCACCATCAGTTCGGTGAGATAGGCGGTTTGGCTGGCCGGTTTGATGATCGCCGGCATCCCGGCAAGAATTGTCGGCGCCAGTTTTTCCAGCATGCCCCAGCAAGGGAAATTGAACGCATTGATGTGGATAGCCACGCCTTCCAAAGGCGACATGACGTGCTGAGCGGAAAACGTGCCGTCGCGCGACAACTGCTCGACCTCGCCGTCAACCAGGACACGGCTGTTCGGCAATTCGCGACGTCCCTTGGACGCATAGGAGAGCAGCGTGCCGATGCCACCCTCGATATCGATCCAGCTGTCGGTACGCGTCGCGCCGGTAGCCGTCGACAGGGCGTAGAACTCATCCTTGCCCTCCATGAGTTTCTGGCCAAGCGCCTTCAGCATGAGCGCGCGTTCGTGGAAGCTCATCTTGCGCAGCGCCGGTCCGCCTTTCGACCGGCCATGGGCCAGCGATCCCGCAAAGTCGATGCCGCTGGCATCGATCAGCGCCACTGGCTGGCCCGTCGATGCGTCGAGCAGAGGAACCGCCTGGCCAGCACCACGCACCCATCGCCCGCCAATGTAGCTTTCCAGCTGGCGGACAGTCTTGAAAGGTGCGTTCATCAGGTGGCTCCTTCGGGAGACAAGCGCAGTTCAACCAGCATATCGCCAATCTGTTTCGACCAGGCGCTGGCCAGTTCGGCATTCGCGGTGTGTCGCAGGCCGAACCGCTTCTGGGTTTCGAAATGCGTGGATGCAGCCGCGCCGAAACTGGCGGCGACGCGTGGGCGCCAGTAGTCGATCGAGGTGGTCACCTCAGCCTGCGCTGCCCGGTCCACGAGTATCTTGCGCAGCCCTTCTTCACCGAGTTCCATGTGCCGACGCTCGCGCGGCAGGATGGCGCGAAAGACCTCGGCCAGCGGCTGATAGGAAAGACGTGTGAATTCATCGAGCTGGATGACGACCGCGCGGCCCATCAGCACGTTCATGACCACGGCATCGGTCCAGCCATCCAGAGGGTAGTGCAAGACAGCAAGGCGCATGTCCGTGCCGTGCCGCGCGGCGCCCAGATCGCTGTTGCGTGGAACGCGTTCGGTCCAGGGGTGGTGGGTCGCGTAGCGCGATGTGTCGGCGCCGAACTCGCCCATGATTTCCAGCACGCGCTCGGCATGGTCGAGCTTCTCAAGCACGATGCGCGAAGCGGCAATACGCTCCTTGATGCCGGGGCCTGCATTGATGATTTCGGCAAAGCCCGCCGCCCCGGCCAGTTCGCTGTCGACGAAGGTCGCCATCAGCCGCATCAACTCGCCGCGGTAGCGCGCCGGCGCGTTCTCCGGCGAGGTCAGTTTGCCGCCCTGAGCGAGATAGTCCTCGATGGGCATGGTTTCCGACATGGCTGCCGGGGTTTCACTGGTCATAGCTCACCACCACGGAGTCCGAGATTGGGTAGCACTGGCATGTCAGCACATAGCCGCGCTTGACCTCGTAATCTTCAAGCGCGTGGTTGGTCTCCATTTCAACCTCACCCTCCAGCACCATGGCGCGGCAGGTGGAGCAGACGCCCGCCTTGCAGGCGTAGGGTGCCTCAAGGCTGGCACCAAGTGCGGCGTCGAGGATCGACTGGCCTCGCTTGGGCATGTCGATGACGCGGGTCGTGCCGTCCAGCGTGATTGTCGCCTTGCAGGTCTCCGCCCTGTCATTGCTGCTTGCGGCCTTGGCGACATGCCGGGCCCGACGCGGCGCGGAGGCGAACAGCTCGAACTTGATCTGGTCGTCGTGCAACCCATGCTCCCGCAAGGACGCGGCGATCGCCAGCATCATCGGTTCCGGGCCGCAGATATAGGCGAGATCCACCGCCTTGATGTCTATCCATCCCTTGAACAGTCTCGAACATTTCTCGGCGTCGATGCGACCGGAAAACAGATCGATGTCCTGGGCTTCGCTTTCCAGCACATGGATGATGCTGAAACGGCCAAGGTAGATGTTCTTGATGTCCTCGAGTTCCTCGCGAAACATGATCGCGTTGATCGAGCGGTTGCCGTAGATCAGCGTGAAGCGTGACCTTGGCTCGCGTGCCAGGGTTGTCTTGATCAACGAAAGCACCGGCGTGATGCCGCTGCCGCCGGCAAAGCCGAGATAGCTGCGTCCGCGCTCCGGCTCCAGTGGCACATGGAACGCACCCATGGGAGGCATCGCCTCCAGCAAATCGCCGGGCCTCAGTTCGTCATTGGCCCAGGTCGAAAAGGCTCCGCCTTCTACTTTCTTGATGCCGACCTTCAACAAGCCCTCGTCCCTGCCAGCACAAATCGAGTAGGAACGCCGCAACTCCTCCCCCTCGAAGGTGCGGCGGAACGTCAGATACTGCCCTTGCGTGAAGTCGAAGGCGGCGCGGTCCTCGGCTCGGGGGCTCAGCGTCACCACCACCGCGTCGCGCGTTTCGCGGCGGACATCCGCGACTTCAAGCTGGAAAAAACGAGCCATCAAGCGTTCCTCAACGGGTCAGATGCTCTTGAAATAGTCGAACGGCTCAAGGCATTCCGCGCAGCGCCACGAGGCCTTGCAGGGCGTCGAGCCGAACTGGCTGACCCGCTCCGTGTTTTGCGACCCGCAACGCGGACAAACAACTTTCAAGACCTTGAGGGCCCCAACACATGCGGCGGTGCCCTCGATCGGCGGTGCGATGCCATAGGCGCTGAGCTTCTCGCGGCCTTCCGTGCTGATCCAGGCGGTCGTCCACGCCGGCGACAGCTGCCGCTTCAGGGCAATCTTCTCAATTCCATGTTGACGCAGCTTCCGGTCAATCTCGAAATTGATCACGCTGGTGGCGGGACATCCCGAATAGGTGGGTGTGACAGTGACCTCGAGCGTCTCGCCATTCCACGCAACGCCCCGGATGATCCCCAAATCGACCAGTGAAATGACTGGGATTTCAGGATCGGGCACTTCCGCCAGCCAGGACCAGATCTGGTCCACCGGAGAATTCGCGCTGCCTTGGCGGAAGCCGGGTTCGCCCATCGTGCGCTCCTACCACTTCGCGCCGGGGTAAGCGCGCTGCAGGAACTGCATCTCCGCCAGGATATAACCGAGATGTTCGCTGTGCACGCCGCGCTTGCTGCCCTTGTGGGCGAATGTCGTTTCCGGCGCCTTCAATGTTGCATCGGCGAGTGCTCTGCCCAGCGTGGCCTCCCACGCCGGACGCAGGCCCCTGGGGGCCGGCGCAATTCCGGTCTCGGCAAGCTCGTCATCGATGCTGTCGGCAAGAAACATCTCGCCGGTGTACGGCCACAGAACGTCCAGGGCGGACTGCATCCGTTGACGGCTTTCCGAGGTGCCGTCACCCAGGCGGACCACCAGGTCGACACTTCGCTCCAGATGGTAGGCTGCTTCCTTGGAGGCTTTTTCGGCGATCTCGGCGACGCGATGTTCCGACGATGTTTTCAGGGCAACCAGCAAGGGATAGTGCCAGGCATCGAACAGGAACTGCCGCATGACCGTGCGACCAAAATCGCCGTTCGGCTGCTCGACCAGCAACAGGTTGCGATAGCCGGCAGCGTCCCTCAGATAGGCCAGGCTGTCGGCACTACGGCCACGGCCCTCCGCGTCGGCGGCGAGCCCGAGCCAGAGCTGCGCCTGGCCGATCAGGTCGAGCGCGGTGTTGGCCAGTGCAATGTCTTCCTCCAGTGCGGGCGCGTGGCCACACCACTCGGAGTTGCGGTGGGCCAAGATCAGGCATGTATCGCCCATGCGCAGGGCGAACTCCGCGATCCCTGACGTGGCTATTGGAGCGCCCATCACATGTGCCCCACTTCATCCGGCACGTCGAAGAATGTCGGGTGACGATAGACCTTGGAATTCGCGGGGTCGAAGAGAGGACCCTTGTCCGACGGCGCGGAGGCGACGATATCCGCGGAGCGCACCACCCAGATGCTCACGCCCTCGTTGCGGCGCGTGTAGACATCTCTAGCATTGTGGATGGCCATTTCGGCATCAGGCGCATGAAGGCTTCCGACGTGCCGGTGGTTGAGGCCATGCTGACCTCGGATGAAGACCTCCCACAGGGGCCATTCGCTGGACATAGGATGCCTCCTTATCTGGCTGCCATGGTAACTTCGCTATTCCGCCGCCACAGGCACCGCTGCCTTGCGCGCGGCTGCCTTTTTCGCGTAGGCCGTCAATCCATCACGGAACCAGGCGCCTTCGTTCCAGGCCGTTTGCCTGGCTTCAAGTCGCTCACGGTTGCAGGGCCCGTTGCCGGCGATGATCTCGAAAAACTCGCTCCAGTCCGGCTGACCGAAGTCATGGCCGCCCTTTTCCTCATTCCACTTCAACTCAGCATCGGGAACGGTGAGGCCCAGGAACGTCGCCTGCGGCACGGTCTGGTCGACAAATTTCTGGCGCAACTCGTCGTTGGAATCCTGCTTGATGTTCCAGGCCATCGACTGCGCTGAATGGACCGACGCATTGTCGGAAGGGCCGAACATCATCAGCGATGGCCACCACCAGCGGCTCAACGCATCTTGCGCCATCGCCTTCTGTTCTTCCGTGCCTTTGCACAGAACGTTCATGATGTCGAAACCCTGGCGCTGGTGAAAGCTCTCCTCCTTGCAGATGCGCACCATGGCGCGCGCATAAGGTCCATAGGAGCAGCGCTGCAGCGGCACCTGGTTCATGATCGCCGCGCCATCGACCAGCCAGCCGATCGCGCCGATGTCGGCCCAGCTCAGCGTTGGATAGTTGAAGATCGAGGAATACTTGGCCTTGCCCGAATGCAGTTGCTCGTACATCTCGTCGCGGCTGATGCCGAGCGTCTCCGCGGCGCAATAGAGGTAGAGGCCATGGCCTGCCTCGTCCTGCACCTTGGCCAGCAGGATCGCCTTGCGCTCCAGCGTCGGCGCGCGGGTGATCCAATTGCCTTCAGGGAGCTGGCCGACGATCTCGGAGTGGGCGTGCTGGCTGATCTGACGGATCAGCGTCTTGCGATAGCCTTCCGGCATCCACTCTTTCGGCTCGATCTTCTGGCCATCGTCGATGCGCTCCTGAAAGGCGCGCTCGACCGGATCCATCTCATCCAGCGACTTCACCTTGGCCGCGTCAGTCTTCACCATCTGCGCATACATGACCGTCTCCTTCGCAAGCTGGCGCGTCAGACGCGCTCGAGGATCAACGCAATTCCCTGTCCGACACCCACGCACATCGTGCAAAGCGCATAACGTCCTCCCCCGCGCTGCAGTTGCCAGGTCGCGGTGGTGGCCAACCTGGCGCCGCTCATGCCCAGCGGATGCCCAATAGCGATTGCACCACCGTTGCGGTTTACGTGCTCGGCATCGTCAGGCAGGCCGAGGTCTCGCAGCACAGCCAGGGCCTGCGCGGCAAAGGCCTCGTTCAATTCAATGATGTCCACCTGTTCGATGGTCAGCCCGGCGCGCTTGAGCACGCGGCGCACGGCAGGGACCGGGCCGATGCCCATGATGCGCGGCTGAACGCCGGCCGCCGCCATCGCGACGATGCGGGAGCGCGGGGTAAGCCCGTGCGCCTTCACTGCTGCCTCGCTGGCGATGATGAGGCCGGCCGCGCCGTCATTGACGCCGGATGCATTGCCCGCGGTAACCGAAAGGTCGGGACCGTTGACGCCCTTCAATTTGGCCAGTTGGGCCGCCGAGGCATCCGCTCGGGGATGCTCGTCGCGGTCGACCACCAGCGGATCGCCCTTCTTCTGGGGGATGCTGACCGGGATCAATTCGTCGGCGAAGACGCCGGCATTTTGAGCGGCCGCCCAGCGCTGCTGACTGCGCAACGCGAAGGCATCCTGATCGGCGCGCGAAACACCGAAGTCCGCAGCCACATTGTCGGCTGTCTCGGGCATCGAGTCCGTACCGTGCGCCTTCAGCATCTTGCGATTGACGAAGCGCCAGCCGATCGTTGTGTCGTAGACGGAATTGGCGCGCGAGAATGCGCTCTCGGATTTCGGCATCACGAATGGCGCCCGCGACATGCTTTCGACCCCGCCGGCAATCATCAGATCGCAGTCGCCGGCACGGATCGAACGCGCTGACAAACCGACCGCATCCAGACCGGAGCCGCACAGCCGATTGACTGTCGTGCCGGGGACATCGACCGGCAAGCCCGACAGAAGCACCGCCATGCGCGCCACGTTGCGATTGTCTTCGCCCGCCTGGTTGGCACAACCGAGGATGACATCGTCGACCTGGCTCCAGTCGACCGAGGGATTGCGCTGCATCAATGCGGTAAGCGGCAACGCGGCGAGGTCATCCGCCCGAACAGCCGCAAGTGCTCCGGCATAGCGGCCGATAGGCGTACGCACGGCATCGCAGATGAAGGCTTCCGGCATCGATCCCTCCCAGGCCTTTCGGCTTACATTAACCGACCGGTCGGTCATGTATTAGCGCATGAGACGGCTACGGACAAGACGCCAGCGGGATTTTTTTGAGTCAACGGAGATCCGCGGAATCTCGATCCGGACGCCCTGCCCGGGCTGATTGGCAATGCATCCGATGGGCGGTCGACCAGGAGATTATGGACCGCACCATTCCCGGCGTGGATGCCTTGATGTGTTGTTCATCCCGTTGCTCTTTGTAGCGACCCGCAGGATGTTCAACTTCAACAAGCAGCCTGGCGACATCGGTGACCGCCCAGGATATCCCGCCGCGGAACATTAGATCCTCACCGTTCGAGCGAAGAGAGGCGCGCGCTCAAGATTTCCCGCCTGGTGAGGCGCAGCTTTCTCTTTCCACCAGGGTAGGCGTCAGCGTTTCATGCCGGGAATGCGCGGCCGGCTGGTTCAGGCGTTCCAGCAGCAGCGCCACGGCCCGCGTTCCGATCTTGTCGACGGGCTGGGCGACCGTCGTCAACGGAGGCCATGTGGTGGCGGCATAGGGGATATCGTCGAAGCCGATCACCGACATGTCGTCGGGAACCCGAAGCCCCCGCGCGCGCAAGGCGCTGAGAGCGCCCATGGCCATCAGGTCGTTGCAGGCGAAAACCGCTGTAATGTGGGGTGCCTGGGCCATCAGGCGTTCCATCGCGACACGGCCGCCGGCGAAATGATAGTCGGCATCCACCACCGCCTCCTTCGGCAGCCGCAGGCCAGCGTGATGGAGCGCCTCGGCAAATCCGCGCAGGCGGGCCGGGCTGGAACTGGAATCGCGCGGGCCGCCGATGGCGCCGACCTTGCGATGGCCGAGCCCGGCCAGGTGCTGGCCGGCGAGACGACCGCCATGACGGTGGTCCACCAGGACGGAATCCACGTTGACCGACCGGATTTCGCGGTCGAGGAGCACGGCGGGTATGTTCGACTTCGAAAGGCGTGAGAAGACACGCGCATGGTCGGAGGAGCCGGCGAAGATAAGGCCATCGATCTGCTTGGCCATCAGCACCGAGAGGTAGCGTTCCTCCTTCTCGGGCTTGCCGTCGGAATTGCACAGGATCACCGTGTAGCCCGCCACGAAGCCGGCATCCTCGATCTGGCGTGCGACGCCGGCGAAGAAGGGGTTGGAGTTGTCCGGCAGGAGCAGGCCAATGGTTTTGGTGACGCCGCGTCGCAGACCCCGCGCCAGCGAATTGGGACTGTAGCGCAGCGCCAGGATCGCCGCCCGGACGCGCTCAGCCGTTTCCGGCTCGACGTGGCGCGTCGCGTTCATGACATGCGAGACGGTCGCGACCGATACCTTGGCTTCTCGCGCAACATCAGCGATCGTCGTCATGGCGGTGGCTCCTAGCGCATGATCCGTAGCAACCGTTCCCGGTAGGCGTCGAGGATGACGGCCAGCACGATGACGAGGCCGATGACGATCGGCTTGAAATTGTCGCCGACGCCCAGAAGCTGGAGCCCGGTGCTGAGCACCTGCAGGATGCAGGCGCCCACCAGCGTGCCGATGATCGAGCCCTTGCCGCCATTGAGGCTGGTGCCGCCGATGATGACGGCGGCGATGGCGTTCAGTTCGTAGCCGACGCCCGCGATCGGACTGCCGATGTTGAGGCGCAGCAGATAGACCATGGCCGCGATGCCGGCCGTCAGGCCGCTGATGGTGAAGGCGGCGACTTTGTAGATGTCCGGGTTGTGGCCGGATAGGCGCACCGCCTCGTCATTGGTGCCGGTGGCGAAGATCATCCGGCCGAACACGGTGAAGCGCAGCACGAACCAGCCGACAGCGATGACCAGCACGGCGATCAGGAAGATCGAGGGCAGGAAGCCGCCGATGATAAGATTGCCGAAATCGACGAAGCCCTGCGGAAGGCCGGTAATCGTCGAATTGTCGCTCACCACCCGCGCCGCGCCGGCGGCCATGTTGAGCATGCCCAGCGTAACGATGAAGGACGGGATCTTCCAACGCGTCGAGATGAGGCCGTTCAGAGCGCCGCAGACCGCGCCCGTCGCCATGCAGCCGAGCAGTGCCAGCGTGATGGAGACGGCTGGTGTCATGGTCTCGTTCGTCATGATGGTCGCCCCGACCACGGTGCACAAGGCAAGCACCGATCCGACCGAGAGATCGATGCCGCCTGTGAGGATGACGAAGGTCATGCCCGCCGCGAGCACGGTGTTGATGGCGATCTGCACGAAGATCTTCAGCGCGTTCTCCGGTGTCGCGAAATAGGGCGCGGTGAACGAGAAGAAGAGCGTGATCAGCACCAGCGCCATCAGCACGCCGGCGTCGCGGACGAGAAAGCGCATGATCCTCGCCTTGTTGGCGGAGACGGCCGTCGATGCGGCGGTTTCGGACGTATCGCTCATAGTCGCACATACTCCTGATAGGCGAGCGACAGGATTCGCTCCTGGTCGAATGCGGCTCGCGGCACTTCGCCGACGATCTTGTTCTTGGAAAAGACGATGATGCGGTGACACATGCCCATCAGCTCGGGCAGGTCGGACGAGACCATGATGATACCCTTGCGCTCGGCTGCCAGCATCCACAGCAGCTGGTAGATCTCGCGGCGCGCGCCGATGTCGACGCCCCTGGTCGGCTCATCCAGGATAAGCGTCGAGGTGCCGCGAAACAGCCACTTCGCCAGCACCACCTTCTGCTGATTGCCGCCCGAGAGGTTTCGCACCGCCTGCGCGATTGAAGTGGTCTTGACGCGCAGGCGGCCGACAAGATCGGTCGCCGCGGCCGTTTCCTTGCCGCGGTCAAGCAGGCCGAGGTGCGAGATCTTGCTGAGGTCCGTGATGGTCATGTTCTGGGCGACCGGCATGTCGAGCAGCAGCCCCTGCCCCTTCCGGTCTTCGGTGAGCAGGCTCAGGCCATGGCGCACCGCGTCCTTCGGCGTGGAGATCGCAACCGGCCTGCCGTCCACCGCGATGGTGCCGCCGGCCTTGGGGTCGGCGCCGAACAGCGCGCGCATGGCCTCGGTGCGGCCGCTGCCGACAAGGCCAGCGACGCCCAGGATTTCACCGCTCCGCACTTCGAAGGATATTGCGGGGGTGGTGGCGTCGCGCTTCAGGTCGGTAACGGCAAGCGCCACCCTCCCCGGTACTATCGAGGCGTCGAAGCCGTATTCGTCGGCGATATCGCGCCCGATCATCAAACGAACGAGATCAGGCACGGTCAGCGCTTGCAGGTCGCGGGTGGTGACGAGCTGGCCGTTGCGCAACACCGTCACCCGGTCGCCGATCTCGAAGACCTCGTGGAGACGGTGCGAGATGTAGATGATCGTCACGCCCTTGGCCTTCAGGCGCTTCAGGATCGCGAAGAGGCGTTCGATCTCCGGCGGCGTCAGTGTCGCGGTCGGCTCGTCGAGCACCAGCAGCTTGCTGTCGTAGCAGAGCGCCTTGGCGATCTCGACCAGCTGCATCTGCGCGACGCCGAGTTCCTCGACGCGCGTTTTCGGGTCGATGTCCAGGCCGACCTCCTTCAGGAGGGCAGTGGCGCGTCGGCCCAGGGCCGCCCTGTCGACGACGCCGAAGCGTCGCGGCAGGCTCTCCAGCATCAGGTTCTCGGCGATGCTGAGATAAGGCAGGAGATTGAGCTCCTGATGGACGATGCGGATGCCCTTCACCTGCGCATCATGCGGTGTCTTGGGATGGTAGGGAGCGCCGTTGAAGACGATCTCGCCGCTGTCGGGACGGTAGATGCCGGCCAGCAGCTTGATCAGGGTCGACTTTCCGGCACCGTTCTCGCCCAGGATGATGTGCGTTTCGCCACGCTCGATTGCCAGCGACACGCCGCTCAGGGCGATGGCTCCGGGAAAGACCTTCCCGACCCCTTCAAGGACCAGCAGCGTGTCGGTTGCCTGCATGACGCTCTTTCCTCAATGCGCCCTCACGCTCGTGCGCGGCGCGGTCGCCTGGAGCACCCAAAAAAACAGAACAACAGATAGAGCCAATCCGGCTCTATCTGGACGGAACGGGCGGATACACTCTCGGAGCATCCTACCGACAGGACGCCAAGCGGATTTCGGATAAATCCGATGATCCACGCCGCTGAGAAACACCCGCAGCGATGGCAGCATCGCCGAGGCCGGAGCGCTGCGCCGGCCTCGGAGGGGCTTGGTGCCCGTCAGATATCCTTGTCGGTGATGAGCTTGATGTTGGTCTTGACCCAGCCGGAGAATTTCTCGCCGGCAAGCTCACGCAAGCCGTAATCGATGCCCATGGCTGCCATCTGCGCGCCGTATTGCTCGATCGTCGCCAGCATCTTGCCATCCTTGAGCAGCGCCTTGACGGCAGGGATGTTGTCGAAGCCGACGACCTTGATCTGGCCCGATTTGCCCGCGGCATCTATGGCCTTGACGACGCCCAGCGCCATCGAATCGTTCGCGGCCATGACGCCCTGGATGTCGGGGTGCTGGGTCATGAAGTTGGTCATGAGCGTATTGGCTTCTTCCGTCTCCCAGTGAGCGGTTTTGCTATCGAGCAGATCCAGCCCGTTTTCCTTCACAGCGTCGTCGAAGCCGAGCTTGCGTTCCTTGGCGTTGTCAGCCTCGGGGTTGCCTTCGAGGATGACGACCTTGCCGCCCTTGCCGAGTGCCTTGCCCAGCGCGTCGCCGGCCAGCTTGGCGCCGGCGCGGTTGTCCGGCCCAAAGAAGGCGAGGTCGATGCCGGCCTTCTTCTTGGCTTCCTCATCGAGCGAGACGTCGATGTTGATGACCTTGATGCCGGCCTTCAGGGCCTTGGAGATCGGCGTGACCATCGCCTTGGAATCGGCGGGCGCGACGACGATGACATTGAATTTCTGGGTGATGAAGTTCTCGATGGCGTCGACCTGCGCGGCAAAGTCGCGCTCGTCCTTCATGCCGACGGTGGCGAAATCGAACTTGTCCTTGTTCTTGGCCGCGTACTCATCCGCGCCGGCCTGCATCTGCTTGAAGAACTCGTTCGCCAGCGACTTCATGACCAGGCCGACCTTGGGCTTGTCCGCCGCAAATGCGCCGAAAGGCAGCGCCATGGCGCCCGCCGCCACCATGCTGGTCTTGATGAATTGCCGGCGCGAAAACAGGTCGAGATGCAATGCGTTCGGGAATGTTGGCTTGTCACTCATGTTTTCCTCCCTTGAGTGTCGGTTCAGGTCAATTTTCACGACACAAACGATTACGTAACCGATTACGTCGCCGCTATCCATTGGAACGATTGATCCACGTAACCAGTTACATTGGCACAGGTGCGGCATTGCGCAGCATCCCTGACTCGCTCGTGAATGCGTGGCGGGCGCCGAAGAAACAGGGCCCGCCGACCTAAATGTGCGCGGCGGCTCGGCGGACAGTCTCCTGCTCCACGTGACCGGCACTGGCCATGGCGGCGGCGATCACGCACAAGAACTGTTGGACTTCCCGCTTCCTTGTCGCGGCCCTGATGCTCGCAACAGTGACGCTACCCGCGGCCTGCTGCACAGCCCGTCGCGGCATCATTTCCTTGGCCAGAAATATCCTCCCTTAAGGATGCCTTAAGTCTGTGGGAAGTGCTGGACGACACACGGAGACGTATGGAATGCGAACATTGATCGTGGAAGACGATCCCGTACTCAGGGACGGTCTCAAGGTCGGCCTGTCGATCAATGGGTTTACCACGGATACCGTCGAGACATGCGAGGATGCGGAAGCTGTACTCAAGGGACATTGCTTCGACGCGATCATTCTTGACCTGATGCTCCCCGATGGGTCCGGGCTTGACGTTCTGAGGATACTGCGCGCGCGAGGGGATGATACGCCGGTTCTCTTGTTGACGGCGCGGGACAGCGTCGCCGACCGCATAACGGGTCTCGATACCGGCGCTGATGACTACCTTGGCAAACCGTTCGATCTGGACGAGGTCGCGGCCAGACTACGCGCGCTTATTCGACGCGCGGCCGGCCGGACACGCAGTGTGCTCGAATGGCGTGACCTGGAGCTCGACCCATCAAATCAATCAGTGAAGCAGGCAGGCATTCCCATCCGTTTGTCGCGAAGGGAATTCTCCGTGCTTCGCGCGCTGATGGGACATCCCGGACTGATCCTGTCCAAGGGGCAACTGGAAGATAAGCTCTACGGCTGGCAGGAAGAAGTCGAGAGCAACACGATCGAGGTCCATATCCATCATCTGCGCAACAAGCTCGGCACGGGCATCATCCAGACCGTTCGCGGCCTCGGCTATCGTCTCGGGGAGAAACAGTGATGCGGTCGATCGGCTCGCGCTTGTTTCTCATCCTCACGCTCACGACCGGTCTTGTCTGGCTATCGGCTGTCGTTTGGATTTTCCTCAGCACGCGCGCGGAGGTCGAACACGTCCTGGACGCCCGGCTCATGGAAGCCGGCCGAATGGTCAGTTCGCTCCTCGTCAGTCAGGACATCGACGCTAGTCCGAACAAGCCGATCGCTGCGCCTTTGCCGCTCAAGGTACATTCCTCCTACGACCGCCAGCTTTCCTGCCAGATATGGTCCTTGCAAGGCACCCTCATCAGCCGCTCCGGCGGAGCGCCTGAACAAAAGCTCTCCGATCAGATGGATGGCTTTTCGAACACGATCATCGACGGGGAGCGGTGGCGCGTTTTCGCGGTGCAGAACCCCGCGCTCGGCGTGCGTGTCCTGATCGGCGACAATATGCGCATTCGCGACGGCTTGGTGAATGATGTCATCCGCGGGCTCTTGCTCCCGGCCCTGCTGATCTTGCCAGCCCTCGCCGCGCTCATCTGGCTCAGCATTCGCCGCGGGCTTGCGCCGCTCAACGCGATCGCGCGCGATCTCTCGGCACGGCATGCCTCCGACCTGCAACCTTTGCGAAGCGTTGATACTCCCAAGGAGATAACGCCCGTCGTGCAGTCCCTGAACGGGCTTTTCGCGCGGGTCGCCGGGCTTCGCGAGCGAGAGCGCAACTTCACGGCCTTTGCCGCCCATGAACTGCGCACGCCGCTCGCGGGTCTGAAAACCCAGGCCCAGGTCGCGCTGGCGAGCGATGATCGCGCAATCCGCGATCAGGCGCTGCGCCAGATCGTCGTCGGCGTCGATCGGACCGGCCGTCTGGTGCGGCAGTTGCTTGATATAGCGGAAGCCGAATCCGGCGGTGAACGGGAACGGGCGGGCTCCTTCAGCCCGGCCGACACGATCCGCTCGATCATGGGAGAACTTGCAACCGGCAAGGTCTCGATCACCGTGTCCCCCGCCCTCGAAGGCGTTCGGCTCGACATCGATCCCGGCGTGTTTCGCCTCGCGGCGAGAAACCTCATCGAGAACGCGGTCAATCATTCCCCGCCGGGCGGCGCTGTCGTCTGCGGTCTGGTCGAAGAAGAAGGCCGCATGAACATCGCCATCGAGGATGAAGGTCCAGGCATACCCGCCGATGAGCTTCCACGGGTGACCGAGCGGTTCTTCAGGGGGCGCAACAAGGCGCCCGTTGGAAGCGGGCTGGGGCTGGCGATTGTCGAGCTGGCGCTGAGCCGCGCCGGTTGCCGCCTCGAACTTCTCAATCGCAGGGATCGTGGTCTTGCCGCGATGATGGTGATCCCTTCGTCGTCTGTGGCTGGAACTGCCCGATAGATCTCAAGGGGACATGGACCAGCGGTCCATGTCCCGCTTCGGGATCAGCCGACCATGAGATGGCCCATGGCGGGGTCGGGGATGACCACAATCGGACTGCCGTCGCGCACCTGGTCGTACAGATGGATGACGTCCTGGTTGAGCAGGCGAATGCAGCCCGATGATACCGCCTTCCCGATCGAGTTGGCTTCCGGTGAACCATGAATGCGGTAGATCGTGTCCCGGCCGCCTTGGTGGATGTAAAGCGCCCGCGACCCCAGGGGGTTGTTCAGCCCTGGGCCCATGCCGCCATTGGCAATGCTGTAAGGCTTCAGCTTCGGCTGACGGGCGACCATTTCGTCGGGCGGGGTCCAGCGCGGCCATTTGCGCTTGTAGGCAACGATCGCTCGCCCCGACCATGAGAAGCCGTCGCGGCCAACGCCAATGCCGTAACGGGTCGCCCGCCCGCCGGGATTGACATGATAGAGATATCTGGCCGGCGTATCGACGATGACCGTTCCGGGCTTCTCGGCCGTGTCATAGTCCACTTCCGCGCGCCACCAGCGCGGATCGACCTTGCTGATATCCACGGCCGGGACGGGGAACAGTTCGTCAGGCATGGCAGCATACATGAGCGGCGGCTCGGGTTTGCGCACCCGGTCGATCGCGACAGCGACGCTGGTGGCAGTCGGTGGCGTCGACACACAACCCGCCAACGCGAACGCGCTCGCCCCTATCAAAAAGCCTCGCCGGCCGATCCGGCCCCCATTATCTTCACGCCTCGATTTCACTGCAACGTCCTTGCTTACGGGAATGGATCACCCGTCGGGCGGCCTGAACCTTAAGCCTGCCTTAAGGGATGCGCCGTCGATGCCGCCCGGCAAGGCGGAAGGTGATTTCATGATCAGATCAGGCAGCGGGACGAGCGGACCGAACAGGCTGGGCACGGCCCTCGACATCAGCGGCTCAGCAGGTAGCTCAGGCAATAAACCGGGCAGATACGACCGTCGGCGTATTCTCCGGCTCTGTCTCCTTGGCATGGGCGCGGCATTCGCTGGAGCCAGTGGCCCAAGTGTCGCGGCCGAGAGGAACATGGCCATTACGGCCAGGACGATCGAGGAATATCAGGCGGCACTCGACGGCCTTTCAGGCCGATATCGCGCCGCGCTGATCGATATCGGCGCCGAATGGTGCGCATTCTGTCAAACCCTGGAGAATCGCATTCTGCCCGATCCCGACGTCAGACGACTGATGGAACATGTCGGCCTGGTCAAAGTGGACGTCACTGCGATGGATCAGGAGAACCGTGACTTGCTGCGCCATCTGCGCGCTGATGGGCCGCCGACCCTTTTCATGGTCAAGATCGCGTCGGGCGGCGAATATCGCGGCACACGATCCGTCGGCGCCTTTCGAAAAGACGATCTTATCCGACGGCTCCGCCCATTTTCTGAACCGTATGAGATCAATGCTCCTCCTTAAGTCTGCCTTAAGGTCGTCGCGGCTTCTCGGGCTCAGACCCGCAGCAATCCGAGGCTCTTCCATGCAATCTCCGCGCCCGACACGCTCGCTTGTAGCGAGCTCAACCAACCTGTCAGCCATGAACCGGCGTAGCGCACTTCTGTCTCTTGCCGCGCTGGCGACGGTGGGGTTGACCGCTGGCGCAAGCGCCGACGATCTCTCATCCGAAATGATCCTCAACGATCCGGCGGCGCCGACCGGCGGCAATCCGCGCGGCGATGTCACGATCGTGAGTTTCTTCGACTACAATTGCCCGTTCTGCAAACGGACGGTCGCGCCGCTGAAAAAGGTGATGCGTGCCGACGGCAAGGTGCGGCTGGTCTACAAGGATTGGCCCATTCTGTCGGCCGCGTCGGCCTATGGCGCGAAACTGGCCCTGGCCGCGAAATACCAGGGCAAATACGAGGCCGCGCACGACGCGCTCATGAGCGTCAAGGGGAATGGCGTGACCGAGAAACAGATGCGCGCCGTGGTGGCCGCGGCCGATCTCGATATGGCACGTGTCGAACGCGATGCGCGGGCAAAGGACAGCGAGATCACGACCTTGCTTCGACGCAACAATGCCCAGGCCGAGGGACTGGGTTTGCGCGGCACGCCCGTCTTCCTGATCGGCCAGTTCCTCGTCGCCTCCGCGCTCGATGAAGCAGGGTTCCGCCAGGTGATCGCCGATACGCGAAAAGCCTCCTGAGTATCGTGGTGTCCAACGCCATGCCAAAGATCTCGACCTTCCGTCTCCCGCTCTTCGTGTGGCTTGCGGCATTCATTGTTCTCGCTGCCGGCAGTTTCCCGGCGGCGGCGCAGCAAGCCAATCTGCTGCAGGCCGAGGACGCATTTCGCCTCTCGGTCGACCGGGGCGAGGATGGCGCCATCGGCCTTCATTGGGCGATTGCGGACGGCTATTATCTCTATCGCGACCATCTGAAGGTACGCGATGCCTCGACGGGAAGCGAGGTCACCCTTCAGACCTATCCAGGCACGGTCGAATCCGACGATCCGAACTTCGGATCGTCCGAAGTCTACTACACCGAAGCGGCGGCAAGGCTCGATCCGGCCACGCCGGCCCGGGTCTCGGTCACGTTCCAGGGCTGCAAGAAAAACTCGATCTGCTATCCACCCATCACCCAGACCGTCGATACGCGCAGCCTTCAGATAACCACCGCTGCCGTGGGTTTCGGGCTCACGTCCGAGCCGGCCGCAACGGGTGAACCCACGGCGGCGTCCTCCGGCTTCCAGCTTGCCGAGGATACGAGCGGCGGCGGGATGATCGCGTCGCTTCTGGAGAGCGGTGGCGCGCTCTGGGTTGTCGGCAGCTTCCTGGTCTTCGGCCTTCTTCTGGCGTTCACACCGTGCGTCCTGCCGATGTACCCGATCCTGAGTGCGACGCTGGCGCGCGAAGGCGAGGCACTGACCGCCCGTCGCGGCTTCGTCTTGTCGTCGGCCTATGTGCTGGCGATGGCGGCGGCCTTCGGCCTGTTGGGCATCGTTGCCGCGTGGTCGGGTCAGAATCTTCAGGTCATCCTGCAATCACCCTATGCGGTCGGCGCTGCTGCCGTACTCTTCATCGTGCTCGCAGCCTCGACGTTCGGCCTGTTCGAGTTGCAACTACCGGCCGGCTGGGTGAACCGCATTGCCGGCATCCAGGGCGGGAGACGCGGCTCGGTGATCGGCGCGGCGGCAATCGGGTTCACATCCGCCCTGATCGTTGGCCCATGCGTGACCGCGCCGCTCGCCGCCGCACTCCTCTACATCGCCCAGACCGGCGATGCCGGGCTTGGGGCAGCAGCACTCTTTGCACTTGGACTGGGACAGGGTATTCCCCTGATCGCCCTGGGGACGATGGGAAGCCGGGCCTTGCCGAAAGCCGGCGCGTGGATGGTGCAGATCAAGCATGTGTTCGGCTTCGTCTTCATCGCGGCCGCCATATGGATGGCCTCGCGGATGCTGCCGCCGCCGGCAACGCTCGCGCTCTGGGCAATGCTGCTGCTCGGCGCGGCCGTGTTCGTCGGCGTCGCCGAGCCGCTGGCCCGCAACGCAACCAACGGCGCGCGTTTCCGCAAGACGGCAGGGCTTGCTCTGTCGCTGGGGGCAGGCATCCTGGCGATCGGAGCGGCGTCCGGCGCAACAGATCCGCTACGCCCGCTCGCGCATTTCGCCGGTGAACGGGACGGGTCAAATGCGCCTCCCGAACTGGTCTTTGGGCACGCCAACTCCGTTGCGGAGCTCAAGCAGGACCTGTCCGCCGCAGGAGGCAGGCCGACGCTGGTCTATTTCACCGCCGACTGGTGCGTGACCTGCGGGGTCATCGAGCGGGATGTCTTGCCCGCGCGCGATGCAATCGCCGGTTTGCAGGGCTTCCAGCGCATCAAGGTCGACCTCTCCACCCTCGATCAGGACAAGCAGGCCCTGATGCGGGAACTGGCTGTTGTCGGGCCTCCGACGATGATCTTCTTCAATGCCCAGGCGAGCGAAATCCCGAACTCACGCCTGGTCGGCGATGTGACGGCGGAACCGCTCAAGACTTCGATGGCTCGGGCGGTGCGCTAGGATGAACGCGGTCACCATCGGCCCTCTGTTTTTTGCCACCGACCGCTTTGCCGCGATCCTGGCGATCGCCGCCTTCCTGGCCGCCGGCGAAATCCTGTCGCGCAAGGTCGATCGCTGCTTTTCCTCATGGAACTGGCAGGCGGTCCTGTGGTTCGTCGTCGGCGCGCGGCTGGGCCATATCGTCCAGCACGCCGGAAGCTTCAGCGCCGAGCCGTTGCGTGTATTGGCATTGTGGCAGGGCGGTTTCCTGGTATGGACAGGCATCGCGGCGGCAGCAGCGTTCACGCTCTTCTTCTTCCGCCGCAATCTCAAGACCGCGCTGTGGACTCCCCTGCCCGCGGCGGCAGCGGCGTTCATCGCTGTCGCCATCATCCAGCTGACCGCAGGCGCACCGGCAACCCCGCTGCCGCCGGGACAGTTCCTTACCCTCGACGGTCGGACAATCGTTCCCCAAAACCTTCAAGGAGCGCCACTCGTCATCAATCTCTGGGCGACATGGTGTCCACCCTGCCGCCGTGAAATGCCGATGATGGCGGGCGTCGCCGCGACAGCGCAAGGCGTGACCTTCATCTTCGTCAATCAGGGCGAAGGCGCCGACGCCGTCGGTTCCTACATGGCCTCCGAAGGGATCGCGCTTGAAACCGTCCTGCTCGATTCGCTCGGCCTGTTTGGCCGCCATTATGCCGTGCCTGGCCTGCCGGCAACGCTCTTCATAGGCGGGGACGGGAAGCTGCGCTCCATCCACATGGGCGAGATCTCCAGGGAGAAGCTGGCCGAAGGGATCGAAGCTCTGCAGGAGCGCCAGGGCGTCCCGATGGCAGCTGCCTCCATCGGGTCGTCGGCCGACAGATAGTCCTGGACCAATTATTCAACTCGCTTCTGACTTTTATCCATTTTTCTCTTATCCCGCCCAGGGTTGTTTCGCGACGGCTGGGTCATTCTCTGGACCCTGTCTTGCCCGAGCGACGATCGAGCACTGACATCTCGCATTTGAATCGTGCTCCATCCTTGCACCGAAACGGTCGAATGAAGTGCGAGATTGATTTCGAGGGCTGCCCCTGACGCAGCCGGCAATGTTATCTTTTCAACATAAAGTTTGACAGATGCTATTAATATCACATAGCGTCATGGCGCGGGGCTCGGGAGGTCCCATCAAGAAACATTTTTGGGAGAACGCGAAATGGGTATTTTGAGAAAGGCCCGGACACTGGCCTTGAACGCGGCATTGTATGGCGCTGTCTCGGTGGCCTTTACATCCATCGTCGCAGCACCAGCCCTGGCGGCTGAAGTGATCCGCATCGTCTCGCCCTATCAGACCACAACACTCGATCCGATGCGCTCGGCCGCCGCCGGCAACATTGAAACTTACGGCCAGCTCTATGCGCGGCTGCTCCTGCGCAATCCCGTGAGCGGCGCGCTTGAGCCTGCCCTTGCCGAAAGCTGGGATGTCTCCGCCGACGGCCTCACCTACACGTTTCATCTGCGCGATGCGCAATTCTCCGACGGCTCGCCGATTACCGCCGCCGACGTGGCGTTCAGCCTGGATCGCATTCGCAGCGACAAGCAGTCGGCCTATCCGGCTCCGCTGGGTGCGGTGGAATCGACAACGGCCGCGGATCCGAAGACCGTCGTCATCAAGCTCAAATCCGCTTTCGCGCCATTTCTCGGCAATCTCGAAATCTGGAACATGGGCATTGTTTCCAAATCCGATGTCGAGAAGCAAGGGGCCGAAAAGGCATTCTCGACTGCGCCGGTCACGTCCGGCCCTTATGCCGTCAAGGAGTGGAAGCCGAACGAGAAGCTGGTGTTACAGCCCAACGCACATTATTGGCGCAAGGGCTATCCCAAGTCGGACGCCACCGTCGAGCTTCGTGAAATCGCTTCTCCCGAAACCCGTGCAGCCATGCTGAAGGCTGGGGAAGTCGACGTGATGCGGGAGGTGCCGTGGTCGCAGATCGACGGTCTGAAAACCATGGAAAATATCGACATGCGGCTCGAACCTTCGACCACCATCTACATGACCTTGCTGAACGAGAAGCGCGAGCCCTTCTCGAATATGAAAGCGCGCCAGGCCGCGGCCTATGCCATCGACAACAAGGCGATGACAAAGGCGATAACACGCGGCTATGCAGAGCCAGCCAACACCACGTTGCCTGGCGCTGTCGATTTCCATGACAAGGACAATCCCGGAATCCCGGTCGACACCGCCAAGGCGAAGCAGCTGCTGGCCGAGTCCGGCATGGAAGGCCGGGAGGTGAAGATCCTCGCAACCGCCGGTGCCACCGAGCAGCAGATGGCGCTTCTTCTGCAGGCGCAGTGGCAGGCCATCGGCCTGAAGCCGGTCATCGTGAATGTCGATTCCGGCGCATGGTGGGATGCGACCGGCAAGGGCGACTACGATGCTGCGGCGAATTGGTGGTACAATGAGACGCCAGACCCGGACCTGGCCGTGCGCTGGGCGCTCTGCGGCACTTGTGGCTCGAATTCCTACAATACCTTCTACAGCAACGCCAAGGTTGACGAACTGGTGGAGCAAGGCACGAAGGAGGCCGATCCAGTCAAGCGCGCGGGGATCTACAAGGAAATCCAGAAGATCACGACCGAGGAAGTGTCGCAGATCCCGCTCTACTACGCACCCAACGCGGTCGCCTATTCGAAGCGTCTCAGCGGCATCAAGCTGACGCCCTCCCTGCAGTGGACGCTTGAAGACACCACAATCTCCAAGTGAGCTGAAAACAATGCGGCGGCGCGGGCGAAACCGCGCCGCCGGCATTCACGCGCCGGAGGACTGGATTGAACCTGCTATCTCTCATCGCGCAGCGCTTGCTGCAATTGGTTGGCGTGCTGGTCGGAATCACCATCGTCACGTTCCTGCTCTTGCACATGGCACCAGGCGACCCTGCGCGGCTGCTCGCCGGCGACCGCGCAAGCGCCGAAACAATCGCAGCGATCCGCACGCAATACGGGCTGGACTTGCCGCTCTGGCGGCAGTTTCTCACCTATTTCCTGAATCTGCTCGGCGGCGACATCGGCCAGTCGTTGCGCTTCCAAAAGCCAGTGAGCGAGCTTATCGGACGGTTCATGTGGCCGACCCTGTTCCTGACCGGCTATGTCGTCTGCCTCGCCGTACCGCCGACTGTCGCGCTGGCGATCGCCAGTGCGCGCAGGCCCGGTGGAGCCGCCGACCAGGCGATCCGCGTCATCGGCATCGCCGGCCTTACCATTCCTGTCTTCTGGCTGGCCATCATGATGTCGCGCTTCTTCGGCGTCAGCCTTGGCTGGTTTCCGGTCTCTGGCTACGGTGAGGGTTTTACAGGCCATCTCTACCATCTGTTCCTGCCTGCGGTTTCCACGTCGATCTGGCTCGTGCCCGTGCTTACGCAAAGCCTGCGCGCCGCGCTGATCGAAAAGACCACGGCGGATTTCGCCACAGCCGCGCGCGCTCAGGGGGCGAGCGAAAGGGAAATATTCTGGAGAACCATTCTGCCGAACGCGGTTCTGCCCACGCTCAACCTGCTGGGCGTCATGGTCGCCTTCATGATCGGCGGCGCCATTATCGTCGAGACGGTCTATGCCGTCCCGGGCCTTGGCTCACTAATGATCAGCGCGCTTCTCGGGCGAGATTACTACGTCGTGCAGGGCCTGACCCTGATCTTCGCCGCCGCGACAGTCCTCGTCACGCTGACCGTCGATCTGCTGACAGCCTTCATCGACCCGCGCGTCCGGCTATGAGGATATTCGCAATGTCAAACGCACCAGCCCTGCCTGCAGCCACGCGCCGCGCAGGCCGCTTGAGCCCCATGATGATCGTCGCCGTCGTTCTCCTTGGCGGATGGTTCTTTGTCGCGCTGACCGCATCGATCATCGCGCCGTACGATCCCACCGCCGTAGACATCATCAACATGCTGGCACCGCCGAGCGCCGAGCATTGGTTCGGCACCGATCAGGTCGGCCGCGACGTCTTTTCGCGAGTCCTCTTCGCCGCGCGGGTCGACCTTTTCCTCTGTGTGGTCGGCGTCCTGCCGCCCCTCCTGATCGGCACCATCGTCGGGCTCACAAGTGGTTACTTTGGCGGCGTCATCGACAGCCTTTTCATGCGGCTCTACGACCTGACCGTCGCCTTTCCATTCTTCGTCCTGGTTCTGGCAATCGTTGGCGTCATCGGCCCCGGATTGGTCAATTTCGTCATCGCGCTCACCCTTGTCGGCTGGGTCAGCTATGCAAGGCTGGTCAGGGCCGAGGTGCTGACGGTTCGCGAGAGCGAATACATCCAGGCGGCCCAATGTCTCGGCTATTCGCGACGCGCGATCCTGTTTCGCCACGTCCTGCCCAACGTGATCGGCCCCATCATCGCCTACGCAGTCAGCGATGCTGTTCTGGTCATGCTGGCCGGCGCCAGTTTCGGATTTCTCGGAATGGGAGCGCAGCCGCCGCTTGCCGAATGGGGCGTGATGATCGCCGACGGCCAGGCCTTTGTGCAGCAGGCGTGGTGGGTCTGCCTGTTTCCAGGTCTTGCCGCCATTTCGCTCGGTCTCGGCTTTGCCTTCCTGGGCGACGGCCTCGGGCAAATGCAACGCAAGCAGGTCGCCATATGAACGCGCCTCCAACCATGACGCCACCGCTTTTGCAAGTGGACAACCTCACCATCGCCTTCGGTTCGGTGACGGCGGTAAAGGGCGTCTCGTTCCATATACGCCCGGGCGAAATCCTTGGCATCGTCGGTGAAAGCGGTTCGGGGAAATCCATCACTTGCCGGGCCTTGATGGGCCTTTTGCCTGGCACCGCGCAGGCGGGTGGCAGCGTCAAGCTTGAAGGTCGTGGTTTGCTCGACTTCAGCGAACCCGACTGGTGCGCCATCCGCGGCCGTGACATGGGCATGATCTTCCAGAACCCGGCCTCGCATCTCGATCCACTGCGCCGCATCGGCAAGCAGATTGCCGCCCCCTTGGTCCGGCACCTCGGCATCAGCAGACGGGAAGCGCTGCACCGTGCGGTAAAGCTGCTCGACGATGTCGGTATCCGGGACCCGGAAATGCGCGCCCGTTCCTATCCGCACGAGTTTTCCGGCGGCATGAAGCAGCGTGCCATGATCGCGGCCGCGATCGGCTGCGGCCCGAAACTGCTCATCGCCGACGAGCCGACGACGGCGCTCGACGTCACCGTTCAGGCCAGGATTCTCAAGCTTCTGAAAGACCTTAACCAGGAACGCGGGCTGGCCATCATCCTGATTTCGCACGATCTCGGTGTCGTCGCCGATATCTGTTCGCGCGTCGTGGTAATGCGCGATGGCGAGATCGTGGAACAGGGGCCTATCGACGAGGTCATCAACCGCCCCCAGCATGTCTACACACGGCTCCTCATCGATTCCCAGCCAGGGCGAAGGAGCCTTTCCGCCTTGCCCAGCGCAACGGCCGCACCGTTGCTTAGCGTCGAAAACTTCTCGGTTTCCTTTCCCGTCAGACGCGACCTGGTCGGAGGTTTCGCGAAAGCAAGCGCCAGGGCATTCCTTGCACTCGATGGCGTCGATCTCCAGATTGCCACTGGAGAAACGGTCGGCATCGTCGGTGAAAGCGGATCGGGAAAGAGCACGCTTGCCCGCGCCATAATCCGGCAAAATCGGCCGAGCACTGGTGTCATCAGGCTTGAGGGACAGAACATCAATGCGCTCACCGGTGACGCGCTCACCCGTTTTCGGCGCCGCGTCCAAATGGTGTTCCAGAACCCCTACGATTCGCTCAACCCGCGCATGACCATATCGCAAGCGGTTGCCGAACCGATCTGGCGGCACGGCCTTGCCGATCGCCGGACAGCGGAAATCCAGGCCAACGAGCTTCTGGACATGGTCGAACTTCCAAGCGCGCTGCGCAGCCGCAAACCGCGTCAGCTCTCCGGCGGCCAATGCCAGCGTGTCGGCCTGGCACGGGCGCTCGCCTTGCAGCCGCAACTGTTGATCGCCGACGAGATTACGTCGGCGCTCGACGTCACCACCCAAGCGCAGATTCTCGAACTGCTGACCCGACTGCAGCGCGAACGCGCGCTCACATTGCTCTACATCTCACACGATCTTTCTGTCGTCAGCAGTATCTGCCAGCGGGTCTATGTGTTCAAGGCCGGCAGGATCGTCGAAAACGGGCCCGCGCGACAGGTGCTGACCACTCCGAAAGATCCGTACACGCAGGAGCTCGTTGGGTCACTCTCCCATCTGGCGCCCGCCGCCTCCCCTCAAATCCCATTTCAGGTCTAGATCATGCGCCTTGATGAATATGTCACCTACGACGGGATCGGCCTCAGCCAGTTGCTGGCCAAAGGCAAGATCACGCCGAGAGACCTTGGCCGCTGCGTCACGGAGGCTGTGGCTGTGGTCAATCCGGAGATCAATGCAGTTGTCGAACTCTACGGCGACGCGATCGATGCGCTCCCTGAGGCAGCGCTCGGCGGCCCGTTCAATGGTATTCCGACGCTGACCAAGGATTTCCCGATCGAGGCCGGCCGCCCCGCCGAATTCGGTAGCTGCCTTGCGCAGGGTTTTCGCGCGACGCACGATGCTGTCTACTGGACCCGCCTTCGCAAGGGCGGCCTTGTCAATGCCGGCCGCACGACGAGCTCGGAATTCGGCGTGCCGGCGGCTACCGAAACGCTGCTCTATGGTGCGACACGCAACCCCTGGAACATCGAGCACGGCGTCTCGGGATCGAGCGGCGGCGCGGCGGCGGCGGTCGCTGCCGGCATCGTCCCGTTCGCGCAAGGAAGCGACGGCGGCGGGTCGATCCGCATGCCCGCCTCCTTCTGCGGCCTGATAGGGTTGAAGCCGTCGCGCGGCCGCGTCACCGGTTCGCCCGGCGCTAACGCGCCTCTGCTCGGCCTCGCCACCGCGTTCATGCTGACCCGCTCGGTCCGCGACACCGCCTTGCTGCTCGACCTGTGCCATGGCCCCGATGCCGGCGACGGTTATGAGATCACGCCGCCGGCAGACTCCTACCGCGACGCGATCGGGCGTCCGCCGAGACCGTTGCGCATTGCGCTCTGCACCATTCCCTGGTCCGGCCGCGCAATCGATCCGGAAGTCGCGGCCGTCACGATAGGCACCGCCGCAAGACTTGCGTCCTTCGGCCATCATGTCGAGGAGGCCTCGCCAGGCTTCGACTACGCCGCGTTTCTGGCCGCACAGAAGATCATCTGGGCGTCCGACAGCGCTGCCGGCCTGGCTGACATCGCCGGGCATATGGGCCGCGCGATCGATGAAACGACGCTCGGCGCCAGCGTACTTTCGCTCTACCGCCACGGGCTGACGCTGAGCGCTACCCAGTTGATCGACGCGCTTGCCGTCTATGATGAGGTGACCCGCCAGCTCGGTCGATTTTTCGCCGGCTATGACCTGCTGCTCACGCCCACCTGCACGATCGTGCCGGAACGCACAGGCACCTATGACCCAGCCCGGCCCGACATCGACGTGAACGGTGTATTCGACGACCTCGCGCCGAAGGAAAGCTTCACCGCCCTTTTCAACGCGACCGGGCAGCCTGCCATTTCTCTGCCGGTGGGCTTGAGCCAGACCGGCCTGCCGATCGGCGTCCAACTCGTGGCCCGTTTCGGAAGAGAGGATCTGCTACTTGCCGTGGCGCGCCAACTCGAAGAAGGATTGGAACGCGGCACCGGCATCTGGGGTCAGGGCAAGCCCGACGTGCACGCAGGTAGACATTAAGGGCGGATCGGTCATGGGGAAAAAGCGGAACTCCAAGACGGCCACGGAGCAAAACGGCAGCGAGGAGAAGATCGACATCGAGGCGATCCTGCGCGCCCGAATGGCCGATTTTTCGCCTTCCGAACAAAACCTCGCTGCCCACATGCTCGACAACGTCCATATGCTGCCTTTCGAGACTGGCAGCAGCATCGCCCAGGCGGTCGGCGTGAGCGAGATGACGGTGACGCGCTTCGTCCGCGGTCTCGGCTTTGAAAGCCTCCGCGATCTCAAGAATCGGCTGCGCCATTCGGTCGCCGAGAAGGACAGCGACATTGACGACTACATGGGCCGTTTCCAGGTGCGCAACAGCCGGCAGGAGGCGCTGCAGGAAAGCCTGCGCCTGGATCTCGACGCCATCGTCAAGGCCTATGCGTTAACCGCGACCGACCTTTGGGACGAAGCCGCCGCTGCGCTCGCCAAGTCCCGGACGGTCTATGTCGTTGGGTTCCAGGCATCCAAAGGGCTGGCGATGGATTTTGCCAGCCGCCTGCTTTGGGCGCGTCCGAACGTCATCTTTGTCGACAATACGAGCGGCACGTTTGGCGAGATCATCGCCGCCGACCCGAAACAGAGCTTGGTCGTACTGGTGGACACTGCCTCTTATGCGGCGCGCGGCATAAAACTGGCTGAAAAGCTGAAATCGCTGGAAATGCCACTGATCGTCGTCACCGACAAGTTCAGTCATTGGGCCTTCGCCTACACACGTTTCGTCTTCGAAGGGCATACGCATGTGAAGACGTTCTGGGATTCGACAGCCAGCCTCGGTGTTATCCTGAACCTGATGATCGACACGGTTGCCATACGGCTCGGTCCAAAAGCCAAACGCAATTTCGCCGCCATGAGCGACATGGGAAATCTGTTCGGCGAGTTCGTTGGCGGGAGCTATCTGCGCCGCAAGGACTGAGACCTTCCAGCATGAAAGATCACAGCATGAATGCCGACGCCACTTCCTGGTTTCGCGATCCCACAATGCCCGGAGCACCGATCATCCCGCGCGATGATTGGGACCGCGCGCCATGGAACCGCTGGACCTTCCAGCATGTGCGCGACATGGTGGCGACGACGCAGGTGTGGCGCGGCCAAGGCCAGGCGAGCCCGTTGCCTGTTGCTTTGCAAGAGATTGATGCCATCGGCTTCGAGATCGACGGAAGACGCGAGACAATCGGCGCCTTTCTGCAATCGAGCTATGCCGACGGGTTTCTCGTCCTGCATCGCGGCAAGGTCGTTGCTGAGCGCTACATGAATGGCATGACCGCGCGGACGCCGCATCTGTCGCAATCGGTGGCAAAGTCGATCGTCGGCACCGTCGCCGGTATCCTGATCGAGCGCGGTCTGGTCGATCCGGGGGCGCCCGTTACCCATTATCTGCCGGAGCTCGGCGCAACGGCTTATCGCGGCGCGACGGTGCAGCACGTGCTGGATATGACCAGCGGTGTTGTTTTCGACGAGACCTACACCGCGCTGGATTCGCATATGGCGCAAATGGACGTCGCTTGCGGATGGAAGGAGCGCAAGCACCCGGCTTGGCCGACAAACGTGTGGGAGCTGATCCTGACCTTGAAGCAGAGCGAATGCGCGCACGGCGCAGCGTTCCGCTATCGCTCGATCGAAACCGACGTGCTCTCCTTCATTCTGCAGCGGGTCTCCGGAATGCCGCTTGCGGACCTGGTCAGCCGCGAATTGTGGGCGCCGATGGGTGCGGAGGAGGACGCCTATTTCACTGTCGATCCGGCCGGCTATGCACTGGGTGATGGCGGCTTCAACGCCACCTTGCGCGACTACGCCCGCTTCGCCCTGCTGCATCTCGGCCATGGCCAGATCGATGGCCGGCAGATCGTCCCGGCCGCTTGGATCGGGGAGATCCGTTGTGGAAATCCCGATCTTTTCGGCGACGTCTATCGCGACGTCCTTCCGCAGGGTGCCTATCATAACCAGTTCTGGATAGAGGACACCATGCGCGGAGCCTATATGGCGCGAGGTGTATTCGGACAGCTCATCTATATCGATCCCGCCGCCGAATTCGCTGCTGTGAAGCTGTCAAGCTGGCCGGAATTCCTGGACGCCAAGCGCAGCCGCACTGCATTGGCTGCCGTAAGGGCCATACGAGACAGATTGTCCCGGTAAGATCCGAGTGTGGTTCAAGAGCCGCGGGATGCCGGGCCTATGGAGCAGTCTGCCGACGGCCTCTGGCGGCTCCATGAGTTGATCTTCGCGTTGCCCTTCCAGAGTTCTCTTCAGGATCAGAATCGCCACGGCTGAATAGGCGATTGGCTGCAGAGTCCATCAACCCACTTATGCACCGCGCCTGATAGTGACTGTGTTTATCCAGCCATTGATCGGACGCTTAGTCCAATCTGGACCAGATAGCTGTGTCGTAGGCGCCATCATTTTGTAGCGTAGCTCCCACGGCGGCCAACCGCCGGTCAGGGAGGAAATGATGGAGAGGCGAGCCGTTCTGACGGTCACGGGCCTGCAGAAATCCTTCGGCGGTGTCCAGGCGCTGAATGGCGTCGACTTCGATCTTGAGGCCGGCGAAATTCATGCGCTGTGCGGCGAGAACGGCGCCGGCAAAAGCACGCTGGTACGGATGATCGCCGGGCTGATGAGCCCGGACGAGGGAGAGATCCGCATCGATGGCAATCTGCTCAAGCCGGGCCAGCTGACCAGTGTGAAGCAGGTCTCGGTCGTCTATCAGGAACTGTCGATCATCCCGCATCTGTCCGTTCTGGACAACGTGCTTCTCGGCGATCCCGACGTCGGCCAGCTCTACATCCGGAAGCGCTATGCGGCCCGCGCGCGCCAGACCCTCGACCAGCTCGGCCTCTCCGAAGTTCCGCTCGACGTCGAGGCCGGTCGCCTGGCAATCGCCGAGCAGCAGCTTCTCGAAATCTGTCGCGCCGTGATGCGTGGCGCCCGCATCCTGATCCTGGACGAGCCGACCGCGAGCCTTTCCGACGCCGAGATCCAGCGCGTCTTCAAGACGGTTCGCTGGCTGCGCGAGAGCGGCACCGCCGTCATCTATATCAGCCATCGCCTGCCCGAGATTTTCGCGCTCACCGACCGCACAACCGTGTTTCGCAATGGTCGGCGGGTTCTCACCAAGCCAACAGCCGACTGGACCAGCGAAGAACTCGTCGCCGAGATGATCGGCCGCGAGGTCAAGCCAGCCCATTCGGTGCGTGACCGCACCGATCTCCAGCACGCGCCCAAGGTTCTTGAGCTCAAGGCGCTCTCGGTCGCCGGAAAATACCGTCCGGTGACGCTGGACTTTCGCGCCGGCGAAGTCGTTGGCGTCATAGGCCAGCTTGGATCGGGCGCCAATGCACTGATCGAGACGCTGGCCGGCCTGGAAGCCCGCCATGAAGGAAGCGTGATCCTGAATGGCGCCGCCATTGATGTCACTTCGCTGTCGGCGGCGATATCCTGTGGCATTGCCTATGTCTCGGAGGATCGGGGCGGCAAGAGCCTGTTCCTCGGCGCGCCGATCGAGGTCAACCTGACATCGGCGATACTCGACCGCCTGAACCGCGCCGGCGTGCTTTCCCTCGGCGAGGCCCGCAAGCGGGCGCTCGACCTGGCGCGCCGCTTCCAGATCGATGGAAGGCGGCTGCCATTGGCCGCGTCGACGCTTTCTGGCGGCAACCAGCAGAAGGTCGCCATTGCCAAATCCGTGGCCCTCGAACCGAAGGTGCTGGTGCTCAATGAGCCGACGCGTGGCGTCGATGTGGGGGCGCGGACCGAGATCTACCGCGAACTCCAGGCGCTCGCGCGCCAGGGTCTGGTCGTCCTGTTCTTCTCGACCGACCTCGAGGAAATCCGCGAACTGTCGCAACGCGTGATCACCGTTTTCCGGGGCGAGATCGTCAACGACTTGCCTGTCGAGGAGACCGCCATGGACTCGATCCTGGGCGATGTCGTGCGCGGACCGGGCATGGCGAGGGCGGCATGAGCATCGAAACAAGGACAGGAAGCGGAGGTTCCGGCTTGGCCGCTGTTGAAATGAAATCCGTGGGCGCGGCACTGCTGAGCCCGGAGCGCATCCAGTCCACGGCCGTCTGGATGGGCACGGTCCTCCTGGCGGCCTGGGCTGGCGTGACGGTGCCCGGCTTTGCGTCCAGCGCCAACATTTCCGCGATCATGTATTCGACTTCGGCGGTGGGCATAGCCGCCGTCGGCATGGCGTTCATCACCCTCTCGGGCAATCTCTTCATGCTCTCGATGGGCGCGACGGCGGCCGTATCGACGATCGTGTTCGCATCCTGTCTGCATCTCGGACTCCTCCCGAGCATCGCCGTGGTGGTGTTGGTCGGTGCCTTGTTCGGCCTTGCCCAGGGCATGGCCGTGGGCGTCTTCAAGACCAACCCGATCATCACCACCATCGCGATGGCTTCGATCATCACCGGCGCCGGGTCGTTCTATTCCGGCGGCCTGACCGTTGTCGGACAGGGCGACGCGAGTTGGCTTGCTATTGGCCGCATGGCCGGTATCCCCAACCAGATCGTGCTGTTTCTGCTCGCGGCACTCGTCTTCAGCTTCATCGTCGAGCGGACACGCTTCGGCCGCGAACTGCGCCTGATCGGTCTCAATCCGAAGGCCGCGCATTTCACCGGCCTGCGCGTCGGCCGAGCCCTGGTGATCGCTTATGTGCTAGCGGCCGCGGCCGCCGCCTTTGCCGGCGCGCTCTACGGTTCGCAGGCGGCCCAGGGCAATCTCAAGCTCGGCGCGGGTCTCGATTTCGACGCCATCGCCGCGGTGCTTGTCGGCGGCGTGGCGATCAAGGGCGGTCAGGGACGCATTCTCGACGCCGCCATCGGCGCGGTTTTCCTGGCGATCATCACCAACATCCTGCTGCTCAAGGGCCTGTCGCTGGAAATCCAGCTGATCGTGAAAGGCCTGGTCGTGATCGCCTCCGTCATCCTGGGCGCGCTGGCGCTCGGCGCGAGGAAATGACCATGGCATCGCCACGGAAGTCCCAGCCCATGTCCACGGCCACCTTGCTGCGCATCGCGCTCCTGATCGCGTTGATCATTGTCTTTGCGTCCTGGAATCCGGCCTTCGTCAGCGGCCGCAACATCTATGCGCTGATGCAGTCATTCGCGCTGCTGGGCCTGGTGGCGCTCGGCCTGTCGCTGACCATGATCGCCGGCGAATTCGACCTTAGCGTGGGGTCCATGGTTGCCGTCGGCGGACTGCTGACGCTGGTCACCGGCGAGAGCAATCTCGCCTATGGCATGTGCGTGGCATTCGCCTTCGCGGTGGCAATCGGTGCGGCCAACGCCTTCGTCGTCAGCCGCTTCAACGTGTCCTCGCTGGTCGTCACCGTCGGATCGATGATGGCACTCTCAGGGTTTGCTTTCTGGCTTGCCGGCGGCAAGGTGATCAGCACCGACAATTTCGATCCCGGCTTTGCGCTCGACAATCCGATCCTGACGATCTTCTCCTGGCGCAGCCTGATCACGCTGGCGGCTTTTCTGCTGGCCGGCCTGTTCACGCGCCACACGCTGATGGGCCGCGACATCCGAGTCATCGGCAGCAAGCGCCTGGTGGCGGCGGCGAGCGGCGCGAAGGTCGGCCTGTCCCTCTTTATCGTCTTCATCATCTCCGCTCTTTGCGCTGCAATGGCCGGCAGCCTCCTGTCGATGAGCCTGGCCAGTGCTGCCGCGACCACTGGGAGCAATCTCATGCTGCAAGCCGTGTCGGCGGCAATCGTCGGCGGCGTGGCCCTGTCTGGTGGGTCGGGCTCGCCACTGCATGTGCTGATCGGGTCGCTGATCCTGACGGTGATGAACAACGGATTGAGTTTGATGGGCATGGGCGCAACGGGGATCCTGTTCGCGAACGGGCTCGTGCTGATGGGAATCGTGCTGCTCGACGGACAGTTGGGCGCATGGATGAGCGAACGGTTCGCGGCATCGCGGGCCAGACATTCCGCCTAGAGTCGGATGATTTCAGATCAATCGATCTGAAATCTGAATCCGCCTCTAAATCAAAGAGATAGAGCATGATGTCGTCCGAAAACCGCTTCACACTTTTCAGCATCATGCTCTAGCGGAAGTAACCGACGAAACCCAGTTCTGCCTGCGCCGTGTTGGGCGGCGGGGATGGGCGACGTGCAACCTGAAACGGGAGGAAAGACGACATGAATTTCTCAAAACTGACCAAGCTCGCGCTGGCGACCACCGCGTTCATGGGACTGGCGATGCCCGACATGGCATTCGCCGGCGCCAAGGGATCGAAGGTGATCCTGCTGACGGTGACCGAGGAATGCGAATATTGCGCGCTCCACCAGCGCGCCTTCAAGGAAGTCGCCAGCGCCGCCGGCGTCGATGTCGACGTGAAGATCACCAACTACGATGCCGCCGAACAGGCATCCCAGGTCGACCAGGCGATTGCCCAGAACCCGGCCGCGATCGTGCTCTGGCCGGCGGATGCCAGCGCCATCGTGCCGTCGCTGCGCAAGATCAAGCAGGCCGGCATTCCGCTGGTGATCACCAATTCGAAGCCGGACGACAAATACGCCGACTATTGGAGCGTCTTCACCGGCCCCTCCGATCTTGGCAACGGCCAGTCCGCCGGCGAGGCCATGATCAAGGGTTTCGCCGAAAAGAAGTTCGGCACTGAAGGCAAGATTGTCATCGTCGAGGGCGTTCCCGGAACGCCGCCGCAGATCGCGCGCTCGAAAGGCCTGGAGGACGTGCTTGGCGAGAAGGCCAAGGGCATCGTCGTCGCCGGCAAGCAGAACGGCAACTGGGACCAGACGAAGGCCACCGACGCCGCTGCCGCGCTCTTCACCCAGGTAGGCCCGGACGTGAAGGGCGTCTACGCCCAGGCCGACAACATGATGTCGGGCGTGATCGTGGCCGCCAAGCGCGCGGGCATCGATCCGGCCAGCCTCGTCCTCGTCGGGTCCAACTGCTCGATCGAAGGCGTCAACCAGATCAAGGACGGCACGCAATACGCGACCGTGCTGCAGTCGCCGATCGACGACGGCAAATACGCGGCCAACGCGGTGGTCGACCTCCTCGACGGCAAGAAAGTCGAGAAGGAGATCTACCTGCCGCACGAGATCATCACCAAGGCCAACGTCTCCGACTGCGACGCCGCCATCGGGCGCTGATTTCGATTTGAGGTGCGGCGGTCGTCCCGCCGCGCCTCCCAGGACTTGACCTACAACAAAGGAGTACCCCATGGCCGAGGAGCCACTGTTTACCAATGTTCTGCCTGAACTCGTCGTGGTTTCGGGCACGGCTTCCGGTCTGGGCACCAAGATCGCCCAACTCTTGGTCGCAAGCGGTGTGCGCACCATCGGCGTCGATCTGGCGCCGGCGCCCGCCGAACTGTCCAACGAGCTCTACACGCATGTCCAGGGTGACGTCTCCCTCGAGGAGACCTGGAACGGGATCGCCAGTTCCGTGGCCGCCACCGATCCAGGGACACTGGGGCTGGTCACCTCGGCGGCCATGCTGAACGTCGGTACGTTGCTGGAGTTCGACAAGGCGGCCATGGAAAAGACCATGTCCGTCAACTTCATCGGCACCGCGCTTGCCTTCCGCGCGCTGCTGCCGCTGATGATCGAGCGCGGCGGCGGTCCAATCGTCGCGGTGGCCAGCATCGACGCGACATTCGCCGAGCAACAGCTCGCTGTCTACGCGGCCTCCAAGGGCGCCGTGCGCCAGCTGACGCGGACCGTGGCCATGGACCACGCCCGCCAGGGCGTTCGCGCCAATGTGCTGAGCCCCGGGCCGATGCTGGCGGGTCTTTTCGAGCGGCATATGAAGTCGGCTAACGATCCAGACCGCTTCCTAGCCACGCGTGCCAATCGCCAGCCTTTCGGCAGGATCCTTGACCCCGGCGAAGTCGCTCGCGCGGCCCTGTTCCTGCTGTCGGACGCGTCCACCGCGCTCAACGGCGCCGAAATCATCGCGGATGGCGGCCTGACGACCAGCTTCGACTTCCGGACCGGTTCCGAAGGCGCGTCGGTCTGAGGAGGCGAGCCATGAGCAAGACCATCGAACTCGTTGCGGCGTACTGGACGATCGCGGGCGACGTCTATCCCTTTGCGCCGAACGAGATCAGCCCGTTTCCCTTTGCCCGGCGTGTCGAGGCGGCGGCAGAAGCCGGCTACAAGGGCGTCGGCCTCATCCATGCCGACCTCCAGGCCACGCGCGAGCAGATCGGCCTCAAGGAAATGCGGCGCATTCTCGATGCCAATGGCATGCCCCATGTCGAGCTCGAATTCATCACGCACTGGTTCTCCAGCGGCGAACTGAAGGTCGCCTCCGACAAGGTGCGCCGGGAGCTGTTCGAAGCGGCGGAGGCGCTTGGTGCGCGCGACGTCAAGATCGCGCCGGAATTCGACGCCAGGAGCATCGACCTGCCACATGTGACAGAAAGCTTTGCCGAGATCTGCCAGGACGCGACACGCTACGGAACCAGCATCGCCCTGGAGGTGATGCCCTTTTCCAATGTCAGCACCCTGGAAACCGCCCGCGCCCTCGTCGAGGGCGCGGCACAGCCGAACGGTGGCCTGCTGCTGGACATCTGGCATATCGGTCGCGGCGGCATCCCCTACGAGGCGGTGGCCAAGGTCCCCGGGCAGTATGTCGTGTCCGTCGAACTCGACGATGCCGATGCCGAGGTCGTCGGCACGCTCTGGGAAGACACGATCTATCAGCGGCGGCTCTGCGGTGAAGGCGTGCTCGATCCGCCGGCCTTTATCGACGCCGTCCAGAAGACGGGCTTCGACAGCTTCTACTCGGTCGAAGTGATCTCCAAAAAGCACCGTGTCCTGCCGCTCGAGGAAGCGGCGCGGCAATCGTTTGAAACCACGATGGCGCAGTTCGCCAAGAAGTAAGGGAGGATAGGATGGAAACCAATCTCAAGGGCAGGACGGTGCTGATCACCGGCGCCGCCAAGGGCATCGGCCGCGAAACCGCTGTTGCCTTCGGGCGCGAGGGATGCCGCCTGGCGCTGCTCGACATCGATGCCGCTGGCCTTGGTGAAACGGCGGACGCCGTTGCGGATGCCGGTGGACAGGCGGCGGCGTTCAAGGCCGATCTCTCCTCCGCCGCCGATATCGAGGACAAGGTCGGCGCGGCGATCGCCCATCTTGGTGGCGCGCTCGATGTGCTGGTCAACAATGTCGGCTCGGGCGCGGTGCGCACTTTCGACCAGCTGAGCGATGCAGAGTGGGACAAGACCTTCTCGCTCAACTTCATGAGCTATGTACGCACCACGCGCATCGTGCTGCCGGTGATGCGCAAGCAGGGCAAGGGTGCGATCATAAACAACGCTTCCGATCTTGCCCGGCAACCGGAAGGCGTGCCGATCGACTACTCGGCTTCCAAGGCGGCGGTGCTGGCGCTGACCAAGGGACTGGCCCGCAGCGAAGGCGCCAACAACATCCGTATCAACGCCGTGGCGCCAGGTCCGATCTGGACGCCGTTCTGGACGCAGCCAGGCGGATTTGCCGAGACCATGGGCAAGTTCCACAACATGGAACCGCAGAAAGCGGTCGAACACGAGATGTCCCTGCGCCAGCTTCCGCTCGGCCGTCTCGGCAGACCCGAGGAAGTCGCCAATGTCATCGTCTTCCTGGCTTCCGACCTGGCGTCCTTCGTCACGTCCTCGGTCTGGGGCGTCGACGGCGGCTCGATCCGTGCCATCGCCTAGGTTTTCCGTCTGGAATTGCGCCGGAACAAAGAGAGCGGGCGGTTCAGCGTTTGCGTGAAACGCTGAACCGCCGGCCTCAGACGCCGATTGCCCTGTCGATGATCCGGTCGAGGCGGTTCTGCGCATCCTTCAGCGCCGCCCGGTCGGACTTTTTACCGGATAGTGCGTCATGGATCTCCTCGCCGATGATGCGCTCCATGTCGGTATAGAAGGGAACCGGCGGCCGCTGCCAGTTCCTGAGCAGATTGCGGTTGCCGAGATTGCCGACGAAGCGCACCAGTTGCGAACGCCCGGTCGCTTCGGGGTCAGCGCTCACCGAAAAGCGCGGCGCGACCGGAAAGCCGTTCTTCACATGCTCCTTCATCGCTTCGCGTGACGCCATCCAGGCGAGAGCCTCCGTTGCCAGCGGCAGTCTTTTCGGATCGATGTTGGAGGGGATGCAGAGCAGGAACCCGCCGATCGGCGACGTGTTGGTACCGCCCGGCCCAGAGGGTTGCGGCACATAGGAGACCCGGCGCTTGACGGCTGAGCGCACCTCCGCATCGAACTGGGCGGCGCGCATGGTCCAGACATAGCCCATGGCGCTCTGGCCCTTCAGGAAGACCGCGCAGGAATCGTCCCAATGGGCATCGAGCGCGCCGGGCTGGGCGATCTCGAGAAGCCGATGCATGTAGTCGAGGACAATGAGCGCTGCCTCGCTGTCGATCCGGGGCCGCATGTGCTGGCGGTCGAGATTTTCCGTCGAAAAGCCAGTCGGCGTGCGCCGGATGGAGAGAACCGTCTGGCCGCAGCAGCCGAGGAAGAACATGAAGCTGGAAGCAAGCGGCATGCGCGCCGCGTTCCACGCGATGCCGTAGCGATCCGCGGGCGGATTGTGGAATGCGCGCCCGGCTGAGATCACCTCATCGAAGGTTCGCGGAAGGGTGAGGCCGGCACCCTCGAACAGGTCGCTGCGGCAAGCGAGAACCTCGATGGTGCAGTAGATCGGCACACCGTATTCCACCCGCTGCCAGGTCGTTGTCGACCAGATCGACGGATGAAAATCCATCGCATTGATGCCGGATTCGCGGATCATCTCGCCGATCGGCATGACCAGGCCCTTGCCCGCGAACTCGCCCAGCCAGGGCATGTCTATGGCAATGATGTCATAGGCCGACACCGCACGCTGGCCATTGGCCAGCCCCTCGCGATAGAGGTCGTTCTGGTGGACGAGCTTGAAGCTCCTGGCGCTGGCGAGGTTGTTGCGGAAGTCGGACCACATGTTGCGCATGGCCGCGAAATAATTGTCGTCATTGAGCAGGAACTGGAGTTCGACACCCTCGGTGATCCGGCTCTTCAGCAGATTGATCGGGGGAATGACCGGGTTGCCGCGCCGGGGCGCACCAAAATAATAGTTGGTTTCGTGCTCTTCCGTGCCGCGCCCGCCCAAGATCTCCGCGATCAGCGCCTTGGTCTCCGCCGCATAGTTGACCGCGAGCATTGTCAGCTCCTCGGTGGGATGCAGCGTGAAACTCCTGGGCTTGTCTGGCGCAGGCCGGCGCTCGACAAGCCCCTTGCTGATCATGTCCTGGATGCGCCGGATCGCCGTGCCGTGGCTCAGGCCTGAGACAAGCGCGAGCTTGCTCATCGTCACCGGATAGCCTTCGAGTTCCGAACGCATGATGTAATGGATCATGCGCCACGAGGCCTCGTCCTCGACATCGGCGACGCCGAGGAACGGCGTCCTCAGCCGATCGACGAAATCGTAGACGCGCAGGAACTCGTGGTCGTTCATGAGGCCTCCTCACTCCATTGAGCCACGGCAAACTAGCGCGAAAGCGGAACGGATACCGCAGTTTCGTCCAAAATGGACTGAATTGCAGCAATTGTGTGAGGGCTGTTTCGTTTCAGGCGACGTCGGCCGGTTTGCGGGCAAGCACGAAATCCCAGTTCACCGCCCAATATGGCGACGTGAAATCAAGCTCCGCCGCACTGGCGGGGTCCGTGATCTCCTTGAAATCCGCGACCAGCGAATCCTTGACGCCAAAGACCGCGTCTTCAGCGAGGTACTGGCAATCGGGCGTGAATATATGAGTGATGACCGGGTCATAGCCCGGCGCGCTCACAACGAAATGGATGTGCGCTGCCCGGTTGGGATGGCGTCCCAGAGCGGCAAGCATCTTGCCCACGGGCCCATCGTCTGGAATCGGGTAGTAGCGTGGCTTGACGGCCCGATACCAGTATTCGCCATTCTCGTTGGTGGTGAACACGCCGCGCAGGTTCCAGTCAGGCTGCAATCCCTTCTGCTGAACGTCATAGAAACCGTCGTTATTGGTCTGCCAGACGTCGATCAGCGCTCCGGCAACCGGCCTGCCCTCGGTATCCAGCACCCGCCCGCGCACCACCAGCGGCTCGCCCTTGCCGTCCAGGCAGATGTTCGTGCCGTGCGCGTAGCGTGGCGCCTCCGGCACGTAGAACGGTCCCAGGATGGTGTTCTCCGTCGCACCATTCGGCCGCCGGTGATTGATGGCATCGACCAGCATCGATACGCCGAGCGTGTCCGACAAAAGGATGAATTCCTGCCTCCACTCCGAGCACATCCGGCCGACCTCAGTCAGGAAGGTGATGCCCTGCAGCCATTCCTCATGCGTGGGCTCGATTTCCTTGATGGCCGCGTGCAGATGCTTGACGAGGACGGTCATGACTTCACGCAGGCGCGGATCGACGTCAGGTCCCATGCGCGCGTTGACGACCTCGACCGAGGTTTCTTCCTCGAAATATGGATATTTCGGTGGTTGCGCGCCTTGCGCTTCTGCTTTGCCCAAGATGATCCTCCTCAAGATTTCGCCGCGTCAGGAGCGCGGCGGCTCACCGGCATAGGCCCGGGCGATGAGTCCCCGTATGGCATCGCGCTCCAAGGGGCGCGGGTTCCAGTAAGGATTGGACAGCGCCCTGTCCGTCGCAAGCTCGATGCCGCTTTCGGGCATGCCGATGTCAGCGAGCGCGCGCCGTGCGCCGACCTTTCCCGCAAGATCGTAGAGCGCCATGGCCGGGTCGTCTGTTCCAAGCACGTTCCGCAGCCCGCCCATCACATCGGGTATTGCCGGTGCGTTGTAGGCAAGCGCATGCGGAAGCACGATCGCATGCGTTTCGGCATGCGGCAGGTCGAAGCTGCCGCCGAGCGTGTGGCAGAGCTTGTGGTGCAGCGCCATGCCCACCGATCCCAGACAGATGCCGCAAAGCCAGGCGCCATACAGCGCCTTTCCCCGCGCTTCCCGGTTGCCGGGCTCGACGGCGATTGTCGGCAAGGCGGCGGCAAGCGATCCTATCGCCTCTGTCGCCATCAGGCTGATCACCGGGTTGCGTTCCCTCGCATAAAGCGCTTCGACCGCGTGCGCGATGGCATTCAAGCCGCTGGTGCCGGACATGGCCGCCGGCAGCGACAGTGTGAGGTCGATGTCATAGATCACCACCTCGGGCAGCACCTTGGGGCTCGATTGGGTGACTTTCACCCCGTCCCTCGTCTCGCCAAGGATCGGCGTCATCTCCGAGCCCGCATAGGTCGTCGGGACCACGATTTGCGGCAGATCGGTGCGCAGCGCGATGGCCTTGGCGAGACCCGTGGTCGACCCACCGCCCACGGCAACGAGCCCGTCCGCCTTGAGGTCCAGGACGACGCGCAGCGCGTCCTCGGTGATCTCGACGGGCGTGTGCATCGTCGCCCGCGCGTAAATGCCGGCGGCGCGGCCATCGAGCTTCTCGACAAGACGCCGCGCTTCGGGCTCCTGCGGTGGCGTTGCGAGCACTACGACGCGCTTCAAGCCCAGCCGATCCAGTTCCGCCGGCAACTGCTGGATGGTGCCGGATCCGAAAATGACACGGGCCGGCTGGCCGTTGTAAACGAAGGGTTCCATGAATTCGCCTGACCTAGTTCCGGTTGTCGACCCGCATCAGGAACGGGTTGATGCTGACGGACTGCCAGACATTGGCAGCGTTGAAGGGATCGGCGGCATTGAATGCCCGGATATCATCGATCGTCTCGGCGGAAAACACAAAGAGCGAGCCGATCATTGTTTCGCCGTCCCCGGCCAGGAGCGGACCGGAGATGACGGTCTTCACACTGCCTTGGGCGAGATGCGCCTTGTGCGCGTCGTAATTGGCCAGGCGCCTCGGCAGCGCATCGGCATGGTCCAGGCAGTGGACAGCAAACAACATCACGAAGCCCTCCCAGGCGTCCAGCAAGCGGTTGCCAGCCGACCCGGTCCATCCGCAGGATCAATGCGGCTGGTGACGTTCAGGGCGTGGCAAAAGACGACACAGTGAAGGTAGCGCGAAAAGTGCGGGCATGCTTCCAAGTTTTGTCCAATTTGGACCAAAGTACGGAAGCGCCGGTGGCCGAAAGGGCTATGCGTATGCCACCCAGCCCCTGAAACCCAGGCCCGCATAGAACAGGCTGACATTGGAGAACCCTGCCTGGCGCAGCATCGCCTCGTCTTCCTCGGGCGACAGGACTGACAACCTGGTCGCGATGGCCCGCCTGGCGCTCTCCGCGTTGGCGGGGTCGGACCCGCCGAATGCGACGTGACGGGCAATCCACATCGTCCGCTCGGGCTCGGTCTGCGCAAAACTGAGGTGAGCGACAACAAACGGCGCGCCCGGCACAAGACGACGATGGATTTGACGAAGCGTCTCGAGACGTTGGTCGCGGGGAACGAAATGGAGCGTCAGCAGGCAAGTGGCGCCTTCGAACGGCCCTGCCGGCGCGGCGTCGATATAGCCTTCATGAAGGCGTATCCGCCCCGCGTGCGGTCCAACGATCTGTTCCGCCACCCGGAGCATGTCGGCCGATGGGTCAACGCCGGTAAACGTCCAGCCGGGATGGTCATCGGCCAGAGCCTTCAGCTCCAGGCCGCCGCCGGCTCCCAGAACCAGAACCCGCCCATGCGAGGAGACACGCTCCGCCAGGAGCATCGAGGTCATGCGTTGAAGGCCGGCAAAGCCGGGAACTTGCCTCGGCGGTCCCTCGGCGTAGGAACGCGCATGGGCCGCGTTGAACGCAGCCGAACTGCTGCCAGGATCGCCCGCCGAATGGTCATCTTTTTTCATGTAACTTTTATTGTTACATGATTGACTCGGTGTCAAGCATTGACCCGCATGAAAGCCTCTCAGTGGATTTTTCAGGCTTAATGCGCTATATGACTATCTACATGGTCAGGAGCAAGACATGGACGTGGTCAATCTGGCGGACGCCAAGGCACATCTGAGCGAACTCGTCGATCGGGTCGAGGCCGGGGATTCGATCGACATCACCCGGCGCGGCAAGCCGGTCGCGCGCCTCACGGCGGTGGCCAGGCCGCGCGTGCGGATCGATGCGGCCCTGCTCCAATCCCTGACGGCAACCATGCCACCGCAAGCTGAAAGTGCGGCCGACCTGGTGCGGTCGATGCGAGATGGCGATCGTTACTGATGGTGTATCTCGACACGTCGCTGATCGTCGCGGCGCTCTCCAATGAGGCAATGACCCCGCGCGCCCAGGCCTGGCTCTCTGATCAGGATCCCGCCCAGCTCCTGATCAGCGAGTGGACCCTCACCGAATTGTCCTCTGCCATGGCGATCAAGCTGCGGACAGGGCAGATCGACCTGGAGCAGCGCGCCGCGACCCTCGCCATGTTCAACAGGCTGGTCGCCGAGAGCTTCACCGTGCTTCCGGTCACGGGCGGGCATTTCCGGGCGGCAGCGAGGTTCGTCGACCAGCACACGCTTGGCCTTCGCGCCGGCGACGCGCTGCATCTCGCGACTGCGTCGGAGCATGGCGCGACGGTGCACACCCTCGACCGGCGGCTTGCCGAGGCCGGTCCGGCGCTCGGTGTGCCGACGCGGTTGCTGGCATGATCATGGCCCGGCAGGCCAGACATTCCGATATACGGCTCCATCAGATCGGCTTTCGCATACCCGGTTTCAGCCCCGGCGTCCTGATCGCTTTTGCCGGCTCCGAACGATCGCCCGCGGTCGAGGCATTCGCCTATCACATCCGAAGCGTCCTTCCCCAGCTTTAGGACCGTCGGCGATGGCTGGACCTCATCCTGCCACAATCGCGCAATGCGATAGGTAGCATTGGCAATGGATCAGATGAATTGAACGGTATTGTTGTTTCCACCGCCGCGGTGCTCGTCAGTATGACCGTGCCGGCATTGGCGGATTCCGCCTGCATGGCCAACGCGGAACGGTTTGAGCGTGGGCAGTACGCCTGCTTGACGGCGGGCGGGTCGAATCAACTGGCTCGTTGCGAGGTCAACCTCAACATCCTGTCCTGGAACAAGGTGCTGGACCACTGCCCGGGTGGCCCGCCACCCAGGCCCACACTTGCCACGCCATTCGTCTGCCGGGCCAATGACCAGGTCTTCCCGGCCGGCGGTTTCGCCTGCATCGTCCTGGGCGGCAGCAAGCAGCTATCGCGCTGCGATGCCGTCCTCAACAATCCCTCCTGGACCAAGGTGCAGGACGGGTGCCCGGGTGCCGAGCTGCCGGATGTCGTTCCGGATGCCAAGAGCTCTCCGTGGTATCGCCCTTTCTCAGGGCCGCGCGGCTTTATTCAACGCCTGCGAGACGCACTATAGACCTATCGTCCGCGATACGCAGGCAGCCCACCTCGCGGGCCTCATACCCGCGCCCCGAACGTCGCCTTGTCAGGCGATCATCATGCGGTGCGACACGTTCTTGATGACGGTGTAGTGCGCCAGCCCTTCCAGACCGCCTTCGCGACCGTAGCCACTTTCCTTGACGCCGCCGAACGGCGTTTCGGGAATGGACGCCTCCAGCGTGTTGATCGAGACATTGCCAGCCTCGATGCCATCGGCAAGCTGATCGACGTTGCGCGCCGAATGCGTGAAGGCGTAAGCGGCGAGGCCGAAGGGCAGCGCGTTGGCCTTCTCGATCGCCTCCTCCAGCGAAGCGACCCGATTGATCAGCGCCATTGGGCCGAACGGCTCCTCGCGCATGGCGCGCGCATCGTCCGGCAGGTCGGCGATCACGGTGACCGCGATTGCCGAGCCGCTCGCCGCCGGCCAGCACGCGGGCGACCTTGGCCCGGGCGTCGGCCACCAGCATCTCCATCGCCTCGATCCTGCGATGATTGGCCAGCGGCCCCATCTGGGTCGCCTCGTCCAGCCCGTTGCCGACCGCAATCGCCCGAGCCTTTTCGGCGAATGCCTTGGTGATCGGCACCGGCCTGCAGAAAGCTGGTGTCGACGACCTGCCCGCCTTCCGCAAGGCACTGCTGACCTCGGAAATCCCTTCGGTGCGCGGCGCGTTCAAGTTCGGCCCCAACCAGCATCCGGTGCAGGACTGGTATGCGTTGAACGCCGAGAATGGCGCCGACGGCAAGATGGCGCTCAAGACCGACGGCAAGGTGCTGACGGCGTACAGCGACAGCTACGCCGCCGACTGCAAGATGCCCAAGGATTGACCAGTCGAGATTACAAAGCTTCCGCGATCACGGAATTACCAATCGCGGAGGCTTTGCTACAGTCTGCTCCATAGCGGACCTGATACCCGCTTGGCCGGCGCCACAGGTAACCCAACGCCCCCCCGCCCTCCTTCGGCGCCGGCCCTCTTCCCTTGCCATGACGGAATCTCTTCCGCGCCAGCGACGTTGGCAGGCCAAGGAGTATTGCGGCAGCGATGACACTGCCGCTTGCCGTCAATGGCGACTGTCGAACAACTGCCTGGACTCAGAGGTTCGCGGACGAATGGGCCACAGCCCCCACAGAGGGCTGCATGACCTCGCCGTAGCGTTTTGGGTTGAAGCGCAGGTAAAGGAAGGCTGTGACGGTTACGCAGGCGAGATGCATGATCCACCCGCTGGCGAAACTCCCGCTCCAGCCATGCAACAGGGCTGTGGCGAAGGGACCGAGTGCCGCGATGAGGAAACCGCCGCCCTGCATCAACGCGGCAAGCGCGCCGGCCTGTTCCGGCCGAGGCAGATGATCAAGCGCCGTGACGATCGCGAGCGAGAAGCTTCCGCCAAGGCCGGCCCCGCATATCCCTACCCATAGAATGGGCGACGATGCCGGAAAGAACGCCAGTCCGGCAAATCCTGCCGCCTGCAACAGCAGCGTCAGCCAAAGCCAGGGACGGCGGTCGATGCTTCGGCGCGCCAGTATCGGCGACGCCAGGGCAGAGACCGCCTGGCAGATGGCCATGACAGCCACGAGATTGCCGCTCGCGGCGCTGCTCCACCCTTGTGCCTGGTAGTAGGGCGCCAGCCACGCGACCATGGACGAATAGCCGGAATTGACCAGGCCGAACGCCGCCATCAGCACCCATGTTCGCGGGCGCCGGAGCAGCAAACCGGTCAAGGCGCGATCGGGTCTTGCCGCCTTTGCATCAGACAGGACGCGGAATGCCGCGCACAGCGCGATGGCGGCGGGAGCCGCGAGCCAGGCTAGTGCTGACCGCCAGTCATATCCGCTGCTGACGAGCAGCGGCGTCAGACGCGCGCCGAGCGCGCCGCCACCCATGATCATGCAGGAATAGAGGCCGGTGACCGCCGGAGTGTTGTTCGGGAACTTTGCCTTGATGATCCCGGGAAAGGCCGCCTGGATGAAGGCCACGCCCGCCCCGCAAAGTGCCGCGGTCAGGATCAGCGACAGGCCGTCAAGCGCGACAAGCCTGAGCATCGAGCCAGCCGTCAGCACTGCGAGAGCCGCGAGCAGGCCGCGGCGTGTTCCGATCGCCGCCTGGATGCCTGGTGCAACAAAGGCGCCAACGCCCATCAGCAGCATCGGCAGCAGCGTCAGCATCGCCAGGCTGCCATAGCCCATGCCGGTGTCGGCCACGATATCAGCCAATATCGGCCCCGGCGCCGTCAGGAAGGGGCGAAGATTGATCCCGATCAACACGACCAGGACGAGCAGCGTCCATTGCCTGGAGGCTGCGGGCTGCGCGGTCATCGACATTCTTGCACCGTTCATCTGGCGCCCGCCTTTTCCAGCAGGCTCGCCATTTGCGCATAGCCGCTCCGGCGCGCGTGCCGCGGCGGCGTCACCCCGTCCTTGTCGGCGAGATTGACGTTGGCGCCCGCGTCGATCAGGCGCCTGACGATCTCGACATGACGCGGCCCGCCATCGGCCAGGATGATGGCCTCCAGCAAGGCGGTCCAGCCGAGCTTGTTGACGTGATCGACGTCGACGCCGGCCTCGATCAGTGTGGCGACGGTCTCGACATGTCCGCGCTCGGCAGCCGGAATGAGCGCGGTGCCGCCATAGCGGTTGGTGCTCTTGAGATCGGCGCCATGCGCGAGCGTCATCTTCAGGATTTCGAGGTGCCCACCCGCGCCCGCATAGAGATAGGGGCTGTCGTTGATATTGTCCTTGGCGTTGACGTTTGCTCCAGCCTCGATCAAGGCCCTGGCCGCGTTCATCTTGTTGTCCTGGGTCGCGGCAAGAAGGGCCGTGCGGCCCTTTTCATCACGCGCGTCGATCTCGGCTCCTTCGGAAACCAGCATCTTGATCGCCGCGACGTCGTCATTCTTTGCCGCCGAATGCAGCCTTGTTTCTTTCATGGTCTGCCCCAACGCCATCAATGGGATGCAGGCGACGATGACGCCCAGCAAAACTCTGCGCTTCACCATCGCCACTAAGCTCCCGACGCGCTGCAGGCGGAACCCAGGTGCCCCGCCGCAATGAGCGGCGCCGTCTTGTTCATCCGCGAGCCGGCGAAAACATCCTGCCTGGGATGGAGCTCCAGACCGACAAGCAATTCCGCTAGCCTGACGGCCGAGGAAACCCCTTCGACGACCGGGATGGAATGAAGGCCCGACAGTCGCTTCGCCATATCCGCCATCCCGGCGCAGCCGAGCACGATGGCGTCGGCGCGATCGACCCGGAGCGCTTCGCGAATTTCCTCACCGATGATCGACAACGCCGCCTCGCCGTCCTCTTCCAGCGCAAGCACCGGAATGCCGCTCGCACGCACGGTGGCGAATGGCGAAAGGCCGTAGCGAACCAGATTGTCCTCGAGAATGGGAACGGAAACCGGCAAGGTGGTTATGACCGTAAAGCGCTTCGCCATGATGTTGGCAACGCGGGCGGCGGCCTCGCCAATGCCAAGGACAGGCTTGCGCGTCAGCATGCGCGCGGCGTCTAGCCCGGTGTCGTCGAAGCAGGCGATGATGTAGGCGTCGACCGCATCGCCCCGCTCGGCCCGTTCGATGCGGTCGAGAAGACCCGGAACCGCCTTCGCGCCATCGATCGCGCCTTCGATGGAGGCGGGTCCGTTGTCGTTCTGCATGGCGACGATTTCGGTGCCCGTCTGCGCTGCTCGCCACGCCGCGGCACCGATGGACGTCGTCATCGACACGGTCGAATTGGGATTGATGATGCCGATGCGTATCATGCGAAAATTCCTGAAGGCCGCCCGATCGAACGTGCATCGCTGCCGTTCGGCATCGCCGGTGACCTGTCTCGATATTGAAGCCTATTCGATCAGATCCGTGTCGCGGCTGTGCCGCCAGAACCGGTCGGGGGTCCTGAGCAGGTCCCGCAGGCCCAACCGCTCGATCATCAGTTCCGTCTCACGCTGCGCCGCGTCGAGCACGGCATCCTGGTCGACATGAACCGGCTTGCGGTCCCTCAGCAGCACGCGTCCGCCGACCAGCACGGTGTGGACATCGTTGCCGTTGGCGAAATAGGTGACACGGAATTCCGGCATGTTGGCCGGGTAGAGATGCGGGCGCCGCAAGTCGACCAGAATGACATCGGCCTTCTTGCCCGGTTCCAGCGATCCGACTTCATGGTCTAGGCCCAGGACATGCGCACCATCGATGGTGCACATCTCCAGCGCCTTGCCCGGCGGAAGCCAGCTCGGGTCGTGGAAATGCGTGCGATGATAGTGCATGCATTGCTGCATGTGACGGAACATGTCCGCCGAACGGTCGGGCGCGGTCGCATCCGAGCCGATGGCCACCACGACGCCGGCGTCGAGAAGTTCGGTGACCGGGCAGCGCGCGAGAATGGCGGCCACGGCGCTCGGGTTGTGCACGATGCTTGTGCCGGTCTCGGCGCAGATCGCGATTTCCTCGTCGGTGAGGCCTGTCGCATGCGAAAGCAGCGTGTGTGGCCCGAGAATACCGATCTCCCTGGCGATCTTCACGCTGCCCTTGGTATGGCCGTCCTGGGTGAAGATCAGGCCGCGCTCTTCGGCAATCTGCCTGACCTTGCGCGATTGCGCGACGGCGGCTTCGGCGCCGGCGCCATCAAGATGTTCCTGATGCACGGTCGGCGTCAGCAAGGCGACATGCAGACGATCTTCATGAGTACGATGCCAGCGGTCGACCAGCTTTTGCGAGGTGGCAAGCTGCTGGTCGAATGACACCGGATAGTCGGTGCGGGTGGAGCCCTCCCAGCGCGCATAGGTCAGGGGATGCGGCGGGCGCGTGGTGCCGACGGCGACCACGGAGCGCGTACCGATGCCAAGCACGCCTTCCATATGCGCGTCGCCATAGGCCGGATCGTCGGTGCGCATGACGGAATCGCCGCCGCCCAGCAAGGATACGCCGGTCGTCACACCGAAACGCAGGCGTTCCAGTGCGGCAAGCTGCGCCTCCGCATGCCAGAATTCCGGTGTCGAACCCACCGTATAGGCACCCTGACATGCCCTGTACCAAAGGTCGCTGCGGCCACCGCCCATCGTCTTGATGAGGCCATGCCCGGCATGGGCGTGGCTGTCGACGAAGCCGGGCATGATGGCCATGCCGCTGGCGTCGATCGTCTCGCGCGCCGGATGGTCCCGTGCCACGTCTTCCGAGGTGCCGACGGCCACGATGCGATCGCCCTCGATGGCGACGGCGCCATCGGGAATGATCCGCCGATCTGGATCGATGGCGATGACGGTGCCGTTTCTGATCAGAATGTCCGCCATCACAGGCTCACTTCTTTGGTTTGTCTGGAGAGGATGCGGTCGAGCGAAGGCGCGAGACGCAGGAGCTCGCGCGTGTATTCGTGAGCGGGAGCGGAGAACAATGTTTCGGTGTCCGCGAGCTCGACGATCTCGCCGCCCTTCATCACGGCGACGCGGTCGCACATCTGCCGTATCACCGCGAGGTCGTGGCTGATGAACAGCATCGACAAGCCGGCGAGGTCGCGCAGGTCTTTCAGGAGGTTCAGGATCTGCGCCTGCACCGACACGTCGAGCGCGGAGGTCGGCTCGTCGCAAATCAGCAGGGATGGCCGGGGGCCGAGCGCCCTTGCAATCGCGATGCGCTGACGCTGACCGCCCGAAAAGGCATGCGCGAACCGCGTGCCGGCCTGCGCCGGCAAACCCACCGCCTCAAGCAATGTCTCGGCGTCCAGCCGCGCTTCGGCCGCGTTGGAGGCGAGCCTGTAGAACAGGATCGGCTCCGCGATCGCAGCGTTGATCCGCAGTCTTGGATTGAGAGCCGAATACGGGTCCTGAAACACCATCTGCAGCGACTGGCGAACGGATTTGTCGCGGCGGGCTGTCAGTGCGGTGCCCTGGAAGTCTATCGTTCCCGAACTCTGCGCCACGAGACCCGCGATCGTGTTGGCGACGGTGGTCTTGCCGCAGCCGGATTCTCCGACAAGTCCGAAGATTTCGCCGCGGCGTACCTCGAAGGAGACGTCCTTCACCGCCTTGAAAACCGAGGCCTTGCGGCCCGGGATGAACGAGCGCTGGCCGTACTCCACGCACAGATTGCGCACGGTCAGCGCGGCCTCGCCGTTCCTGCTTGCGGCGGTGCCGGTGTTCTTGGCACGCACGGATTCGCGCGCGTCCAGTGTTGCCTTGGTTTCCTCGCTTGGGACTGGCAGGCGATCGAGGCGAATGTCGATCGGCGGAACGGCGGCGATCAGCGTGCGCGCATAGGGCGCCTTCGGCGCTGTCAGCACATCGCGCGTCAAGCCGCTCTCCACCACGCAGCCGTTCTGCATGATCGTCACGCGATCGGCGATCTCGGCCACCACGCCCATATTGTGGGTCACCAGCAGGACGCCGACGCGGCGCTCATCGGCAAGGTCGCGGATCAGCTTGAGGATCTGCGCCTGCACCGAGACGTCGAGCGCCGTGGTCGGTTCGTCCGCGACGATCAGCCTGGGGCCGCAGGCAAGGGCCGTGGCGATGACGACACGCTGGCGCTGGCCGCCCGACAATTGGTGCGGATAGTTGCCCAGCCGGCGCTCCGGTTCGGGAATGCCGACGGCCTTCATCAAGTCGAGGGCGCGGGCGCGGGCCTCGCGGCGCCCGATCTTGAGATGCGCCAGCATGCCCTCGCACAGCTGGCTTTCCACGGTGAAGAGCGGGTTGAGGCTGGTCATCGGGTCCTGGAAGATCGCGCCGACGTCGCGGCCGGGAATGATGCCTTCGGTGCGGCCGGTGCGGATGTTGATCGGCTTGCCCGCGATGGTGATGGAGCCGGAGGCAATTCTGCCCGGCGCCTGCAACAGGCCCATCAGCGCATTGCCGACAGTGGTTTTGCCCGCGCCTGATTCTCCGACCAAAGCGTGGATCTCGCCGGGCTGGATCGTCAGGTCGATGTCGTTGACGGCCGCGAGGAGTTCGCCATTGGCAAGCGGATACTCGACCCGCAGGTTCCTGATGTCGAGTACGGGTGGCGTTGCGTTTTCCATCAGTTCGCCATCAGCTTGGGGTTGAAGCGGTCGCGCAGGTAATCGCCGACCACATTGACGGCCAGGACCAGGACGACCAGCACGGCGGCGGGCATCACGGCGATCCACCACAGGCCCGAGAACAGGAACTCGTTGCCGATGCGGATCAGCGTGCCGAGCGAAGGATAGGTGGCCGGCATGCCGGCGCCCAGGAACGACAGTGTCGCTTCGGTCAGGATCGCGCCCGCCAGATTGATGGTGGCGATCACCATCACCGAGCTCATCACATTGGGCAGGATATGGCGCATCATGATGCGGCTGGACGGCAGGCCGATGACCTTGGCGGCGCGCACATAGTCGCGGGAGATCTCGACCATGCTGGATGCCCGCACCGTGCGGGCATATTGCACCCATTCATTGACGGCGATCGCGAAGATCAGGATGATCGGCGCCCAGCTCGAAACCGTATCGGCGCTCAATTGCGCGCGGGCTATGCCGCTGATCAGGAGCGCAACGAGGATCGTCGGAAAGCTGACCAGGACATCGGCGATCCGCATCACCACGCTGTCGATGATGCCGCCGAAATAGCCGGCCATCGATCCCAGCGCGACGCCTATGGCGGCGGCCAGCAGCACCGCCCCGGCGCCGATGAGGATGGAAATGCGCAGGCCGAACAGGATGACGGAGACGAGGTCGCGTCCCTGATTGTCGGTGCCCAGCAGGAAGCGTGGATCGCCGCCATCCATGAAGGACGGCGGAATTTCCATGTCGATGAGCGAATAGGAGGAGACGTCGCGCGGATCGATCGGCGCGATCAGCGGCGCAAAGATCACCAGCACCAGCATGACCACAAGGATCAGACCGGCGATCATGACCGAAACGGGAGGAAGCCTGCGCAACAGAGAACTTTGCGTTGCCATCATTTTGTCCTCAGCCGGGGATCAATGAATGCGTAGAGCATGTCGACGATCATGTTGATCAAGACGAACAGGAAGCCGACGAACAGCAGGTATGCCGCCAGAACCGGGATGTCCGGATAGCCGACGGCGTTGGTGAAGAGCAGCCCCATGCCCGGCCACTGAAAGACGGTTTCGGTGACGATGGCGAAGGCGATCAACTGGCCGATCTGCAGCCCGGTGACGGTCACGACCGGCATCAGTGCGTTGCGCAGCGCCAGACGGCCGTAGATGTAGCGGCGAGGCAAACCGCGCGCGAAGGCGAAACGGACATAGTCCGAGGACAGCACATCGATCATCTCCGAGCGCACCAGGCGCATGATCAATGTCAGCTGGAACAGGGCCAGCGTGATCGACGGCAGGATCAGCGACTTGAGGCCGGAGGCTGTCAGGAACCCGGTTTTCCAGAAGCCGAGATCAACGAGTTCGCCGCGCCCGGAGGAAGGCAGCCAGCGCAGGGTGACGGCGAAGACCAGGATCAGCAGCAAGCCGGTGACGAATGTCGGCATGGAGATGCCCACCAGGGTCAGCGACTGGATCAGCCGCGACAGGAAGCCGTTCGGCTTCAATGCGCAGACGATCCCCATCGGAATGCCGATGAACAGCGACAAGAAGGTCGCAACCATGACCAGTTCCAGCGTCGCGGGAAGCCTGGTCAGCAGAAGGCTGGCAACGGGCTCCTGGTAGCGAAAGCTGGTGCCCAGGTTGCCATGAAGCGCGCGCCCGACAAATTCGAGGTATTGGATCAAAAGCGGCCTGTCGAGGCCGAGAGCGACGCGCAGGGCGTCCTTCTCGGCCTGGCTTGCGCCTTCGCGCACCATCGTGGCGACGGGATCGCCGACGAAGCGGAACATGAGGAAGGCGATGGCGGTTACGGCGACCATCACAAAGATCGCCTGCAGCAGCCTCACCGATAGAATCCGGATCATCAGGAAGAACCTTCTTGGAAGCGCGGATCGAGACAGGCGGGACTTGCGCCGCCGTTGGAGCACCTCGCGATCCACTGAAGGTGGCAGGTGGTCCAACCGATTTGGGTCTGCCCGCGAAAGCTCCTTCGCTTTCGCGGGCACGCTTTGGTGCCGCTTTCCTGGGACCTAGTTCATATGCGCGAACCAGGGACGCACATACTCGTCGGGGAACTGGGGCATGTCGACCTTGTCGCTCATCGCCCAGGCGACCGGCTGCTGGTGCAGCGGTAAATAGAGGGCTTCGTCATGCGTGACCTTGAAGGCCGCCTTCAGCATGTCGACGCGTTTGGCCTCGTCGAGTTCGGTCGATGCCGAACGGGCCAGTTCGTCGATCTTGGCATCGGAAAGCCCGTTGGGATTGCTGCCGCCATAATTGCCGTCATTGGTCGCCAGCAAGGCCTGCAGCACGCTGTAGCCGTCCATCGGCGGCAGTGACGCCCAGCCCAGCATGTAGATGTCGAGATCGCCCTTATCCATGCGGGGGAAGTAGGTGGTCTTGCTCTCGACATTCACGTCGGCCAGGACGCCGATCTTGGCCCACATCGATGCGATCGCCAGGCAGATCTGTTCGTCGGCTATGTAGCGGTCGTTGGAACAGGCCAGCCCGACCTTGAAGCCGTCGGGGTAACCGGCTTCCGCCAGCAGGGACTTCGCCTTCGCGACATCATAGTCCAGGGGCACGTCGATCGACTTGTCATAGCCGGTGACCTGTGGCGCGACCAGCATGCCGGAGGTGCGCGACTTTCCGCGCATCAGCCGCTTCTGGATCGTGGTCAGGTCAACCGCATGCCAGAGCGCCTGGCGTACTTTCACATTCAGCAGCGGATTGGGCTTGCCGGGTGCGGCATGGAGTTCCGGCCGGAAGCTGAAGCCGAGGAAGATTTCGCGCAAGGACGGGTTCTCGACCACCTTCAAGCCCGGGGTGTTGCCGACCCGGTCGATATCCTGCAGCGGAACCGGCGCGATCATGTCCAGTTCGCCGGACAGCAGTGCCGCGACGCGGGTGGCGTTCGAGGCGATGGGGCGGAATTCCACGCCCGTCAGATTGTGCTGCGGCTTGTCCCACCAATCCTTGTTGACGGCGAAGACAGAGCGCGAGTCCGGCTCGTAGCTGACCAGCTTGAACGCGCCCGTGCCATTGGCATGATTGCTGGCGTAGGTGACGACGCCCGTCGAGGCATTGCCTGGCTTGAGCGCGTTGTGCTCCGCCATCCACGGCTTGCTCATCATGTAGATGGCGACAAGATCGTTCAGCAGTAGCGGATAGGGTCCTCGCAGGGTCAGGTCGACCGTGTAATCATCGACTTTCTCGACGCCGGTGACGGCGGAGAGGTTTTCCTTGTTGCGTGCGCCGGGATCGATCTGGCGCTGGATGGTGGCGACCACGTCGTCGGCATTGAAGGGCTGGCCTTCATGGAACTTGACGCCCTGCCGCAGATGGAAGCGCCAGCGGGTCGGCGAGACGATCTCCCAGGAGGTCGCAAGGGCCGGCTCGATAGCCATGTCCTTGTTGCGACGCACCAGACCGTCGAACACCATGTTCTGCACGCTCTGGGTGAAGCTGTCGACCTGGGCATTCGGATCGTACGAAATGACGTCGCCGGCGGACGACCAGCGCAGCGTCTGTGCAAGTGACGGCGCCGTCACCGACACCACCATGGCAAGCCCCGCCAACAGGGCCCTAGCGCATTTCCTCATTCTCTTCTCCCATTTGTATACGAAGTTTTCAGATTATTGGATACCGTTATCCCCATTTATAGCGTACACATATTGTGCACAATATCAAGGCGCGCATATTCGATTTCGTTTGCTATGTGCAAAACCGCTCAAATGACCGTTGCGAAGGGATTGCCGATGACTAGGGCGTTGCTGATAGAAAACGGTGTGATCGTCACCATGGACGCAGGTCGCCAGATCTTCTCGAAAGGGCATGTCCTGGTGGAGGATGGCCGGATCACCGCCGTCGGCGACGGTTCGCACTCCGTGACAGATCCGAACGTGACTCGCATTGACGCCTCGGGAATGGTTGTCATGCCGGGTCTCGTCGACACGCACGCGCATGCGGGGCACATGCTGACGAAAGGCCTGGGAGACGATTCCGAGGCGTGGATGAATATCGCCGGCCGTATCTATGCGCAGGCATCCGACACGGAATTCTGGGCCGCGGAAGCCGCATTATCGGCGCTTGAGCGCATTAAATGCGGCACGACCACCGCCGCCCTGCTGTTCGGCGGCGGGCCGGATATCATGCGTACCGAGGCGCCGGAGGCTGCGCAGGCGCATCTGGCCGCAATCGCCGATATGGGCGTACGCGAAATACTCGCCGTCGGGCCGAACCGGCCTACCTCCTCCCACATCTATCGTGACCACGCACAAACCCCTTATGCGGAAATCACCGTTTCGCCGGATGCCCAGCTGGCCGTGTGCGCCGAGATCATCGACGATTGGGCGGATCGCGATAGCCGGCTGCGGGTCGCGGTTTCCCTTCCAGTGTTCACCGCAGGGGAACTTGACGATCAATCGGTATACAATCTCTCTTGCAAAGCGCGCGATCTTTCTCGTGAAAAGCGTGTGCTCTTCATTCAGGACGGACACCGCGAAGGTTCCATCGCCGCCAATGCGGAGCGGCTCGAGCTGTTCGACGAACATTCGCTGCTGGCGCACTGCATCGAATTGACCGAAGGAGACATCGCCGCGCTGAAACGCTCCGGCGCGAAAGTGGCGCACAATCCAAGCGCGCTGATGTCGGTCTCGGGCCGTTGCCCGGCGACGGAACTGATGGAGGGCGGCGTCACCGTATCGCTCGGCACCGACGCGTCAGCGCCCGACCGTTCCTTCGACATGTTCCGCAACATGTTCCAGGCGCACCGCTATCACGCCCGGCATTTCAGGAATGATGCGGTCCTGCCGCCGCTGCAACTGCTGGAGATGGCGACCATCGAAGGCGCGCGCGCTCTGTCGATGGAAAACGACATCGGCTCGCTGGAGCCGGGCAAGCGCGCGGATATCATCCTGGTCAACATGCGCCAGCCGCATCTGTGGCCGCCCGCGCATCCCGTGCAACGGCTGGCACGCTTCGCCAACGGCGCCGATGTGGACACGACAATTGTCGACGGGCGTATTCTTATGCGTGGACGCAAGCTTGTCGGCCATGATGAAGACGCCATTCTGGATCGCGCCGAAAGCGCCTTCCACCTGATGATGAACCGCGCGGGCCTGGCATAGGCCGGCATCGAGACCGTTACGCGAACAGTGGGAACCCAAATGACCGAAGACCTTCTCATCCGTAATGTCAGGCCATTGGGCGGCACCGCGACCGATCTCTATATTCGCGACGGTCGGTTCGCGGAAGCAATCGGCGGGGAAGCGGCTGAGGAGATCGATGGGCGCGGACAGGTCGCCCTGCCCGGCCTTGTCGAGGCGCACACGCATCTCGACAAGACGCTTGTCGGCATGGACTGGTTTCACAATCGTGTCGGCCCGACACGAAGCGACAGAATCCTGGCCGACCGGAACGCCAAGCGGGAGCTGGGCATTGATGCGCGCAGGCAATCGGCGCGCCAGGTCGTGCAGACGCTGGCTTTCGGCGTGACGCATATCCGCAGCCACGTCGACGTGGATACGGAAATCGGCATCGCCAACATCGAGGGCGTCATTGCAACGCGGGAAGCCTTCAAGGGACTGGTCGACGTGCAGATCGTCGCCTTCCCGCAAAGCGGCATGCTGAGGCGCGAAGGCACGCTGACGCTGATGGAGGAGGCGCTGAAGGCTGGAGCCGATATTGTTGGCGGCATCGACCCGGCAACGATCGAGCGGGACCCGGTTGAGCATCTGGACGCAATTTTCGCGCTCGCGGATCGATACGGCAAGCCGATCGACATTCATCTGCACGAGCCGGGAGAATTGGGCGCCTTCTGCCTCGAACTTATCGTCGAACGGACGCGCGCGCTTTCCCTCCAGGGTCGCGTCATGGCGAGCCATGCCTATTGCCTCGGCATGCTGGATACGCAAAGGCAGCATGCGCTGATCGATGCGCTGGTCGCCGAAAACATCGCCGTCATGACGGTCGGCAGCCCGTCCGCACCGGCGGTTCCGCTGCGCATGATGCGCCAGTCCGGTCTCGTCGTGGCATCCGGTTCCGACGGCATCCAGGGCACCTGGGAGCCATGGGGCAATGGCGACATGCTGGAACGGGCCAAATATCTGGCGCAGCGCAACGGCATGACCAACGATGCCGATCTGGAAGAGACGGCGCGTATTTGCACCTTTGGTGGCGCGCAGGGTATTGGCCTGACCGACTATGGGCTTTCGCCGGGTTGCCATGGCGATGTCGTGCTGGTTGGCGCGCGGACCCTGGCGGAAGCCGTCGCCCTTACCCCGCAAAAGCGCACGGTCATCCGTGGTGGGCGCATATTGGTGCGCGATGGTGTGCTGAGCGGAGATCTGCCCGATGCCGCATAGCCATCAGGCGAACCGGCGCGACGACGGAGCCTTCCTGCTTACCGCCCGATGGGTTGTCGGCCATCGGAACGGACGCCACGTCCTGCTTGAGAATGGTGAGGTCGTCTACGAAAACGGCAGGATCGTCTTCGTCGGCCATCACTATGCCGGGCCGGTAAAACAGCGGATCGACCATGGCATGGCCCTTATAGGCCCGGGTTTCATCGACCTGGACGCGCTTTCGGACCTGGATACCGGCGTGCTCGGCCTCGATCATCAACCGGGCTGGAAAAAAGGCCGCGTCTGGCCGCGCGATTATGTGGAAGCCGGGCCAGCCGAAATGCTGGACCGCGACGAACTGGCGTTCCAGAAACACTATGCTTTCGCGCAGATAATCCGCAACGGCATCACCACCGCATTGCCGATCGCATCGCTGTTTTACCGTGCGTGGAACGAAACATCCGACGAGTTCGCTTCCGCCGCCGAAAGCGCCGCGGAATTGGGGCTTCGCACCTATCTGGGGCCTGCCTTTCGCGCCGGACATTCCGTTATCGAAGCGGACGGCAGCATCGTCGTCGAGGTGGACGAAGAGCGCGGCGCGGCAGGCCTGGAGGATGCCATCGCCTTTTGCAAGCAGCACGAAGGACGCTCTGGCGGGTTGGTGCGTACGATGCTTGCGCCGGACCGGGTGGAGTTCTGGACCGCCGACTTGATGCGCAGGACCGCCGATGCCGCGCGCGATCTCGGCGTGCCGGTCCGGCTGCATTGCTGCCAGTCTTCGTTCGAGGTCGAGACGGTTCACCGCCGGTTCGGCACGACGTCCGCCCGCTGGCTCCGGGACATCGGCTTTCTCAGCGAACGGGCGTTGCTGCCGCATGGCACCCATGCCGACGACCACGACCTAGAAATCATCGCCGGTTCCGGCGCGACATTGGTCCATTGCCCGCTGGTCATGGCCAGGCATGGCGTGGCGCTCGACAATTTCTCCCGCCTTCGCAGCAAGGGCCTGCGCATCGGAATGGGCACGGACACCTGGCCGCCGGACATGGTGCAGAACATGCAGCTCGGCCTGATGCTCGGCCGGATCATGGCGGGCACTATGGAAACGCCGACATCCGCCGACCTCTATGACGCGGCGACGATTGGCGGCGCCGATGCGCTCGGGCGGCCTGATCTCGGACGTCTGCAAGCGGGAGCAGCCGCGGATATCGTCGTGTTCGACCTGTCCGGCAATCATCTTGGCCAGGTTATCGATCCGATCGCCTGCCTGATGACGTCCGCGAGCGGGCGCGACGTGCACACGGTCATCATCGACGGGCGCACGGTGATGAGCGGCCGAACCATTCCGGACTTCGACTTCGATGCGGCCCACCGGCGCGCACAGGCCCAGTTCGAACGGCTTGTCGAGCGCTACCCGCAACGCACCTGGCGGCATCCGAACGTCGCCGAGATTTTCCCTCCCAGCTATCGGACATTCGTGGCATGAGGGCTTTCCAAACCATCGAACAGCCATCGGGAATAATCTTGTTGGCACGCGGGCCGACAGATTTATGCCCTCGACGCCGGACCGTTAACTTCTCTAAACTCCAGCTTTGCGAATGCTCTTCTTCTTGTGCGCTTGGATAAGAATTCAGGATCGATGATGACAATCAACATTCGCAATAAAAACCCGAAATCCGCGGTCTCCAAGTCCGATGCGGTCTATCGCACCTTGAAGCGCGTCATACTCGACCAGGCGCTGACGGCGGGCACGAAACTGCCGGAGGATTCGATCGGCGAGCGGCTGGGCGTCAGCCGCACCATCGTCAGGCAGGCCCTGGCAAGGCTGAACGGCGAAGGCCTGGTCGAATTGCGCCCGCACAAGGGCGCCTGTGTCGCCCAGCCGAGCCTTGAGGAAGGCCACAACATATTCGAGGTGCGCCGGGCACTCGAAGCGCTGGTGGTCGATACGCTGATCGGCAAGCTGACGCCGCAGAAGATCAAACAGCTCGAAGCCCATGTCGACGCCGAGGACATGGCCAAGGCCAACAATACGGCGTCGTCGATCCAACTGGCCGGCGAATTTCATGTGCTGCTTGCGTCGCTGACGGGAAACGACCTGTTGCTGCGCTATGTCACGGAACTGGTTTCGCGCTCGTCGCTCATCCTGTCGCTCTACGGACGGCCGCATTCGTCGGATTGCGCCGTGTCGGAGCACCGCGAAATCATTGCCGCCCTGGCCGTTTCCGACCGGAACAAGGCAGCCGCCCTGATGGAACATCACATTGACGCCATCACCACGCGCGCCTTGTTGAAAGCCAATCCAGGGAATGATTTCCCCGATCTCCTCGCCGCCTATGCGCGGGAAGAGGGCCTGTGATCTCCTGAATCGGTCGAAGCGACGACGCTCGACCGGCCCGTCGGTCAACGGGACTGGATTCTCGTCCGCCGCGACCCCATGCACAGCGGATCGCGCGAGCCGCCCGCCGCTTATCCGGCAAGGCGGCCGCCATCGTCATGCGAATGGTTTCAGCGCAGACCCCTCACCTTGGTCAGGATATCCTCGGAAAGTGCCGAGACGAGCGCCCGATCGGCGCCCTTGCTCGGGATGAGGACGAATTCCACATCCTCCAGCTGCGGCAGATGGCCGATCTCCTTCAGGCCTGGAGGAGACATGCTTTGCGGTTGCACCAAAACCCCCATGCCGGCGCGGGCGGCGGCCGTCAGGCCGCTCAAGCTGCCGCAGGTGCAGACGATGCGCCACGGCATGCCGTGCCGCTCGAGCGCTTCCAGCGCGATGCTGCGGGTGACGCTTGGCGGCGGGAAGGCGATCAACGGCAAGGCCGCCAACGACAGAACGTGTTCCGGATCGCGGGCGAGCCAGACAAGTGGCTCGCGATAGACGAGCCGACCACGGCTGTCGCCAAGCCGGCGCTTTGCCAGGACAAGATCGAGTTCGCCATTGTCCTGCATCTCGTAGAGCGTGCCGCTGAGCGCAACGGTCAGTTCAAGATCAACGGATGGATGGGATCGGACGAAATCCTCCAGCACCGCCGGCAGACGGCTGGTGACCAAGTCCTCGGACACGCCGAGCCTCAAGGTGCCGCGCAGCTTCTGCGCGGTGAAAAGCGCCTGCACCTGCCCTTCTATCGACAGCATGGTCCGGGCATGACCAAGCAAGGCTTCGCCATCGGGCGTCAGCACCACCTTGTGCGTGTCCCGCGCCAGCAACTGCCTGCCAATCGCCACCTCCAGCTTGCGGATGTGCTGGCTGACGGTGGACTGACCGAGCCCCAGCCTTTCGGCGGCGAAGGTGAAGCTTCCCATTTCCTGGACGGTGACGAAGCTGCGGAGCTGGACCAGGTCGAGCATTGATATCCCAAATTGCAATAACTGTTATTTCTTGTATCTCATTTCGCAATGTAGGAAAAGGCGGCGTTGACCACACTCTGGAACGAACATGCCATGCGCCGCTTTCTGCCGGACTCCTTTCTGATCCTCCTCTTGTGCACCGTCGCGCTTGCGTCGATTGCACCGGCAACCGGGGTGTTCGCGAAATGGTTCGCGACCGCGACCAATCTCGCCGTGGCGCTTCTGTTCTTCCTGCACGGCGCCAGGCTCTCGCGGGATGTGGTTGTTGCCGGCCTGATGCATTGGCGCCTGCACCTTGTCATCCTTCTGACGACCTTTGGCCTGTTCCCGCTGCTGGGTCTTGGACTCGGCTATCTGCCAGCTTCGATCCTGCCCAAGCCGCTCTACCTCGGCATCCTGTTTCTCTGCGTCCTGCCATCGACGGTGCAATCCTCGATCGCGTTCACCTCGATGGCCGGCGGAAATGTTCCCGCGGCCATCTGCTCGGCATCCGCCTCCAACATCTTCGGCATGTTCCTGACACCCTTGCTCGTCGGACTGCTCTTCTCGATCGGCGGGCATGGCGCGTTCTCATGGGACGCGGTGAGCCAGATCCTGGTGCAACTGCTCCTGCCCTTTGCACTCGGACAGATCCTGGAACCGCGGATCGGCAACTGGATACGCTCTCAAAAGAAACTGCTGATGCCGGTCGATCGCGGCTCGATCCTGATGGTCGTCTATCTGGCGTTCAGCACGGCGGTCGCCGAGGGGCTGTGGCACATGTTCTCGCTGCGCGACATCGCCGTGGTCGTTGTCGCCGACATGGTGTTGCTCGGCCTGGTGCTTCTGTTCACGACCTATGGCAGCCGGCTTCTCGGCTTCGACAAGGCCGACCAAATCACAATCACATTCTGCGGCTCGAAAAAAAGTCTGGCCAGCGGCGTCCCGATGGCCAACGTCATCTTTGCCGGCCAGGGCGTCGGCGCGATCGTCCTGCCGCTGATGCTCTTCCACCAGATCCAGCTCATGGTCTGCGCCATGATCGCGCAGAAATATGCCAGGGCAGCGCTGCGCTCAGCCGTCCGACAGTCCGAGCCCACAACCTCGGCGGCCCAGGGCCAATCGACTGTCAGGATTCCGGCTTGAACGCCTGATCTCCCATTGAAATCGAGGGCAACTTGGTCAAAGTCGACGGACGGGTGCCGGATACCGCGCAACAAGGTCGTCAACGGTCAGCAATGTGACGCCTTCCACGATCGATTGGGCTATCAGGAGACGATCGAACGGGTCCTTGTGGATGGGGGGAAGCCCATCCACGGCCACGGCATGCTCACTGGTGACAGGCAGCTCATGATAGCCGTTGTCGAGCAGGCCTCGGCGCAGAAGACGTGGGTCGACGCTGAAGTCGGCGCGACCCAAGCCACGCTTGATCGCGACTTCCCAGAGACTGGCGGCGCTGAACATGAGGTCGTTGTCGGGATTCTCGATTTCCGCCACGGCGGTGAGCGGAAGCTTGTAGGGCTCGGCCGCCGCCCACAGCAGAAGATGCGTGTCGAGCAGCAGCTTCACGCGTCGCCGCCAAACATCTTCTCGATTTCCTCGCCGGCCATGCGGTCGAAATCCTCCGGGACGGAAAATTGCCCGGCCATGAACCCAACACGGCGCGTTTCAGAGGTGGGAGGTGTGTCCATCGCCACAACTTTCACCATCGGCTTGCCCGACTTGGCAATGACGAAGGATTCACCCTTGGCCGCCCGATCGACAAGGCGCGAGAGATGCGTCTTGGCCTCATGGATATTGACGGTGCGCATTGCCGGATTCCCTGACTTAGTTCATAGGACTTAGTCTATTTTCTCCTGATTTTCAAGGCAAGCGGCTGGCCTCGCGGGGGCCGCACGATGACGCACCGGCTCTCGATCTCCGTCAGCTACTGGCCGGTTCCTTGCCCCTCTGGGCGATGACACTGAGCAAAGCCAGCAGGCCGGACGCAACCATCAGGAAAAGCGACACGGCATTCAGCACCGGCGTCGAGCCGGCCTTCGCCATGCGATCATACATGGTGATCGTCAGCGGCGAGTCGGAGCCCACGAGCATGAGCGTGGTATTGAAGTTCTCGAACGATACCAGGAACGCCACCACGAAGGCCGAAAACAGTGCCGGCGCCAGATAGGGCAACGTCACCGTCGCCAGCACCCGTACGCGCGATGCGCCAAGGTTCAAGGCCGCCTCCTCCAGCGCCACGTCGAACTTGCGCAAGCGCGCGGCGATCACCAGCGAGGTGATGGTCACCAGGAAGGAGAACTGGCCGAGAACGACCAGGAAAGTGCCGGGCCGCAGGAAATCCATGTCCCAGCCGAAGGAATCCTCCACGCCGTTTGCAATCATGCTGGCAAAGACCAGGATCGAAATACCAAGAATAACGCCGGGGATGACCAACGGCACGATCATCAGCACATAGAGCAGGCTCTTGCCGGGGAACTGCTTGCGCTCGAACAGGAAGGCATTGCAGGTGCCGGCCGCCACGGAAAGCACCGAGACGATCGCACCGATATAGAGGGAGTTCCACAGCCCTTCCATCAGGCGCCGGTCATGGAACATGCCAAGCTTGGGTTCGCTGGTGCCGAAGAACCAGTCGAGGGTGAAGCCTTTCCAGGGCAGTGCCGGAAACAGGGAATCATTGAAGGCAAACACCCCCGCCGCCACCAGTGGCGCAGCGAGGTAGAGGAAGAAGACGAGCATATAGCCGCCATAGATCAGGCGGAGGGCAGTCGACTGCGGCGCGGCGACGTTCATGGCTAGTCCTTCGCCACGGTGGAGGCCAGGCTCTGGCCGGTGAGACGCAGACCAAGCCAGACGACAAGCGAGGTAAAGGCCAGCAACAGCACGCCGAAGGTCGCACCCGACTCCCAATTGTAGCGGGTGACGAACTGCTCATAGATCTGTTCGGTAAACCACATGCTGTTCTTGCCGCCGAGCAGGATCGGCGTCAGGTAACTGCCGGCGGTGAGCATGAAGACGATGATGCAGCCGGCAACGATGCCAGGCATGGCATAGGGGACGACGATGCGCCGGAACACGGTGAACCGGCTGCCGCCCAGATTGTAGCCGGCTTCGATCATGGCATCGTCCATGCCGTCGAGCGTCGACACCAGCGGCACGATCATGAACAGCACGACGGTGTAGACGAGACCGATCACCACCGTTACGTCGTTGTACAGCAGCTCGACAGGGCCATTGATCAACCCCACCTTCTGCAGGAGGCCGGAAATCAGACCGGTTTCCCGCAGCAGCACGATCCAGCCAAAGGCACGGACAAGATCGCTGACCCAGAGCGGGATAAGGCACATCAGGAACAGAGCCGCGCGCGAACGCTGGCGGGCGATCTTGGCAATGTAGTAAGCGACCGGAAAGCCCACGATGAGCGCCAGGATCGTCACCAGGATCGACATCCAGGCCGTGCGCAACAGCGTGTTCCAGTAGATCGGCTCGCGGATGAAGTCGACATAGTTGGAAACGCCGAACGTGTACTCGCCGGGGCCTAGTTTCTCGCGCAGCGACAGGTAGCCGATACCGACCTGCGGCAGCAGGATCAACAGAACGAGCCACAGGGCAAAGGGCATGAACAGAAGGATCAGCGACAGCTTGCCGGCATCGGAACGGACCATGGCCTATCCCGCCATGGTGAAGCACAGGGCATGCTTGCGCGCCCAGGAGATCTCGGTCGTGTCGCCGGACTTGATGGCGGATGTCCCGGCGTGGCCGACCTCGACCAGGTTGCCGCCGCCGGTCCGCACAAGGATGCGGCTGCTGGCGCCATTGAACAGTAAGCTGTCGACGGTGCCGGTCATGACGTTGGCGTCCTTGGCCGCGCCGAGCGAAATGACCTCCGGCCGCACGAAGACCTCGACATTGGCTCCTGCTTTCACATTGCCATCTCCGGCCGCGGCGATCACCTCCCCGCCGCCCTGAAGTTCCACGCGCGCCTCGCCTCGATCCACGACGGTCACACGACCCGGCCAGCGGTTGCTGTCGCCGACGAAGCCCGCGACGAAGCCCGTGCGGGGATTGTTGTAGAGTTCCTGCGGCGAACCGATCTGCTCGAAGCGGCCGGCATTCATGACGGCGACATTGTCGGACATGACCAGGGCTTCGGACTGATCGTGCGTGATGTAGAGGAAGGTGGTGCCGAACTGATGCTGCAGGAGTTTCAGCTCGATCTTCATGCGTTCGCGAAGCTTCAGGTCAAGAGCGCCCAGCGGTTCGTCGAGCAGGAGGACGTCGGGTTCGAGCACCATGCAGCGAGCGATGGCGATGCGTTGCTTCTGGCCGCCGGACAATTGCGAGATCTGTTTTTCGGCAACCCCCGGCAAACCGACGCGATCGAGCACCGCTGCGACCTTGCGGCCGATATCGGCCTTGTTCTCGCCCCGGCAACGCAAACCATAGGCGATGTTCTCGCCGACATTCATCATCGGGAACAGGGCCAGGTGCTGGAACACCATCTTGACGCTGCGCTTGTTGGGCGGCGTTGAAACGACCGAGGCACCCTTGATGCGGATGTCACCGCTGCTGGGTGACTCGAAGCCAGCTATCATGCGCATCAAGGTCGTCTTGCCACAGCCCGAAGGACCGAGGATCGAGAAGAATGAACCGCGCGGCACGTCGAAGGAAACGCCGTTGACCGCGACAAAGGGACCAAATCGCTTGATAAGGTCCTGGCACTGAAGATCATGCATAAGGGGGTCGCCAAAAGCCGGTGCCGCCGGCCCGCGGGCGATATGCGCCTCGCGGACCGGCAGCTGATTGGATCAGTTCGAAGTCGCGGCCTTGATACGTTCCAGCGCCTTGCCTTCCATATCTTCGATGCCGGGCGGGATATTGGCGAAGAATTTCAGATTGGCCATGGCCTTGTCGTCGAAAGCGACTTTCACAGCGGCCTTCTTGTCGTCCGGCAGCAGGTCGACGCCACCCTTGACCGCCGAGATGGCGCCGGTCGAGTCCGACATCAGCTTCACGATGTCGGGACGCAGCACGAAGTTGATCCATTTGTAGGCGGCATCGTCGGCCTTGCCCTTGCGCGGAATGGCAAAGGTATCGATCCAGGCCAATGCACCGGTGGCTGGTGGGATGTAGACCAGGTTCTTGTTCTGGCCATAGAGCTTGAAGGCCGTCGAATCCCAGGTTTCCGAAGCGACCACTTCGCCGGAGAGCAGCAGGGTGGCAAGGTCGTCGCCACCGTTCCAATAGGTCTTCACATTGCTCTTGCAGGCGATCAGCTTCTCGGTCACCTCGTCAAGCATCTTCTGGTACCCCGCCTTGTCGGCATAGAGCGCGAACGGATCCTTGCCAAGCGAGAAGGCGGTGCCCAGCAGGATGGTGCGCTTCAGGCGCATCGAGGTGCGGCCCTTGTATTGCGGATCGCACAGGTCGCCCCAGCCCTTGACGTTCGGCGCCTTGCTGATGTCGGCAATCAGGCCGGACGTGCCCCACTGATGCGGCACGGCGTAGACCTTGCCGTCGATGGTGGCATTGGCCTTGACAGCCTCCAGGAGATTGTCCTGCATCACCGCCGTGTCGATCTTCGACAGGTTCATCGGCTTGTAGATCTCGTATTCCTTCTGCGCGGCGAAGATACGGTCATGGCTCGGCTGCGCCAGGTCGAAGCCGGCGCCGCCCGTGGCGCGCAGCTTGGCGATCATCTCTTCATTGTTGGAGAGGGTCACCTCGACCTCGATGTCCGGATTTTCCTTCTCGAACAGCTGCACGACGTTGTCCGGCGCATAGCCGCCCCAGGTCAGAAGCCGCAGCTTTTCCGCATGGGCGATGCCCGACATCGTCATCAGCGCCACGGCGCCGATCAAACCTGCCGCAAGTTTCTTCAAAATCATCGAGTTCTCCCGTTGTTGGCCTGCTTCGAATTTCGACAAGGCTCATTTTTCCCAGATCACCATGCGAGGGACGCTGCTGGTCAAAAAGGTCCACTTTCGCTGAAAGATCATACCGCTTGACCAAGCGCCTCCGCTTACAGACGGATCGTCACCGCCTTGGTCTTGCAATAGCTGGCGACCGCGATCAGTCCCTTTTCCCGGCCGATGCCGGAACGGCGGTTGCCCCCGAACGGCGTCTCGATACCGCCGGCAAAATACTCGTTCACATAGACCTGGCCGGCATCGACATCCCTGGCGATACGATGTGCCTTCGAGAGATCGCGCGTGAAAAGGCCGGCGACCAGCGCAAAGTCGGTGCAGTTCGCGGCAGTGATCGCCTCCTCGGCGCTGTCGACGACCTGCACGGCAAGCACCGGCCCGAAAATCTCTTCCTGCACGACCGGGTCATCCCATGTGACGCGATCGAGGATGGTCGGCTCGAAAAACCAGCCTTTCCCGGTAGCGGGGTCGGTTGTGGCGTTGCCGCCAACGGCAACTTCGACGCCGCGCGCCCTGGCGCCTGCCACATAGGCGGATACCTTGCGCAGATGTTCGGCCGAATTGATCGCACCGAAATTGATGCCCTCCGACAGGCCATGGCCGATGCGCAGGGCGCGTGCACGGGCGGCCAGCTTTTCGATGAACTCGGCATGGATCGAGCGCTCGATCACCAGCCGCGAACCGGCGGAACAGATCTGGCCGGCATTCTCGAAGATAGCACCGACGACATTGTCGAGCGCCAGATCGATATCGGCGTCGGCCAACACGATGTTGGGCGATTTTCCGCCCAGTTCGAGCGTGACCGAGGCGATGTTCTGCGCCGCCGCCTTCATCACATGGATGCCCGTCGCCGTCGACCCCGTGAAGGTGACATGGCGGACATCGGGGTGGGACACCAGCGGCGCGCCGGCGCCGGTGCCCGTCCCGGTCACGACATTGCAGACGCCACGCGGCAGGCCGGCCTGGACCAGGATCTCCGCCAGAAGCAGTGCCGTCATCGGCGTCTGCTCGGCCGGCTTGACCACGGCCGTGCAACCGGCCGCGAGCGCCGGTGCGATCGAGCGGCAGGCGGTCGACAGCGGATAGTTCCACGGCACGATATGCGCGGTGACGCCGACCGGCTCCTCGATCGAATAGGAGGTGTAGTCGGGGCCAAGCGGATAGGTCTTGCCCTCATGCTTGTCGGCCGCCCCGGCATAATATTCGAAGGCACGGGCGGAGCCCCGGACATCGCCCCGCGCCTCGGCAAGCGTCTTGCCGCTGTCGAGCACTTCCGCCACGGCCAGGCGCTCGGCATTTTCACGGATCAGGATTGCGGCCTTCGCCAGGATGCGCCCCCGCTCGGCGGGTGAGAGCTTGCGCCATTCGCCCTGCCCTGCCCGTCGGGCACTGGCAACGGCATCCGCGATATCGTCGGCGCCGCCGGCTGCGAATTCCGCATGGATCTCGGCGCTGCCGGGATCGAATGTTGGCATCGTCGCCCCCGAATACGACGCCCGCCATTCGCCGTCGATGAAATGACGCGACGGCAGAGGACCAAAATCAGGATTGTTCGCGGCGGGCATGGGGGCCATCACGCGACCTCGCTCATCTGGTAGCTGGATTTGGCAAGCCATTCAGGATCGATCTCGATACCCCACCCCGGCTCGTCCGACACGGCAACCATGCCGTTTTCGACCGTATAAGGCGATTTGACGAACAGACCGTCCTGCCAGGGATAGTAATCCGGGCCCTCGATGGAGAATTCGAGATATTTGCCGGCGCCCTCGATGGCGCGCAGCAGATGCATGGTGAACAGCGTCACCAAGCCAAGATTGGCGCTGTGCGGCGTCACTGGCAGGCCCGCCGCCCTGGCCATGGCGCACACGCGCAAGGTACGGCTGATGCCGCCGAGATAGAGTATGTCCGGCTGCACGATGTCGACGGCGCGCATCTCGATCATGTGGCGCCAGGTCGGGATCTCGCAATCCTGTTCGCCGCCGGTCACGGCGATGTCGAGGGCATCCGCAACCTCTTTGGTCTGCTCGAACTCCCAATACAGGCACGGCTCCTCGAAATGCTCGACGCCGTTGTCCTTGAGCATGGCGCCGACCTCGATAGCGCGCCTGGGCGAGAAGCCGCTATTGGCATCGACGAGGAGGGCTGCCTTGTCACCCAGAGCCTTGCGGATGGTTGGAACGATCTCCTCGGTCCGCCCCGGCCACTCGTCGACGTCATGGCCGTATTCGGCAGCCACGCGAAACTTGAAAGCATCGAAGCCGAACTCGCCTTGCAGCCGCTTGAAACGCTCGGCCTCGGCGGCCGGCGTGATGTCGCGCTTCATGGAGGAGGCATAGGCGCGCAATTTGCCGGGCGTGCCGCCGAGCAGCGAGACGACCGGCAGGCCAGCCAGCTTGCCGCGCAAATCCCAGATGGCCGTGTCCAGGCCCCCAAGCGCCCGCTTCATGTAGGAGCCGGGAAATTTGTGCTCGCGCTCGATCACCCGATCGGTCAACGCGTCGATGTCGTCGAAGGCCACGCCAAGCACATAGGGCGCGACCTGCCTGTGCAAGACGGCCGACGTGATGTCGGAATTGTAGGTCGACACCTGACCGATGCCCTGCCTGCCCTCCTCATCCGTTATACGGACGAAGCCGACATATTGCGTGGTGAACGTCTCGATGCGTTTGATCTTCAAGTCGGACCTCGGAAAACGTGGGGGTATCGGCTGGGACTATGAAATCGCAACCACATGCCCGGTAAGGTCCACTTTCGAAAAATCCGAAAGCCGGTTATCCCGATGAAATGCAAATAACGCTCAAACCGAGGCGATGGTCAGATGGTGAAACGGTCTGCCGGTGAATTGCTGTTCGCGATCGCCGTCGACCGTTCGCTGGACAAATCGATCACCACCCAGGTCTATGCCGCCGTACGACAGTTGATCACCTCCGGCGCCTTGCCGAGCGGCAAGCGGCTGCCTTCGAGCCGCACCCTGGCGAAGGAGCTCGATATTTCGCGCACCACGGCATTGTCCGTGTTCGAACGCCTGGCAGCCGAAGGCCTTATCGTCTCGCGAACCGGCTCCGGTTCCTACGTGTCCGACCTGGCCGAGACCAGCAAGCCGACGCAGCCCCTGGCGATAACGCCGCCATCGGCGCCGTCGTCGACAAGGCTGGCCGATATCATCGCCGACGCCTCGCCGCGCTTTTTCCAGCGGCTGGCTCATCCGCACAGGCCGCGCGCCTTCATCACCGGCCTGCCCGACTATGACGCCTTTCCACTGGCGATCTGGGCGCGCCTGACCGCCAAGCACTGGCGCGAGCCGCGCGACCTGATCATGGGGTATTCCGACGCCCACGGCCATCCGCGGCTGCGCGCGGCAATCGCCGAGCATCTGCGGGCCAATCGCGGCGTGTCCTGCGACACCGAACAGATCTTCATCGTCAATGGCGCCCAGCAGGCCTTCGACCTCATTGGCCGCGTACTCCTCAATCCGGGCGATCCGGTATGGTTCGAGAATCCCGGCGCCATCGGCGCGCGCAATAGCCTGATCGCTTGCGGCGCACGCATGGTGCCGGTGCCGGTCGACCGGGAAGGCATATCCGTCGAAGCCGGGCTGCGCCTGGCACCGGATTTCCGCCTCGCCTTCGTGACGCCGTCGCACCAGCATCCAATGGGCGTCGAGATGAGCCTTCGGCGGCGTAGCGAATTGCTGAGCGCCGCCAACCAGCAAGGCGCCTGGATCATCGAGGATGATTACGACGGCGAGTTTCGTTATGATGGACGGCCGTTGCCAACCCTGAAGAGCGCCGATACGGCCGATCGCGTCATCTATGTCGGCACATTTTCCAAAACCATGTTTCCAGCGCTGCGCCTGGGATTCTACATCGCGCCAAAACCGCTGGTCTCCACCTTCCAGCGCATTTCAGGCGCCTTCCTGCAGGGGGTCCCTTCGAGCATCCAGGCCGTTCTCGCCGCCTTCATCGAGGATGGTCATTTCGCCACGCATCTACGCCGCATGCGCGAAATCTATGCCGGGCGCCATGCCGCTTTCCATGACGCGGCGAGCAAGCAGCTCAAGGGCCTGCTGAACGTTCACAACTCGGTCGCCGGCTTTCACCTAGTCGGCACTTTCGGTACGCCCGCTATGAACGAAGACAAGGTCTGCGCGGACGCGGACGCCGCCGGCCTGTCCGTTTCGCCGATCGGGCGGTTCTGCATTGAACGATCCGACGCCGACCGTGGGGTGGTGCTTGGCGTTGCCGCGATCGATCAGCGCACCATTCGCAAGGGCGTGGAGACGCTCGCCGGCGTCCTGGAGAAGAACCGGCGCTAGCGCCCCGTAACCGATCGACGGACTTAGCGCGCATCCTCCAGGATCATCGCCGCGCCCTTTTCCGCCACCATGATGGTCGGCGCGTTGATGTTGCCGGATGTCACGTTCGGGAACACCGAAGCATCGACAACGCGCAGCCCTTGCAGACCGTGCACGCGCAGCCGCGCATCGACCACATTGCGCCCGTCATCCGGTCCCATGCGGCAAGTGCAGGACGCATGGAACACGCTGCCGGAACGGGCGCGGATATCCGCGATCAGCGCATCCTCGCCCTGCGTCGCCGGGCCAGGCTTCATCTCATCGATGATGACGTCGCGCATGGCTGGCGCTGCGGCTATGCGGCGTATCAGCCGGACGCCGGCAAGCATCTGCTCCATGTCCCCCGGCGCCGAAAGATAATTCGGTTCGATGACCGGGGCCGCCTTGGCATCCGGTGATCCGATGGCGATGGAGCCGCGGCTCGTCGGCCGGCAGGGCTGAATGCCGATGAAGAAGCCGGGAAACGGATCAGGCAGCGTGAGCCGCCGCACACCGGGCGTCGGCTTGCTGTAGCTGACCGGCGAGAAGTAGAGCTGGGTATCGACCCGATCGAGACCGTCACTGGATTTGACGAAGCCGCCCGCCTGGTTGACGCTGAGCGACAGCGGCCCATCCCGAAACAGAATGTAGCGCGCGCCAAGCAGCAGCCGGCCCCACCAGGGACGCAGTTGCGAGTTGAGCGTGCGCACGCGCGAGCGATAGAGATAGTCGATGCCAAGGTGGTCCTGAAGGTTTTGCCCAACCCCCGGCATGTCCTTCACGACCGGCTTGCCGAACCTCTGCAACACAGTGCCGGGACCAACGCCCGAATGCTGCAGCAGCGCCGGCGAATGCACCGCGCCCGCGGACAGGACGATTTCCCGCCTGGCGTTCGCGGTCTGCCTGATCCCGCTGACCTCATACTCGACGCCGACCGCGCGCGAGCCTTCGAAAAGGATGCGTGTGGCGTATGCGCCGGTGATGACCTTCAGGTTCGAACGGCCGGTGACAGGGTGCAGAAAGGCTGTCGCCGACGAGGCGCGAAACCCCTTTTTCGCGCTGATCTGATAGACCGAAATGCCTTCCTGCTGTTCGCCATTGTAGTCAGGCGTTCTGTGGAAACCGGCCTGCTCGGCGGCCAGCAGCCAGTCCTTGCACAGCGGATGCACCGATGGGGCCATGTCGGTGACGTGCAACTCGCCATTGTCGCCCCGCATGGCGTCACCACCCCGCTCGAAGGTTTCGATCGACTTGAAGAAGGGCAGAACATCATCCCAGCCCCAGCCGGGATTGCCGGCCTGTTTCCAATCGTCGAAGTCGTGCCGCTGACCACGCACATAGACCATGGCGTTGATGGAGGACGACCCGCCCAGCACCTTGCCGCGCGGCCAATAGCTGCTGCGCCCGGCAAGCGCTTCCTGCGGCCCGGTCTCGAACTTCCAGTTCACCTTGGGATTGTAGAAGCTGTGGCCATAGCCGATCGGCATGCGGATCATGAAGCGACGGTCGCTGCCGCCGGCCTCCAGCAACAGGACGCGATGCCTCCCCGATCTGGTCAAACGATTGGCAAGCACGCAGCCCGCCGAGCCGGCGCCAACAACAATGAAATCGAACTCGGCCAATGTCTGCCCTCTGCAATCAGCTCGCTTCTACAGCAGGGACGCGCACGGCAAAGGAGCCATTTCAGGAAGAGTTCACAGCCAATTTGGGCCTGGACGCCAGCCTCCGCGTCCAGCTTTGGCTCGATGAGGATGGAACTTCCGGATTTCCATGAACATGACGGTGATGCACATCACGGTCGCTCCCTCCGCCCTCATCTCACGAATCCTCTTGAATGCCGCGTTAAATGACGCCATATTGCGTCATATCAAGTGGCGAAAATGACGACAGGAAATGGTTATGGGTCTCGTCCAGTATTCCGACAATGGACTCTTCGCGCCACGCAAGATCGCGGAAGCGTTCCGCACGACCAGCGAGGAGGTCGCCCGCACGGCGGGGCTTGGCAGGGACGCGGTTCAGCGCAAGGACCGTATCCGGTCGGACAAGACCCAGCGCCGGCTGCGCGAGATGGTCGAGGTGATCAACAAGGTCGAGCCGCGTTTCGGTTCGCAACTGATGGCCTATGCCTGGTATCGCTCGGAGCCGCTGCCGGGCTTTTCGGGCCAGACGGCCATGCAGCTCGTGCGCAGCGGCCGTGCGGACGACGTGCTGGACTATGTCGACGCGATCGACGCCGGCGTGCACGCCTGACACGGTGCAGTATCGCGGAAAGCTCTATCGAGCGCTGAACCCCATTTTTGCACGCGAGCCGCTTTCGGGCCGTGGGGCCGAACTCTACGGCGGACGGTTCAACCCCAAGGGCATGCCGGCTCTCTATGCGTCGCTATCGGTGATGACGGCGCTACGCGAAGCCAACCAGGTCGGCAATCTCCAGCCGACCACGCTTGTCTCCTACGACGCGGAAATTGACCGCCTGTTCGATTGCCGGGACGAAGGCGGGCTTAAGGCGCAAGGCATGGATTCCGCTGCTCTCGCCGACAGCACCTGGCGCGACCAGATGAAGGCGAGCGGGGAAGCGCGGACACAGACTTTCGCGCGCAAGCTGATCGCGCGCGGCTATCATGGCTTGCTGGTCAGGAGCTTCGCTCCCGCCACGACCGCTGACGATCTGAACCTCGTGCTTTGGAAGTGGGGCGATGCGGCCCCCACCCGCCTGCTGCTGATCGACGACGAGAAGCGTCTGTCGAGGTAGCTGACATGACGCTTGCCGATCAGATGGCGACCCTTGAATTTGCCGGCATCAGCGACGCAATTTGTGAGATCAGCCTCGATCCAGGCCAATTGCCCGCATGCAAGGATATCCCGCCTGAGGTCACGATAGTGGCGGCTATGTTCCGCCTTGAGTGGCCACCTTGATCACGAACCTGTCAGGGCCAAATTGCGCCACTCCGGGGCTTATGCTTGATGCCGCCGCTATTTCGCTCCACATCAGGCAAGATGAAGGATGAGGCACGACAAGAGCGTCGAGATTTGCTGTGGGGCTTGTCCGCGGCGCTGATCCTGCACGCGCTCATCATGGCGCTCCTGGTCTACGGCCTGCCGACGCCTCCCCAGCAGCCGCAGGAGGAGCAAGCGGTGAATGTCGCGCTGGTGCCGCCGCCCGAGCAGCCCAAGCCGAAACCTGCTCCTGCGCCGCCCCCAAAGGAAACCAAGGTCGACAAGCCGCCAAAACCGAAGGTTGAAAAACCACCCGAGCCCAAAGTTGAAAAGCCACCCGAGCCGAAGGTTGAAAAGCCGCCTCCGCCGGAAAAGCAACCATCCACGCCCTCGCCAATCGAGGTCCTGAAGCCTGTTTTCCAGTTCGGCGACAAGGATACAGGCCCGAGGAAAGCCCTGGATGGGGCTAGCGCGCAGGACAACTCGCCGCCGCCGGCAAAGAAAGACGATTCGAAACCGTCTGCCGCGGTGAAGGATGCGGAGAACAAAACTGCCGCTTCCGCGGACTCCGAGCAGCGGGCGGATCCAACCAAGGCCGCGGAGAAGCCCGTAACCGCCGCGAAGGAAACCGAGCCCACACAGGAGAAGCAGGCAACCCCGGACGCAGACAAGCAGGCAGCCGCGGCGCCAGCAGCGTTGGCCGCAACCGGCGGCGATGGCGAGATCGAGCTTCCCACGTCGGCTGAAGCGCCGCTGCCCAGACCCGCGGATGCGCCGAAGCCCAGCCCTGCAAAGGCCTTCAAGTCGGCAAGCGGGAGCGCTGGGAAGCCAAGCCCCACGGACGCGCCCATCGCCGCATCGCAGGGCTATTCGGGCCTTCCGGGTGTCCGCAAGCTCTACTCGCAAGGCGCTACCGGCGATGCGCTGGCCACGACCTCGATGGCCGGCGTGCCTCGCGGTGAGCGGGCAGCCCAACTTTGCTCCAGCGCTTTGGAGCGGCAACTGCTGGACGCTTCTTATTTCCCCGTCCTGATCCCAAAGTTCTCGCTGAAGTCGGGCAATGTCCTTGACGTCCCGGACACCGCCTTGCCCACAGCAACAACAGTGTACAGGCTGAGCTACCGATGCGAGGTCGACGCCAATGCGACGAAGGTCTTGTCCTTGGCTTTCAGTGTCGGAACTCCGATCCCGCCCGACGAATGGGCAAGCTACGGACTATCTGCTCACTAGGGTGGAGGATTCGACAAGATCTGAAGCATGCATGACCATTTATGCGCCACCGGAGGCGGGCGTGGTCAGGACCTGATATTTCTGGTTCGGGCTTGTCGATTGTCCTGAACGTCCATGACAAACCTGGCGAAAGCGCCCATACTCTCCCAGTTGCGGCGCCTCACCCGATCGGCTCATTATGGAGGGTCTTATGACGGTGCATAAAGTTGGCTACCTCATCGGCAGTCTTGCCAAGGCTTCGATCAACCGCAAGCTCGCAAAGGCGTTGGTCCTGCTTGCTCCCCCGGAACTTGAAATGGCGGAGATATCCTTCAAGGATCTGCCGCTCTACAGCTACGACTACGACGCCGACTTCCCGCCCGTGGCGCGGGCCTTCAAGGCTGCCATCGCCGCCGTCGAGGCCGTCCTTTTCATCACGCCGGAATACAATCGCTCGATCCCGGGTGGGCTGAAGAATGCCATCGACTGGGCCAGCCGCCCCTATGGCAAGAATTCCTTCGCCCGCAAGCCTTCGGCCGTCATCGGCACAACACCCGGCGCGATCGGAACGGCAGTCGCCCAGCAGAGCCTGCGCAGCGTGCTCAGCTTCTGCAACTCGCCGCAGATGAACGCCCCGGAAGCCTATATCCAGTTCACGCCGGGCCTGATCACCGACAGCGGCGAAGTCACGGTCGAGGCCACAGAGGAGTTCCTGCGCAACTACATGTCGGAGTTCCATATGTTCATTGCACGGGTCCTTCAGGTGCTTCCCAAGGACGCGTGATGCAAGCTCCGGGCCGACTGAACGCGGCGGGTCATCCCACGACCCAAGTCAACGTCGGTGGGAGGATATTCGTGATCCGCCTGGCGCTCAAATCGCGCCGCTGAGGACAGGCCCATGGAACCGTTTGCCGACCCGCCAAACCCGACCCGGCGGCTGCTGCTTTTCGGGCTGGTTTCGGCCTACACCGCATCCTTGATCCCGTGGGCGCTGGCCCAGGAAGTGACAGACGCCGACACCGCGCCATTCCTGGCACTGTCGGCCATCCTTGCAGGTCGCCAATCGCTGGATTCGGCCCAGGCGCTGCGGCTCTACAAGGCGCTTGTCGCCGATGACCAGGGGTTCCCGGCGGCGGTGAAGTCGCTGCTCGACATGATCGAGCAGCGCAAGATCGATCCGATGCAGTTGCAGACGACGCTGGACACCGAAAAGTCTCCGCTCAGCACCTTGCCGGGACGAATCGTGACGGCCTGGTACCTGGGTATCGTCGGCGACGGAGCCAATGCGCGCTGCCTCGCATTCGAGACCGCGCTCAATGCACAAGCGGTCGCGGATGTGCTGAAGCCGCCGACCTATGCCTATGGCAGCTACGGAAGCTGGGCTCGAAAACCAACCTGAGGAAGCATCATGGCCGACGCATCATCAGCGGATTTTGTCGTCGTCGGGTCCGGGATCATCGGTTCGCTGGTCGCGCGCAAGCTTGTGCTCTCGGGGGCGTCGGTGATCATTCTCGAGGCCGGCCCGCGCGTTACGCGCGGAGAGCTGGTGGCGCGCTTTCGCAACTCGCCGCGCCGCAGCGACTGGATGTCGCCCTATCCGCCCGCGGCCTGGGCACCGCATCCGGTCTACCAGCCGGTGTCGAACAATTATCTCATGCAGGCCGGTCCCTATCCTTACGCGGCCGAGTACATCAGGCAGGTCGGCGGCACGACGTGGCACTGGGCGGCCCAGGCCTGGCGCAACCTGCCCAATGATTTCCGGATCAAAAGCCAATACGGCGTCGGCGTGGACTGGCCCATGACCTATGAAGACCTCGAACCCTTCTACCAGGAGGCCGAGGAGATCATGGGCGTATCGGGCGCCCCCAACACCGGTTCGCCGCGCAACAAGCCTTTTCCCATGGAGCCCGTCACCGAATCCTATGCGATGCGCCGTCTACGCGAGCGGCTGGTGCCCGACTACAGCGTGGTTGCCAACACCACGGCGCGCAACAGCCGCCCCTATGACGGACGACCGGCCTGCTGCGGCAACAACAGTTGCCAGCCGATCTGCCCCATCGACGCGCAGTTTCATGGCGGGCTTGCCGCGGACGCCGCGGAAGCGGCCGGTGCAAAGCTCATTCCAAACGCGAATGTCTACACGCTCGAACACGACGAGACGGGCCGTGTCGCGGCGGCGCTCTATTATGACCCCGACAAAACAACGCATCGCGTTACCGGCAAGACCTTCATCGTCGCCGCGAATGGCATAGAAAGCCCGCGCTTGCTGCTGCTTTCGGCGAGCGACAAGTTTCCAAAGGGTCTAGCCAACAGCTCCGACATGGTCGGCCGCAATCTCATGGATCACCCGAGCACCTCGCTGACCTTCGATGCGGACGAGGAAGTGTGGCTAGGGCGCGGACCGCAGAGCCCGAGTTCCATCAACACCATGCGCGACGGCGCGTTCCGGTCCGAGCATGCGCCCTACCGGCTCGATTTCACCAACATCTCGCGCGTCGACGGTTCGACGAAGAGCCTGATCGCGGCCGGCGTCTACGGCAGCGAGTTGGAAAAGCGGCTGCGCTTCAGCGCGGCCCATGAGATGAACGTCAAGAACGTGCTCGAAGTGCTGCCGGACCCGGAACATCGCATTACCCTGAGTTCCGAGAAAGACGCGATGGGCATCCCGAAGCCCGTGACGCATTATTCGATCGCCGATTACACCAAGCGCGGCCACGAGCGGTCCCAGCAGGATTTCCGGCGCATTGCCGAAATGATGGGCGGCACCAATCTGCGCTTCAGCAAGGATGGCGACTTCGCCAACAACCAGCATATCTGCGGCACGGTGAGCATGGGCAGCGACCCCAAGACCTCGGTCTGCGATCAATGGGGACGCGCGCACGACCACGACAACCTGTTCCTCGCCGGCACCGGCGTGCTGCCGACATCTGCGACCTGCAACTCGACGGAGAACGCCCTGGCGGTGGCCCTGCGCGCTGTCGCGCGCATGCTGGAGCAGCAAGGGGCTTCGACCGGTACCGCTGCAGGCGAGGCCAAGACATGAGCCGCTTGATGTCACGCCTGTCCAGGCGCGTAACGGTGGCGCTCGCGCTGTCGGCAGCCGCCTCGGTTGTCGTCGGCCCTGCCCTTGCCGCAGACGCGGATTTGATCGCTCGCGGCAAATATATCGCCACGGCATCCGACTGCGTCGCCTGCCACAGCGCGCCCGGTGGCGAGCCGATGGCCGGTGGCCTGGCCATCCCGACGCCCATCGGCTCGATCGTGTCGACCAACATCACGCCATCGAAACAAAACGGCATCGGCAACTATACGCTTGAACAATTCGACGCGGCGGTGCGCAAGGGCGTGCGGGCGGACGGCAAGCGGCTTTACCCGGCGATGCCCTATACGTCCTATGCGCTGCTGTCGGACGACGATGTCGCCGCGCTCTATGCCTATTTCATGAATGGCGTGACGCCGGTCGAAACCCGTCCGGCCGAGACCAGCCTGCCATTCCCCTTCAACATCCGCCTATCGATGGCGGCCTGGAATCTGCTGTTCCTCGACGGCGGCCCGTTCAAGCCGGATCCCGCGCAGAGCGCCGAATGGAACCGTGGCGCCTATCTGGTGCGCGGCCCGGCCCATTGCGGAACCTGCCACACGCCGCGCAACCTGTTCATGGCGGAATCGACATCGCAGGCAATGGCCGGCGGCGACGTCGGCTTCTGGCATGCGCCCAACGTGACGTCCGACCCCAACAGCGGTGTGGGCGGCTGGAGCGTCCAGGAACTCGTGGCCTACATGCGGGACGGCCACGCCATCGGCAAGAGCCAGGCGGCCGGCCCAATGGCCGAAGCCGTCGACAACAGCCTCCATCTTCTCACCGGGGACGATTTGCAGGCAATCGCGGTTTACCTGAAGACAATCCCGCCGGTTCACGATCCGTCCGACACGAAGCCCGTCTTTGCATGGGGCAGCCCGTCCGACGATCTGGCGAGCATCCGTGGCGTTGCGTTGCCGCAGGATCGCGACGGCATGACCGGACCGCAACTCTACGACGCCTACTGCGCGACCTGCCATCAGGCCGAGGGGCAAGGCAGTTTCGAGGGCGGCCTACCTTCGCTGATGCACAACACCGCGCTGGGCCGGGCCAATACCAACAATCTGGTGATGGTGATGCTAGAGGGGGTTCATCGCCAACCGGACGTGCTGATGCCGGGCTTCGAAAAGCAACTGTCCGACGTCCAGGTCGCCACCCTGGGTTCGTATCTTGTCCAGCATTTTGGCAACCCTGCAGGCACGATTACAGCGGCTCAGGTCGCCGAATTGCGGGCGGGGCCGGCAAAGTCCATGCTGGCGACAATCGCTCAAGCAGCCTTGGCGGTAGGGGCGTTGGCGCTAATCGGGCTCATCGTCCTCTGGTTGCGTTGGTGGAGGAAAAGAGGAACCGCGACGCAGGCTTGAGCGACGTCGGCAATGCGGCACCGACGCGGCTCGACAGATCCCGGTCAGATCTTGAATTCGACCCCGATTTCCATGACCTGCTCGGCAGGGATGCTGAAATAGGCGCCGGGCCGCTGCGCGTTGTGGTGCATGAGCGCGAAGAGACGCTCGCGCCAACGCGCCATCCCGTGCGACAGCCCGCCGGCAATGATCGTCTCGTGTCCGGTGTAGTAGGTGATCCTCGACAATTCGCATTTGTCGATCTGCTCGCGTGCGAGCGCCGTCTTCAGACCGTCCGGCACATCTGGATTCTCCATGAAGCCGTAGCGTAGCTCGACGCGGGATATGTCGTCTGAAATCTTCTTGATGACGGCCCGCTCCTCATCGGGCACGCGTGGCGTCTCCGCGATTTCGATCGCGACCAGCAGCACCTTCTCGTGCAGCACATGGTTGAGCTTGAGGTTGTGCGAAAGAGCGAGCGGAACGCCTTTCGTCAAGCGGCCGAGCACGACAGCGGTGCCGGGGATGCGGAAGGGCGGATTGGCTTTGATGCCGGCATTGAAGTCGGCGACCGTCTGGCGAACAGCCAGGCGTGCCTTGTCCAGAATCTCCTGGCCGCGGCGCCAGGTCACCATGAGAAAGGCGATGATGAGGGAAATCGTCAGCGGGAACCAGCCGCCGTCCAGCAGTTTCGTCGAGGCCGATGCGAAATACAGGAGTTCCAGCAGGAAGAGGCCGCCGTTAACGACAAGAACAATCAACGGATTGTGCTTCCAATGCAGCGCGACGAAAGCAGCGAGAACCGTAGTGATCACCATCAGCAGCGACACTGCAATACCATAAGCGCCAGCTAGCGCATCCGACGAGCGGAAGCCAAGCACGGCGGTGAGCGTGGCAACGGCCAGCGTCCAGTTGACCAGCGGAATATAGATCTGCCCGCGTTCGTGCCCTGCCGTGTGGATGATGTTCATGCGCGGCAGGAAGCCAAGCTGGATCGCCTGCTGTGTCAGCGAATAGGCGCCCGTGATGATCGCCTGCGAGGCAATGACCGTCGCCGCCGTCGCCAGCACGATCAGTCCGTAGTGCGACCATTCGGGAGCCAGGCGGTAAAAAGGATTTTCAATGGCCAACGGATCAGCCAGCAGCAGCCCGCCTTGCCCGAAATAATTCAGCGTCAGCGACGGCAGCGCTACGCCGAACCAAGCGACACGGATGGGGAACGGCCCGAAATGGCCCATATCCGCATAGAGCGCCTCGCCGCCGGTAACCGCGAGGAAGGCGCTTCCGATTACCGTGAAGGCGAGCGGCCCGGCGTGCCAGAGGTAGTCGATGGCGGGCCAGGGGCTGAGGGCGGCGAGGATCGCCGGCCCCTTCACAATGCCGCTGATGCCCAAAACACCGATAACCGCGAACCAGACCAGCATGACCGGCCCGAAGATACCGCCGATCCAGCCCGTGCCCTTCTTCTGGACAAGGAACAGGAGGACAAGGATCACGACGGTCAGCGGGACGACGACATGTCCCAACTGTGGCGCATAGACCTTGAGGCCTTCGATGGCGCTGAGCACGGACATGGCGGGCGTGATTGCGCCGTCGCCGTAGAGCAGCGTCGCGCCGAAGAGGCCGACCATCACCATCAGCGCACGCGCGCGGCTTTGCCTGGCGCGCTGCGGGCTTACCAGTGCGAGCAGCGCGAGAATGCCGCCCTCGCCGTGATTGTCGGCTCGCATGATCAGGATCGCATATTTGATCGAAATGACGACGATGAGCGACCAGAAGATCAGCGAAACAATGCCGATGATCGCCTGCGGGGCGGGACTGCTCCCCGCCGGCGTCGCCGAATTGATTGCGACCTGCAGCGCGTAAAGAGGACTCGTACCGATATCGCCGAAAACGATCCCCATGCAGGCAAGGGCCGTCGCCGCCCGAACGCGGCTGTGCCCATGATCCTGGACGGCGGCCGTCATGTCGCGCTCCCCTTTTCTTTCTTGATTGTCTTTCGCAATTGTCTCGACAAACCGCCTTCACCGCAAGGCCGCGGCGAACTTAGGCAACAAGCCCTGGTGAATGGGCGATACGCCCTTGGCGTCGGCGCACAGGTTCTTGCGGTACCCAGGTCGACAGACAATTCCGGTCCGCGCCAAGGGCTCGGCGAGGATGTGTTGAATGCCCTTCAATCACAAATCCGACGCTCGCAATCCCCTGATTCAACCAGAACGTCCAAACTCTGGCGACACAAACCGCGATCGGCGGGATTCTGCCCTTGCCTAGCGGCTTAATCCGTGACGTGAAAAACTCCCGTCAACCCGCTGGTGTTTTGCGTGACGCGAATCCACCTTTTGCCTTGCTCTCGGCCCGCCTTGATCGGCCTATTCACGGTCTTCATCACCGCATGAACTCGGCTCAAGGCAACGACTGAGATTTCACGCACGGCACTATCGCCTTCCATCTCTTCGACCTTAAAGTTTGTCATCGATACCACCCTCCCAGCACCGATTATAATACTATCCAGAAGGAAACGCTAATAAAACACGGCTTTTGCGCGCAGCCTGCGGTCGGATGGGTAGTTGGCACTTCTATAAGAACTCTCTATATTAGCTTTGTGACAGACACGACGGTAACAACCTACATCGTGAGCGTGTTCGAGAAGCCACATTGGCGAACAGTGCTGACGACCAAGGACAAGGCGAAGGCTCTCGATCTGGCCAAGGAGATTGGTGACAAGGTCAGGGTCCAGACGGTCACGCCGACGCCAGATCGCTAGCGGCCAGCGCAGTTGCCGATGAAAGCAATTGCCTGAAGGCTCCACGGAAGGGCGGCTGGACAGTCCGCCGTGGCGAGCAATGGCCGCGTCGTTGCGGTGGACGTATGGCCCGATCGCGCAGGCCCTTTGGCAGGTGCGAATTTCCAATTGGCCGAGAGATCGAACAGCCCGACCGCACATATGGGATGAACCCGCCACTTGGCCTATCGCGTCGACTGTTTCTTGGCTTGTGCGGCAATTGCGCAGAGGAAAGCCAATGCGGCGGCATCGCATGCCGTCCGCGACGGGCCTTTGGCGAAAAGAACGGCATCCGCGGCAGGGATCGTCAGGCCATACTTTTTGGCGAAAGAGGTAACTTCGTAGGGCTGATCGTCAGATTGATGGCGGATGTTAAATTCGTAATCCATTCCACGCCCTCCCAGACCTTTCCACTCCTTGGCTCGATGCCAAAATTTAACTACCAACGCAGCGCGCGAGTCCAGCAATTGGAAATTGTGTAAAACGATACACTCCGCGGTCGCACCGACATTTCGCTGTTTTCGATCCGACGCGGGCCGCGCCGGCGCGTATCCGGCAAGCCCGACGGTGCGGATGGCAGCGCCCTGCGGGCACTGCTTGAGCGGCCTTCGCAACTGGCTGATGTGAACATCGACCGAGCGCGCGCCGACACCGACGCTGCTTGGCCAGGCCACGCCGGTCAAAGAAGTGTGGAGAACTGTGGTAGCGGGAGACAGCTACATCGTAGGGTCCCCTGTTGAAGAGGCATTCTTTTGCTATCGGATATGACAGCAGACAAGGAGCCCCTGGCGCGTTCTAGCGATACCCACTCTACAGCGGCGTTTCCTGGCCCAGCATCATGTCCGCAGCCCTCTGCCCGATCATCATGCTGGGTGCATTGGTGTTGCCGCCGATCAGCTTCGGCATGACGGACGCATCCGCGACCCGCAGGCCAGCGATGCCGATCACCTTCAGCGTTGCCGGATCGACGACGGCCGTCGCGTCCATGCCCATCTTGCAGGTCCCCACCGGATGATAGACGGTCAGCGCCTCGGAGCGCAGATAGGCGAGGATCTCGTCATCGGTGCGGACATCCTTGCCCGGCAGCATCTCCATGCCTCTGATCTCGTCGAACTCGGCGGCTGCAAAGATCCGGCGCGCGATCTTGATGCCTTCGACCAGCACCCTGGCGTCCTCCTCGTCGGAGAAGAACCGATGATCGATCAGCACGTCCCGGCTCGATGCACCTGACAATTTGAGTTCGCCAACGCTTTTGGGCCTGAGCACGCAGGTGTGGATTGCGTAGCCATGGCCATACTCCACCAGCCTGCCGCGATGGCTGCGATAGCCCGGCACGAAGTGGAACTGGATGTCGGGAATGCCGTTGGCGTACCTTGTCCTGGCAAAGCCACCGGCCTCGACATAGTTCGTGGTGAGCATGCCTTTTCGGCCGCCAAGATACCAGAAAGGCGCCGCCAGCATCCGGGGCAGGTTCGGCAACGACAGGCCGAGCGTCTTGGTGCTCGAGGAGCGGACCGTGATCATGCCGTCGACATGGTCCTGCAGGTTCTTGCCCACGCCCGGCAGGTCGACAGCCGGCTTTATGCCGATCTCCTGAAGCTCGGCCGCCGGGCCGATCCCGGAAGCCAGCAGGATCTTCGGCGAATTGATCGCGCCGGCCGAGAGCACGATTTCGCGGCGAGCGCAAAGCGTCTTCTGTTCGCCCTTGTGCCGCATCCTGACGCCCGTCGCGCGTCCCTCGTTTATGGTGAGGTCGAGCACCTCGCATTCGCTTAGAACCGTGAGATTCTTGCGATCGAGCACGGGACGCATGAAAGCGGTAAAACTGCTGAAACGCTGACCGCGATCCTGCGTGACATTGTAGATGCCGAGGCCGAACTGGCTTTCGGCATTGAAATCGGTGTTGACCGGGAGGCCTGCATTGCTCCCGGCCTTGACGAACATGTTCGAAAGCACGTTCGGATCGCGTGGGTTGTCGACCAGCAACTCTCCGCTTGTGCCGTGATACAGCGGGTCCTGGCCAATCAGATTGCGCTCGAGCTTCTTGAAGACGGGAAGCACATCGCTGAACGCCCAGCCAATGCAGCCGAGACGCGACCACTCGTCATAGTCTTGCGCGGCACCGCGAATGTAGACCATCGAGTTGATCGAGCTCGAACCGCCCAGCGCCTTGCCGCGATTGACCGGAATCCTGCGGTCGTTGAGGTGAGGCTGAGGCACGCCGACATAGCAGTAGTCATAGTTCGGATTGCCGTAGAGCGAGAGGATGCCGGCGGGCACCTTGACCCGCGGGCTGTTGTCGCTACCCCCGGTCTCGATCAGGCACACCCTGGTCGATGGATTTGCGCTCAGCCGATTGGCCACCACGCAACCGGCCGAGCCGGCGCCCACGACAATGTAGTCATAACTTCCGGTCTGCATGCCCAGCCCCATTTAAGATAGATGCCGGGGGCTCGAGGCCCCGGCTGAGTGGCTCACTGCAGAAGCTGCGTCCAGACCTTGGTGACGAGTTCCTGTGCCGCCGGCGAGCAAGCCTGGCCCATCTTGACCGGAACGGTCGGGAACAGCTCTGGGGCGGTTTGCTTGTTGTAGAGCGCCTTGCTCTCGTCGATCTTCACAGGCGAGGAGTGGCCGTAATAGTTGTACTGCGCCGTCGCGTTGTCGAGCTGGGTCATGAAGCTGATGAACTTCTTGGCGTTTTCGACATTGGATGCGCCCTTCGGCACGACATAGGAATCCAGCCAGCCAACCAGGCCTTCCTTCGGCATCGCATATTCGACATTGGCCTTGTCATTCCGGCGAAGGCGCATCGTATTGCCGTCCCACCAGAAATGCGCGGCAACCTCGCCGCTGCCGATGCGATTTTCAATGTTGTCGCTGGAATAGGCCGCGACGAAAGGCTTCTGCGCCAGCAGGAGATCGAGCACGCGCTTCATCTCCTGCGGGTCTTCGCTGCAGTATTTGATCCCGAGGTAGTTCTCCGCGGCCGGAATGACTTCGTCGGGCTGCGCAAGGCTGGCAATCTTGCCTTTCAGTTCGGCCGGCGGCTCGAAATAGGTCTTCCAGCTGTCGACCGGCCCCTTGTAGAGGTCGCGGTTGACGGTGTAGCCGGCGTTGCCGAAAGCGAGCGGGATTGAATGATTGCCGCTCGGATCCCACCACGGCTTCTGCCACTCCGGCAGGACTTGTTGGTAGGCAGCCATCGAGCTGGCGCCGAAATCCTCGAGCAGCCCGCTGTCGATCATGATTTTCACGAAGTGCTGCGAAGGCGTGACGATGTCATAGCCGGAGGAGCCGGCCTGCAGCTTCGTCAGCAGGTCCTCGTTGGAGGAGAAGGCGTCGACCGTGACCTTTATGCCGGTTTCCTTCTCGAATTTCGCGACCATCTCGGGCGAGATGGAATCGGCCCAGGCGTAGATGGCCAGGTTGCCCTCCGCCAGAGTCGGCGCGCTGACGGCAAGGCTCACGGCCGCTGCCATGGCAAACGCTGCAATACGAATTCTTGTCGACATCTCAGTTCCCCTGTTTTGTTATTTCTCAGGGGCGACGATAACAAACCGCTTGGCTCGATAAATTCGAATTGCCTGACGTGTTGATTAGGAAAAACTTCGGCCTCTGCCCGGTCGGTTCCTAAAGCAGGTGCGTGCTGCCGTGGACCAGCCTGAAAAGTTGGTCCTGTCAGGGTTTGGGGACTGTGCGTCCGTGCGCCGGCATGAGGCCGGGGGTGTATCTCCCATGCGAAGTGGCTGCGTGGCGCAGGGTCGACGAACCCAGATTTCTACTGCCGTCGTTGGAGAAGGAAGGCCGCGGTCGCCAGCACCACCGAAACAACCATGATCAATGTCGAGATTGCGTTGAGCTGTGGCGACACGCCCTGCTTGATCAGGGAGAAAATATAGACCGGCAGTGTGGTGGCGCCGCCGGAATTCAACAGGTTGCTGGTGATGAAATCGTCCATCGAGATGACGAAGGCCAGCATGGCACCGGCGAAGACCCCCGGCAGGATGAGCGGCAGCGTGACACGACGAAAGGCAACCCAACCGGTCGCATAGAGATCGCGGGCCGCTTCCTCCAGATCGAGGTCCATTCCTTGCAGTCGCGCGCGTATCGGCAAGAAGGCGAACGGGATGCAGAAGGTCGTGTGCGCGATCATCAGCTTGGCCATTCCGTTGGCGAGCCCGACCTCGGAGAAGAGGATCAGCACGGCGACGGCTACAACGATTTCGGGCAAGAGGAGCGGGAGGTTAACCACCGTTTCAGAGATGCGACGGAATCTGACATTGCGCCCCCGCACCAGGACCAATGCCGCCATCAGTGCGACGAGTGTCGAGGCAACGGTGGCGACCGCGGCGACCAGCAGGGAGGTCTTCACCGCCGTCAGCAGGTTCGCGTTGGACAGGGCGGTGGTGTACCAGTGCAACGAGAAGCCGCCCCAATTGGAGACGATCCGGTTCGCGTTGAACGAATAGAACACCACGACGGCGATCGGCAGATAGAGATAGGCGAAAAAGATCACGCTGAAGGGGCCGAATCCCGGATAGCGTCTGACGTCATCTCGAGTGCTCATGAAGCACGCTCCAACCCTTCGGTCCGTATCGAGCGCAGGCCCTGGAAGACCAGGAAGACCATGACCGCGGCCATCAGCACGATGGCGATAGCGGCGCCGAGCGGCCAGTTGCGCGCGCCACCGAACTGCAATTGGATGAGATTGCCCATCATCATGGTCTTGCCGCCGCCGAGCAGGGTCGGCTCCAGCACCGCGCCGAGGCTGGGAACGAACACCAGTATCGCGCCGGCGATCATGCCTGGCCGGATGAGCGGCAGGATAACACGGCGCAACGTGGTGAGCCGGTTGCCATAGAGGTCGTGCGAGGCCTCGATGAGCGCGTGATCGAGCTTCTCGATCGAGGCGAAGATCGGCAGGATCATGAGTGGAATGTAGCTGTAGACAAGACCGACCAGCATGGCTGTGTTGCCGAACAGCAGGGAGTCCATCTGGTCGACGAGGCCCAGACCACGAAGGGTCTTCTCGATGACCCCGTCCTTGCCAAGGATGATGATCCAGGAATAGACGCGCACGATCATCGAAACCCAGAATGGCAGTGTGACAAGATAGATCAGCAAGACTTTGACCGTCGGTCGCTGGAGCGCGATGAAATAGGCGACCGGGAAGCTTAGAAGCAGGCAGATCGAGGTTGTCACCGCCGACAGGACCAGCGTCCTTGCGACCACGATGAGATATTGCGGATTGAACTCCAGCTCGCCGGTCCAGCCTTGGTTGAACAGGAGCTGCTTGTAGGGAGCGGAGGTGAACACGTACTCGAAGCCGCCGTAAGGGCCGCGCGTGGAGAACGACACGACAACGATGATTCCGATCGGGATGATCAGCGTCAGCAACATGATGACATGGGCCGGCAGCAGGCCAAGGACATTCCAGTTCGGATTCTTGATGGACGGCTTCATGCGCCGAGGATCCGCACGGATTCGGCGGCGAAGCCAACTTTCACCGGCTGTCCGATCTCGAACATCTGGCCACTGCTGACGCTGTTGCGCTTGGAGACGCGTAGCTTGGTGCCGCCCGTCTCGACCAGGTAGTATGTGTAGCCGCCAAGATAATTGGTGCCCATGATCGTCCCATCGACAGCGATCGGGTTGTCCTGGGCGGGCAGGCTGATTTTCTCCGGGCGTATCGACATGAAGGCCTTCTGTCCCGCGACCGCTTTCTTGTGGGAAGCCGTCAAGGTCATGCCCAGCGGCGTCTTCACGGTCGCCTGCTCGCCGTCCACGGCAATCACGTCCGCGTCGAGGAAGTTGGTCTCGCCGATGAAGTCGGCGACGAAGCGGTTTGCCGGTTCCTCGTAGATGGCGGCAGGTGTGCCGAGCTGTTGGATCTCGCCATCGCCGAGAACGCAGATGCGATCCGACATGTCGAGTGCTTCTTCCTGGTCATGGGTGACGAAGACGAAGGTGATGCCGGTCTTGCGCTGCAGGGTGCGCAATTCGTCACGCATGGCCTGGCGGAGCTTCAGGTCGAGTGCCGAGAGTGGTTCGTCGAGCAGCAGGACTTCCGGTTCGGGTGCCAGCGCACGGGCGAGCGCAACGCGCTGACGCTGGCCGCCGGACAATTGCTGCGGCTTGCGCCTGGCAAATGCCTCCATATGAACGAGACGAAGCATATCGGCGACGCGCGCATCGCGGCGGGCCTTTGACCAGCCCAGGTTTTCGAGCCCGAAGCCGATATTCTGCTCGACGCTCATATGCGGAAACAGGGCGTAGCTCTGGAAGACGGTGTTGACCCGCCGCTTGTGCGGCGGCAGCCCCTGTATGTCCGAGCCGTGCAGGAAAATTTGACCCGCCGTTGGCTGTTCGAAGCCGGCGATCATGCGCAACAGCGTGGTCTTGCCGCAGCCGCTCGGCCCGAGCAGCGTAAAGAACTCGTTGTCGTAAATGTCGAAAGAAACAGGCTTCAACGCCTGATAGGTGCCGAACACCTTGGAGACGCCCTTGATCTCTACGGCCTTTCGAGATGCGCGGTGGCCGCCCTCATCAATCATGGTGTGGGCGCTCCGGTCGGGACTTTTGCGAGCTCGGCGATGAAGACATGATTTCGACGCCGCGCACCAAGAGCGGGCGCGGCGTCGATCAGGCGGTTACATCTTCTCCCATTTGCCGTTGCGCACGACGAACATGTCGATGTCGATGGCCATGTTGGTCTGTCCGTTCGCATCGAACGAGACGTCGCCCAGAATGCCGTCGTGATGGATGTCACGAATGGCCTTGCTCAGCGCTTCCTTGTCGTCGATGCCCTTTTCCTTGATGACCTCGAGCAGGATCTGCGTGGCCTCGTAGGCATATTTGGCGTAGGAACCGGCAGGATCGGGATAGGCCTTGGTTTCATAGGCCTTGTTGAATTCCTCGAGCTTCGGGTTCGACTGTACGGAGGGAGTTCCCGCAATGGTTCCCTCGGCGGCCGCCCCCGCGATCTCGATGAACTTCGGATCGTAGATGCCCGAAATTCCGTACATGGGCAGATTGCCCATTCCAAGGTCGGCCATCTGGCTGCGCACCAGCGCGGCTTCGGTGACGACGCCACCGAAGTAGACCGCATCAGGCGCTGCCGCCTTCGCCGTGGTCAGCATGGCGCGGAAATCGGTCGTGCCGACTGCCGCGGCATCCGAGGAAACGATCTCGCCGCCGGCGGCCTTGAAGAAATCCCCGAACCACTTGGTGTTGGCCGCGCCGTAGTCGGTGGTGTCGGAGATGATCGCGATCTTCTTGATCTTGCCTTGCTTGGCGATGGCTTCGGCCAGCGGCTTGTTCTCGTTGACCAGCGTGGGCGTCACGCGGGTCACGTTCGGGAAATTCTGCTCGGTGATCTTCGGGCTGACCGCGCCCCAGACGATGAACGGCATCTGCGAGCGGTTGAAGACCGGGATCGTCGCCAGTGCGACCGAACTGTTCCAATGCCCGGTTGCCGCGATCACCGACGGATCATTGACGAGCTTCTGGGCCGCTGAAACGCCGACGGCCGGATCGGAGGCGTCGTCGAGAATGACGCCTTCCACCTGGTGTGGGTAGCCGCTGGCATTGGCCTGTTCGATCGCGAGCAGGAAGCCATTGCGGGCGCCCAGCCCCTGCTGGGCGTTGCCGCCGGAGAGCGGTCCAATGAAGCCGAGTTTGATCTGGTCGGCCTGAGCCTGGGCGGCGCCCAGTGCGATGGCCAACAGAGACCCGGCCAGAATTGACGATACGCGGATAAGCGTACTGCGCCTGTTTTGCATGGTTCCACCTCGATAGAATTATCTGCCGCCGTCGTAGCGACCCGGCCGATCGTGATCGTCGGCTGATCATCACTGTATGGGCGTGCATCCAATGATGAAATTCGGAAATTGTGACTCGTGAGTTCGGAGATTCGTTCTGTCCGCCAGGCGTGACGGTTGATACCCGTCGGCTTCAATCGAGAGTGAACCGCATGGCGGAACTGCTTGTCCAGCAACTGGTGAACTGGATAACCCTTGGGTGCATCTATGCCTTGCTGGCGATCGGATTCAGCCTGATCTTCGGTGTCTTGGACGTCATTCATTTCTCTCATGGCGATGTCGCGATGACGGCGCCTTTCATCACGCTGGGACTGGCCCAGGCGCTGGCGACCGCGCTTGGAGCCTCGAGCCCCGCCTGGCTGGTCATTGCGGTGCCGCTAGCCGTGCTCGCCGTCGGTTTGATCGGTGTCCTGCTGGACAAGGTGATTATCAGGCGCTTCCGCGACGCGCCCGCCATGATGGCGCTAGTGGCGACGGTGGCGCTGGGCATCGTCATCCGCGAACTGATCCGCCATCTCTATCCTGAGGGATCGAACCCGCATGCCTTCCCCCGCCTGGTGACGGGCATGGCTTTCGAAGTCTCCGGCGTCGCCATCAGCTGGTTCGCCCTGCTTGTGGTCACGCTGACCGTCGCGCTGGTGGCCTTGCTGTTCGTCTTCCTGCGCATGACCCCGCTCGGCCTGCGCATCCGGGCGGCCTCGGAAGACCGGATCGTGGCGCGGATGATGGGCATCCGCGATGCCCGCGTCTTCCGTGCGACGTTCTTCATCGCCTCCGCGATCGGCGCCATCGCCGGGCTTTTGTTCGCAAGCTATGCCGGCGTCACCCGGTTCGACTTCGGTGTCATGGCCGGCTTGCTCGGCTTTTCCGCCGCGGTGATCGGCGGCCTCGGCTCGATGCCAGGCGCCATCCTGGGCGGACTGATCATCGCCGGCATAGAGGTGCTTGCGCAGACATTCGTGCCGGACGGCGCTTCCTATCGACTGGTCTTCGTCTTCCTGCTCGTCATCGCCGTGCTCATCTTCCGCCCTGCCGGCCTGCTTGGGCGCACCGTCATGGAGAAAGTCTAGCATGCAGGGAAGCGCTTCAACCGCCGCGCCGGGCAAGGCAGCGGCCGCGGCCTTCACCGTTGTCTCGCAACTGTGCGGCGCGGCTTTCCTATACCTCATCTTGAAGGTTGACGGCGGCTGGCAGGTGGTCGGCCTGCTGGTCTTGCTCGGACTGGGCTTCTATCTGTTGGAGAAGCTGCCGTGGATCGCGGACTACGCGTTAGCGAGCTTTGCCCGGGTTCCGCTCGTGGCGATGGTTACCGCGGCCGTTGTCGTCCTGGCTTTTCCGTTCTTCGTCGGCTCGAATACCTATATCCTGCATCTGCTGATCGTCGCCGAGCTCTATGCCGTGCTCGCGCTGGCGCTCAATTTCCAGCTCGGCAGCGCCAACATTCCGAACTTCGCCACCGGCGCGTCCTACGGCATCGGTGCTTACGTATCGGCGCTGCTGGCGATCAATTTCGGTGTCAGTTTCTGGCTGACGCTGCCGGTCGCGGCGCTGGCGGCAACGCTGTTCGGTTTCATCATCGGCATTCCATCGATGCGCACGCGCGACACCTATCTGGCGCTCGTCACCATCGCCTTCGGTGTCGTGGTCCAGCAATTGCTGAACAATTTCAGCTGGACCGGTGGCCCCAACGGTCTGGTCGGCATTCCGGCGCCCAGCCTGTTTGGCCATTCCTTTGCCGACCCGCTGGTGATCCTCGGCTGGAAACTGCCGAGCCAGGCGAACTTCTATTATCTGTCAGCGGCGCTGGTCGTCGTCGCCATCGTCACGGCGCATCGCTTGCACGGCTCGCGCATCGGGCTGGCCTGGAACGCGCTGCGCGCCGACGAGATCGCCGCCAGGGCGCAAGGCATCAACGTGGCGTGGTTCAAGGTGCTGGCGTTCGCGGTCGATGCCTTTCTCGCCGCCTTCGCCGGCACGATCTACGCCTTCTACGTTTCCTACATTTCCCCCGACAATTTCACCTTCCTTGTCTCCGTCACCATCATGACCATGGTCATCGTCGGCGGCATGGACAATATTTTCGGCGTCATCGTCGGTGCCTTCCTGCTGACCATCCTGCCCGAGAAACTGCGCGCCTTCGCCGACTATCGCCTGCTGTTTTTCGGCGTCGTCATCATCGGCTTCCTGATGATCCGACCGCAGGGGCTGTTCCCACAACGCATGCGGCGCTACGGAGGCGACCTGTGAGTGCGCTTCTCAAGGTCGAGAACCTGACGATGCGCTTCGGCGGCCTGGTCGCGCTCAATGATGTCAGTCTGTCGATCGACAAGGGCGCGGTGCTCGCCGTCATCGGCCCGAACGGTGCCGGCAAGTCGACGCTGTTCAATGTGGTGACCGGCGTCTACCGGCCGACCTCCGGCCGGGTGACGTTCGACGGCGCCGAGATCACCGGCCGCCCGTCCTACGAAGTCGTCGACCGCGGCATCGCCCGCACCTTTCAGTCGTCGCGGCTGTTCTCGGACCTGAGCGTCCTCGACAACGTCATCATCGGCATGCACACCCGCACAAAGACCGGCGTGCTGGATGCGCTGTTCCGGCCGGGCGCGTCGCGCCGGGAGATGGCGGCCTGCGTCAAGAAGGCCGAGGCGCTGCTCAAGCTTGGATCCGGCGACCTGTTCGAGCAACGTTACCGTCCGGCGGGCACACTGGCACAGGCCGACAGGCGGCGGCTGGAAATCGCCCGCGCGCTGGCATCGCAGCCCAAGCTTCTGCTGCTCGACGAGCCGTCGGTCGGCATGGACGATACAGAAACCGACGCCCTGGTTGCCGATATCGTGCGGCTGCGCGCGCAAAACCCCGAACTGTCGGTGGTCCTGATCGAGCACGACATGCGGGTGGTCGAGGCTTTCCCGCAGCACGTCACCTGCATCGACTATGGCAGCAAGATCGCCGAGGGCGACTTTGCGGCGGTACGCGCCGACCCGCGCGTCCAGGAAGCCTATCTCGGGAAGGCGGTCACCCATGCTTGAACTCAGCGACGTCGATACCAGCTATGATGCGGTGCCGATGCTGCGCGGCGTGGCGATGAACGTTCGCCCCGGCGAGCTGGTCTGCCTGCTCGGGCCGAACGGCGCCGGCAAGACGACCACCTTCATGACCGTCTGCGGCGTGGTGCGGGCCCAGCGCGGCAAGGTCGCGGTGCTGGGCAGGGACATGGCGACGCTTGGTACGGAAAACCTGGCGGCGCTCGGTGTCGGCCTCGTTCCGGAAGGACGCCGGCTGTTCCCAAGCCTGACCGTGATCGAGAACCTGCGCCTGGGCTATGACGCGGTGTCTGGTCGGGGGCCTAACTTCGCGGCGCAGCTGGACAAGATGAGCAATCTGTTTCCGCGTATCCGAGAACGTTTGCGCCAGGTCGCCGGCACCTTGTCAGGCGGCGAACAGGCGATGGTCGCACTGGCGCGCGCGCTGATCGGCGAACCCAGGCTGGTGATCATGGACGAACCGTCGCTCGGTCTCTCGCCCAAGCTCATCGGCGAGTATTTCGAGATCACCCGGGAGATCCATCGCCGCGGCACGACCATTCTTTTGATCGAACAGAACGCGGAAATGGGACTGGGAATCGCCGATCGCGGCTATGTCCTGGTCAAGGGCAAGGTCGCCCAGGAAGGACCGGCAAAGGAGCTGCTCTCGTCCAAGGCGGCCAGAAGCCTCTACCTCTGAACCGGGCAAATGCGTCTGCCGCCACCACGCGATCCCGGATGTTGCGTCCCGCATTCCACACCCCGACGATAGCCTCCCAGCATTTAGGGACAAGCTAACCACTGCCACATGAAATCGTAATTTCCGCTGCCCGGTCCCTCCAGTAAACCAAAGATCAGACCTCCGTCGCATGCGCGAAAACTCTCGGGGAGAGCCAGAAAGGGCCGCTGAAATGTCAGTCGAAAAGGTAGACACGCTCGTTGTAGGCGGCGGCCAGGCGGGGTTGGCCATGAGCGAACATCTGAGCAAGTGCGGGGTGCCTCATCTCGTCCTCGAGCGGCAGCGTATCGCCGAACGCTGGCGCACTGAAAGATGGGACTCGCTGGTTGCCAATGGCCCGGCCTGGCATGACCGTTTTCCTGGCATGGAGTTTCCGGATGCCGGCCCAGATGCCTTTGTCGCCAAGGAAAAGGTTGCGGATTATTTTGTCGCTTACGCGAACATGATCGCTGCGCCTGTCCGGTGCGGCGTAGAGGTCAGGAAAGTGCAAAGGCTGGTCGGCCGGCCCGGTTTCCAGGTCGAGACCTCGGATAGCGTGATCGAGGCCAGAAGCGTGGTTGCCGCCACTGGAGCTTTCCAGCATCCCGTCGTCCCGGCCATCGTCCCCGAAGATGCCGGGCTCATGCAGATCCATTCCAGCGCCTATCGCAATCCCGGCCAGCTGCCCGAGGGGGCCGTGCTGGTGGTTGGCTCGGGGTCTTCGGGGGTGCAGATCGCGGACGAACTCCAGCGGGCCGGAAGGCGCGTATACCTCTCGGTTGGGCCGCACGATCGCCCGCCGCGTGCCTATCGCGAGCGTGACTTCTGCTGGTGGCTGGGGGTTTTGGGCAAGTGGGACGCCCAGGCCCCGGCGCCTGGTACGGAACATGTCACCATAGCGGTGAGCGGTGCGCGTGGCGGCCAGACAATCGACTTCCGGCGTCTTGCCGCGCAAGGGATGACGCTGGTTGGCCGGACGGAATCGTACAAGGACGGTGTCATGGTCTTCGCATCCGATCTGGCCAGGAATATCGCGCGCGGCGATGCGAACTACATGTCGGTGCTGGACGAAGCCGACGCCTATGTTGCCCGCAACGGCCTCGACCTTCCCGAAGAGCCCGATGCCCGCAAGATCGGGCCTGATCCGCAATGCGTGACCGATCCCATTCATGGTCTGAACCTGGCTGAAGCCGGAATAAGCTCGATCATCTGGGCTACGGGATTCACCGTCGACTACAACTGGCTCGGCGTTGATGTGTTCGACGAAAAAGGCAAGCCGAAGCATCAGCGCGGAGTTTCGACCGAACCCGGGATCTATTTCCTGGGCTTGCCGTGGCAATCGCGCAGGGGCTCCAGCTTTATCTGGGGCGTCTGGCACGACGCCCAGCATGTGGCGGATCACATTTCCACGCAGCGCAAATACCTGGCCTATCACGCGTCCGCGAAACGCGAGACCAAGGTGGCATAGCCAATGGCAGCTGAAACGGATGTCCTGACCTCGAGCCTGATCTGACGGAGACCAAGATGGCGCATACAAGAATTCGCAAGTTCAACACGAAAGACACCTATCCCGAGCAGAAGCTCGACAACGATCTGTGCCAGGCGGTCGTTACGCGGGGCGGCAGAACCGTCTATTTGCGTGGCCAGTGCCCGCAGGACCTCGACACGGCCAAGAACATCGACAGCCACGATCCCGCCGAGCAGACGCACAAGGTCATGCAGAACATCCGCCAGCTGATCGAAGAGTGCGGCGGCACCATGGAGCACTTGGTCAAGGTGGTGGTCTACATCACCGACGTGCGCCATCGCGAGGCGGTCTACCGCACGATGGGCGAGTATATCAAAGGCGTGTATCCGGTCTCGACCGGCCTTGTCGTGCAAGCCCTGGCGCGGCCGGACTGGCTGGTCGAGATCGACGGCACCGCCGTCATTCCGGATGATCACACCTCGATCATCACGGATTGACGGCCATGACCTTTTCCATTGTCGCGCGGTGCGAGCGCACCGGCATGTTCGGGGTCGCGGTATCTTCCTCGTCCCCCGCGGTGGCGGCGCGCTGCGCCTATGCGCAGGCGGGCGTCGGCGCCATTGCCAGCCAGAACGTCACCGATCCGACGCTTGGGCTGCGAGGCCTTGAGCTGCTGGCGCGCGGTGCTTCTGCGGCCGAGGCGATCGCCATACTGAAACGCACCGGCGCCTACAGCGAATACCGGCAGGTGCTGACTGTCGATGCCGCTGGAACGACCGCGATCCATTCTGGGCCCAGGGCGCTTGGCATCTGGGCCGAAGCGCGCGCGGACAATGTCGCCTGCGGCGGCAACATGCTGGCCCATGACGGCGTGCCGCAAGCCATGGTCGGGGCCTTTCTGGCGTCGGAAGGCCATCTGGGCGACCGCCTCATCGCGACCATGCGCGCCGCGCTGAAGGCGGGTGGCGAGGCCGGCCCGGTCCATTCCGCCGGCATGAAGCTGGTGCGCGAGGTCGCTTGGCCGGTCGCCGACCTGCGCTGCGACTGGACCGACGACTGCCCGATCGAGCAACTGGCCAAGCTGTGGGAAATCTACAAGCCACAGCTCGATGCCTATGTGACCCGCGCCATAAACCCGTCCGATGCGCCGAGCTACGGCGTGCCGGGCGATGAATAGTCAAGACAGGGGATGCCTGCGATGAGCGAACTCAGCCACAAGGACTGGATCGGCAAAGCGTCCGCGATCCATTTTCGCGACAGGGCGTTCATCGACGGCAAGACGGTTGCGGCGCGTTCAGGCCGAACCTTCGCCAGCGTCAATCCGGCAACCGGCGAAGTGCTGGCCGAGGTGGCGTCCTGCGGCGAGGAAGACATCGATCTCGCCGTTACCGCCGCACGGCGCAGCTTCAACGCCGGCGTCTGGTCACGCACCAGCCCGGCGCACCGCAAGGAGGTGTTGCTGCGGCTGGCGCAGCTCCTGCGCGAAAACCTGCATGAACTGGCCCTGCTTGAATCGCTCGACATGGGCAAGCTCGTCGGGGATGCCGCCACGGTCGACGTTCCCGGCTCGGCCGCGATCTTCCAGTGGTATGGCGAGGCCATCGACAAGATCTATGGCGAAGTGGCGCCGACCGGTGAAGGCGATCTGGTGTTGGTGCGGCGCGAGCCGCTTGGCGTGGTCGGCGCGGTGGTGCCGTGGAATTTCCCGCTCGACATGGCGACCTGGAAGTGCGCGCCCGCGCTGGCGGCGGGCAATTCGGTGGTGCTGAAACCAGCCGAGCAGTCGCCTTTGTCGGCGCTCCGGCTGGCGGAACTGGCGATGGAAGCGGGCCTGCCGGCTGGCGTGCTCAATGTGGTGCCGGGCCTCGGCGAAACCGCCGGCCAGGCGCTCGGCCGCCATATGGATGTGGATTGCCTTGCCTTCACCGGTTCGACAGCCGTCGGCAAGATGTTCCTGCAGTATTCCGGCCAGTCGAACATGAAGCAGGTCTGGCTGGAAACCGGCGGCAAGAGCCCCAACCTTGTCTTTGCCGATTGCAGCGATCTCGATGCGGCGGCCGATATGGCGGCCTTCGGCATCTTCTTCAACCAGGGCGAGGTCTGTTCGGCCAATTCACGTTTGCTCGTACAACGCGGCATCAAGGATGCTCTCGTGGACAGGCTGGTGCGACGTGCGGCGGCCATGCAACCCGGCGACCCGCTCGATCCGGCTTCGAAAATGGGCGCGATGGTCGATGCCCGCCACGCGGCCAATGTCATGCGGTTCGTCGAGGCTGGCAAGAAAACCGCGCGCCTGGTTGCGGGCGGAGATCTGGTCACGGTCAACGGGCGCGGCAGCTTTGTCCAGCCCACCATCTTCGACGATGTGGCGCCTGCCGATATGATTGCCCGCGACGAGATATTCGGTCCGGTACTGTCGGTCATCGCCTTCGACGACGAGGCGGAGGCGATCCGTATCGCCAATGACAGCCCATACGGGCTGGCAGCATCGCTGTGGACCGACAGCCTGTCGCGCGCGCACCGTATCGCCGGCCGGCTCCATGCCGGCACCGTTTCCGTCAACACGGTCGACGCGCTGAGCCCGATGACGCCGTTCGGCGGCTTCAAGCAATCCGGCTTCGGCCGCGACCTGTCGCTGCATGCGCTCGACAAGTACACCGCGCTTAAAACGACATGGATCAAATACTGATGGGCGCCAAGGCTTGATCGAAGCACCCAAACCGGCAACATAGCCAGCCATGCCGCTACGCTTCACCCTCCGACAGCTGGAATATTTCGTCGCCGTTGGCGAGGCCGGCTCCATCGCCAAGGCGGCCGAACAGGTCAATGTCTCGCCGCCGTCGATTTCGGCCTCCATCGCCCAGCTGGAAACCGAGTTCGGCGTCCAGCTTTTTGTCCGCAAGCATTCGCACGGGCTCTCGCTCACGGCTGGCGGCCGCGTCTTCCTGAAGGAAGCCGCCCGGCTGCTCAACGATGCCGACGCCTTGCACGACGTCGCCGGCGACTTTGCGGAAAAAGTACGCGGCCCGCTGGCAGTGGGATGCCTGCTGACATTCGCGCAGATTGTGCTGCCGGCCCTGCGCATGCGGTTCGAGCGCGCTCATCCTGATGTGCGCGTGCGGCAGTTCGAGCGCAATCAGGGGCAATTGCTCGAGATGCTGCAGCGCGGCGAAATCGACCTTGCGCTGACATACGATCTCGAACTGTCGCAGGACATGACCTTCGAGCCGCTGATGCTTGTGCCGGCCTATGTCATGCTGCCGGCGGGGCATCGCTTCGCGGCAAAGGCGTCGATCACGACGGAGGAATTGGCCGACGAGCCGATGGTGTTGCTCGACTTGCCGTTCAGTCGCGAATATTTCCTGTCGGCGTTCCACCAGCGGGGAATCCGGCCCAACATAGCCGAGCGTACCGGCGACATCGCGGTCATGCGCTCGATGGTAGCGAACGGCTTCGGCTACGGCATCGCCAATATGCGGCCGCTCAACACGCTGGCGCCGGATGGCAAGCCGCTTGTCTTTGTGCCGCTGGACGGCGACCTGCGGCCCTTGACCATGGGCGTCGCCTTGCCCAACTCCGAGCATCGCACGCAAACCGTCCAGGCGTTCATCGAACATTGCCGCCATTTTGTGGTCGAGCAAGGCGTGTTCGGCGCCGAGCGGGCAGTCGGCTAAAGAAATTTCTTTTCAGTGAAGCGGTGGTCGGCAAGCCGCTTCAGCAATTTTTCCAGCATGTCGTCGCAGCGGCGCATCTGCTCGACGCTGACGAATTCGTCCGGCTTGTGCCCTTGCGCCATCGAACCCGGTCCGCACACGACTGTCGGCGTGCCGAGATCGCGGCTGAACAGGCCGCCCTCGGTGCCGAAGGCAACCTTGATGGTGTCGTTGGCGCCGGTCAGCGATTTGACGAAAGCGACGGCTTGCGAACTGACCGGGGTATCCAGGCCGGGATAGGTGTTGGTGACGTCGATGTCGATCGCCGCTTCGGGCGCGATGGTAGAGGCTTCGACGGCGACGCGCACGGCCTCGGCGCGCAGGCGCTCGAGAATCCCGTGCGGGTCGTCGGCCGCGACATTGCGGATCTCGAAGTCGATATGGCAGAGGTTCGGCACGATGTTCAGTGCCACGCCGGCGTTCATCCTGCCGACATGGACGGTTGTGTAGGCAATGTCGTAGTCGCCGTCGCGGGCGCCATCACGCGCCAGCCGATCCTGCTCCCGGCGCAAGGCGGCGACGAAGTCGCAGCCGAGATGGATGGCGTTGAGGGCCAGCGGGGCCAGCGCCGAATGGCCTTCGCGTCCCTTGCAGATGGCGCGTGCGGCAAGCTTGCCCTTGTGACCCGTCGCCACCCGCATGTCGGTCGGCTCGCCGACGATACACAGCAACGGCCGCTGCGGGGCTGCCCGCAGCATGTCGACCAGGCTGCGCACACCGATGCAGCCGATCTCCTCGTCGTAGGAGAGCGCCAGGTGCAATGGCGTCCGCAGCGGCATTTTCGAGGCCCTGAGACACGCGGCGAGGGCACAGGCGACGAAGCCCTTCATGTCGGCTGCACCGCGTCCGTAAAGCTTGCCGTCGCGCTCGGTCATCTCGAAGGGCGGCAGCGTCCAGTTCTGCCCATCGACGGGAACGACGTCGGTGTGGCCGGACAGCATGATGCCGGAAGCGTCGGTCGGTCCGATGGTGGCAAAGAGATTGGCCTTGTGGCCATCCTCGCTTCGGATGAGCTGGCAAGCAATGCCATGCTCGTCGAGCATATCGGCCACAAAGCCGATAAGGTCGAGGTTCGAGTCGCGGCTCACCGTCGGGAAGGCGATCAGCTTTTCCAGGATACGAATGCTGTCCATGCGTCTATGTCTCGTTGCCCGTGCGCGCTATCTAGCATCGCCCGGTGGCGGCCTTGAAGTCGCATTTGGCTCTGCCGGGATTCACCGGATGCTAATCCAGCCCGATTAGGCGCGCCCTAATCGGCACAGAAGAAATCTGTAGTTTTCCCGCGCGTGCCGCAACTTATGAGTAGGTTCACGGCATCTACCCACTGGGCAGACCGGCTTGCGCCATGGCTCAACACCATGAACGCGTATGCCGCGATGCGACGCTGGCAGGAAGGAAGCACCATGCGCGATCCACGCTACGACATTCTGTTCGAGCCCGTGAAGATTGGTCCGGTGACCGCCAAGAACCGCTTCTATCAGGTTCCGCATTGCAATGGCGGTGGCTACCGCGATCCATCCGCCGCGGCCGAGATGCGCCGCATCAAGTCGGAAGGCGGTTGGGGCGTCATCTTCACCGAGCAGACCGAGATGCACCATACCTCGGAGATCACGCCCTTCATCGAGCTCCGGCTGTGGGACGACGCCGATGTCCCGGCACTGGCCAGGATGGCCAAGGCCATGCACCAGCATGGCGCGCTGGCCGGCATCCAGCTGGCCTATTCAGGCATCAACGGACCGAACCTCTACACCAAGGAAGTGCCCCGCGGACCCTCGGCCTTGCCGATCCGGACCTTCACCAACGATCCGGTTCAGGCGCGCGCCATGGACAAGCAGGATATCCGCGACCTGCGCCGCTGGCACCGCAACGCCTTCAAACGTGCCAGGCTGGCGGGCTTCGATCTGGTGTGCCTCTACGGCGCGCATGGCTTCGGCATCATCCAGCACTTCCTGTCCACCGCCACCAACCAGCGCAGCGACGAATATGGCGGCTCGCTGGAAAATCGCTCACGGCTGATGCGTGAGCTGATCGAAGAAGGCAGGGATGCCATCGGCGACACGTGCGGGCTGACGCTGCGGCTATCACTGGACGAGATGATCGGCGAGCTTGGCTTCGCCAATTCCGAAGTGCGCGACATGATCGAGATGCACGCCGACCTGCCCGACCTCTGGGATCTGGCGCATGGCGCGTGGGAGGACTGTTCCGGACCGTCGCGCTTCAAGGAGGAGGCTGCGCAGGAAAGCCTCGTATCCGGCATCAAGAAGCTGACCTCGAAGCCGGTCGTTGGCGTCGGCCGCTTCACGTCGCCAGATGTGATGGTGAAGATGATCAAGTCCGGTACGCTTGATTTCATCGGCTGCGCGCGTCCGTCGATTGCCGATCCCTTCCTGCCGAAGAAGGTGGAGGAGGGGCGGATCGAGGACATTCGCGAGTGCATCGGCTGTAACATCTGCATTACCGGCGACATGACCATGTCGATCTCGCGCTGCACGCAGAACCCGACCTTCATGGAGGAGTGGCGCAAGGGCTGGCATCCGGAAAGGATGCAGGCCAAGGGCGACAGCGAGAGCGTGCTGGTCGTCGGCGCCGGCCCGGCTGGGCTGGAGGCCGCCCGTGCGCTTGGCCTGCGCGGCTATCAGGTGGCCATCGCCGAGGCCGGCACCGAACTTGGCGGACGCGTGGCGCGCGAATGCCGCTTGCCGGGCCTTTCGGCATGGGGTCGGGTGCGCGACTATCGCCAGTACCAGCTCAGCCAGATGTCCAATGTCGATGTCTATTTCGAAAGCCGGTTGTCCGCCGAGGACATACTGGCCTACGGCTTTCAAAACATTGCGCTTGCCACCGGCTCGACGTGGCGCCGCGACGGCGTGGCGCGCGCGCATGTCGTGCCGATGCCGGTCGACCCGGCGATGGCGGTCTACACGCCGGACGATTTGATGGGCGGCAATGTGCCGTCCGGCAATGTCGTGCTGTTCGACGATGACCATTACTACATGGGTGGGGTGCTGGCCGAGCTGATGGCGCGCCAGGGCGCGAACGTGACTTTGGTGACGCCATCCGCCTATGTGTCAGACTGGACGCGCAACACGCTGGAGCAGGGCGCCATCCATCGCCGGCTGGCCGGGCTCGGCGTCGAGATCGTGCTGAACCGGACCGTGACGCGCATTGTGCCGGGAGGTGTCGCCACTGCCTGTGCCTATACGAGCGCCCGGCACAACATCGCCGCGGACGCTGTCGTGCTGGTGACGTCGCGCCAGCAGGACGATGGTGTCTGGCACGAATTGAAGGCGCGGCGGGACGAGTGGGCCGACAGCGGAATTCGCTCGATCAAGGTCATCGGCGACGCCGAGGCGCCGGGCCCGATTGCCTGGGCAACTTACGCCGGCCATCGCTTTGCCCGCGAGCTGGATGAAGCCGATATCGGCGATGCACTGCCCTTCCGTCGCGAGGTCACGGCGTTGGCCGCGGAATAGGCTCAAGGCGCGAATAAAGTGAAGCCATTCATGCTTTCCGTTGCCCAGCGTTCGCTCGTCGACGGGGCACCGCGCGTCGCGGCCCAGAAGGGCCCGACCGCTCGAATGCCAGGCGTTAGCCGATCTTGTTCTTGGCGATCGCGTCTCCCCGCCACAGAGCGCAAGTTCGATAGTTTCGTAAAGTCATTGGAGAATGGCCACGGACTAAACAATTCCCCATGCCCGAAACCTTCCCCTCCCTGTCATCTCGCGCAGGCCGAGCTCTCCGACGAGGTTGAGCGCTCCCTGTTTTGTCACCTTTAGCCTGTCCTGGATCATGCCAGTGGAGACGAGCGGCCGCGAGAGCACCAGCTCGACCAGACCTGGAAGCTTCGAGTTGGCACGGCGCTCGCGCAGCCGCCGCTCCAACTGGTTTTTGGCCAGCACCAGCCGATCGTGCTCCTTCAGTCCGGCCAGCGCCGCCTCGTGAATGGTATCAAGGAACGCCAGCAGCCGATCGGAACAACTGCGCGCCCGCCGCCGCTCCCGCGGAATGTTTTTGGCGCCAACGTGCAGGCAGGCGAGATGGTTGGCGGTCAGACCCGTCTGCCGCAACAGCGCGGCGACGAGCAGTGACCCGAGCCAGGCGCCATGCTGCAGCACCTCGATGTTTTGCCAGGCGTCGAGCAGCAACGCCGCGCGCAGGGCGACCGGCAGATCGCGTGTCCCAGCATTCACGGCCAGCCATTCGGCCAGCCGTTCTTCTTCATTCCAGTCGAGATCGTAGATCAGGTCCGGCCGGTCGGCTGGGCGCGCCACTTTCGCCCGCACGTCGACGCCGCTGAGGAGCTTTGATGAGCGTGCCAGGACAGCATCGATCTCGGCAAATTCTTCTGCCAGCAGATCGTCCTCAACGTCATCCCGACCGTCGGCTTCAAAAGAGCTGGCTCCAGCCCCCTCCCCTTCCCCCCTTTTTTGGTCCGCCACCACCGCCATGGCGCCGCCGCGACCGGTCAGCGCCAACAAACCGTCGCGGCCGAGCGCCCAGTCCTGATGCTGCGACAAAATTCGCCGGCGGGTTCGCAGCACCGCGTGCGCCCGGGTGAGCTCGTGGGTCGGTGTGCGGACGTCCATGTGGGCGTCGTGCAGGACAAGGTCCTCGAGATGGACGAGTTCGCCCTCGAGCCAGACCGCCGCCGCCGCATCGACAAAATGCTGGCGCTCGACAAAGCCGTCGCGGACCGGCGAACGAGCCAGCCGCTCGTCAAGGCGGGCCAAAGTCTCGGTCGCACGCGCAACCGGCCCGAGCAGGGTCTCCAGCGGCAATTCTCGAATCGCGTAAGCCATTGTTTTCACAATAGCTGATTTACCATAGTCAAGCTATCTCGATATTAAGTGGACTTGAAGGGGATTTTCTCCGGCAGCTTTTTCACTATCGATAATGACCTCTTATCGATAGTGATGGATTAGCGGTGCAAAATCGCTAGAATCCATGCAAATCACAGCCGCTAAGGCCCTGGAACCCGCTTCGAATGGCCAGTCCGACGCCAATTCCGCCCCCTGCCCTCATCTCTTGCGACGAGGCCGGCTTTGCCGGCCCAAAACTGCTTGACGACCATCCGACATTGCAGGTGGCTGATGTCGTCGCCGGCGCCACCGCAGACGTCTTCCAGCACGTCGGGGAGGCACCTTATCGCGGTCTCCACCTTTGGGTCGGGGAACACCTGCACATGAACACCATGCTGTCGGACGACGATCTCATCGACGTCACCCGTATCGAGCCAAAGGTCGATTTGGCCGTGTTGCGAGAGCTGGCGTGTCGCGCCGACAAGGGTGAGGATCCGCTCGAAGGCATCGAAGACTTCTACGCGGCCGAATTTCGCCGAGCTGCTCCTGGGCAGCGCGGTCTGAAGAGGCTCCCCGCCGCATTTGCGAGGGATCAGCGATGACGAGTTCGGTTGCTGCGCGCGCCGAGGCGCTTGATGCGCTGGATTCGGTGCTGCCATTCGATCGCCGCGAGTTTCTGGCCGGTTTGCTGACAGACAGTGACGTCGAGACGCTGCGCCACCTGGCAAAGGAAGGCATTGGCGAGAATTCGCTAAGGGCACTGGCCTCGGACCTCGGCTACCTCGAGGCATGGTGCCAGGCCGCGACCGGCTCCCCCCTGCCCTGGCCTGCGCCGGAAGCTCTCTTGATCAAATTCGTGGCGCATCATCTGTGGGATCCCGCCAAGCGCGAAGCCGATTCTTCTCATGGTATGCCGGATGAGGTGGCTACGGCACTAAAGTCGGCCGGGCTGCTGCGCATCGACGGACCGCATGCGCCCAACACCGTCCGACGGCGGCTATCAAGCTGGTCGACACTGACCGGGTGGCGTGGGCTGACAGGAAAATTCAATGCGCCGGGTCTACGCGGCGCCGTCAAACTTGCGGTGCGCGCCAGCGCCCGGCCGCGCGTGCGAAAGAGCAGGAAAGCTGTGACGGCCGACATTCTGGCCTCACTGCTAAGGACGTGCGCCGGTGATCGCCTGGTTGACGTCCGCGACCGCGCCCTTTTGCTGACCGCCTTCGCCTCTGGCGGCCGGCGCCGCAGCGAGGTTTCGTCCTTGCGGTTCGAGCAGCTCATTGACGAGGACCCGGTGCCGGTCGATCCGAAAGAGCCGGACGGGCCGAAACTGCCCTGCACAAAAATCCAGCTCGGCCGCACGAAGACCACCGAAGCTGATGAAGACGCTATGGTGCTCCTGGTGGGCCGGCCGGTCACCGCGCTGCGGGAATGGCTAGAGGAAGCGAAAATCACCGAAGGTGCCGTGTTCCGCAGCATCGACCGCTGGGGCAATCTCGAACGTCGAGCAATGACCCCACAGGCCGTCAACTTGATCGTGAAGCGCCGGATTGCCGAGGCCGGCCTCGATCCGACGTTGTTTTCCGCCCATGGCCTGCGCTCCGGCTACCTGACCGAAACCGCCCGCCGCGGCATTCCCCTCATCGAAGCGATGCAGCAATCGCAGCATCGCTCTGTCAACCAGGCCTCCCGCTACTACAATGAAGTCGATCGCCAGCTGGGACGAGCGGCACGGGTGATTGTCTAGCTTCCCTGTCGGCGATCGCTGCCAAGGGGCCGCGTGCCGAACCGCCACCCTTGGCAGCCCTGTTTGGATTTCCCACGACACGTATCCTTATCCCCTTCCCGGTGGCTGTCGGTGTGTCTTGCCCAGGCTCCGCTGTAATGCGTCGCTGATTGCGAGCCCATTTTCTGTCTGGACCACTTTGCCGGCCGTTTCCAGGCCGGCTGAGGCACTCGACACACCGCGGCCGGAAAGCCTTGATGTGTCGAGCTTCGCGCGCAGCAGCGCCATGATCATCGGCCAGACCGAGAACTTTCCATCGCGGGCGCGTGTTGTCAGGCTTCGCAGATACCCGCCAGGGCTGGAGATGTGCTCGACCCTTTGCTGGATCGCGGCAATCGCAACCGCGGCATGGTCCTCGCCCATGACCTCGCATGCCTCCTGGTAGGCGGACGGGCTGATCCCAAGACAGGCCCTGCCCGTTGCCGCCGCGGCCATCAGATCCCGCCATGTCCGGATTTCGCCGCCCTTCGCCAGGGCCAGGATTTCCGGGCAGGCATCCAGCACGATCCCCAAGGGCAGTTCGCGTTTTGGCAAGTGCCGCACGTTGTCGGTTTCCGCAACGTTGCCGCTCGCTTCTTTCTCTTTTCCTAAGCGGCTTTCAATTTCATTTTTAGAGTCTGGTTTTGAATTCTGTATGTGGCGCTCAAAATGAGACTCATTGGCGTTCTTATTTTGTGAATTGACGAATGTTTCCAGCGTGTTCTGTACTTCAAACCATAGCGCTTCGAGTTCCCCCGCCAGAGCGTCCAGCACCTGACGCACCGCTGTGCGCGGAATCCTTCCGGCGATGTCTTCGTAAGCACGTTGGAAGCGTCTCCAATCGGCCGGGATGGCTTCATCCAATCCTGTGGCGATCATCTTGACGATATCGCGCCGGCACAGGGTGATCCGCTCTCGGGCCAGTTTGAGGGCCCGCCGCTCGGCCGCGACAATTTCCGCGAGTTCCTTGAACTCTTCGGCGCGCGCCACGATCGGTGCGAGGTCAAAGCCATAGGCCTGTTCGATCTCTCCGCTCGGCCCTTTGCGAGCGAACCGCTTGCCGTTGGGGCTATCCCTGCGAATGACCAGCCCGCATTGCACCAGGACGGCCAGATGCCGTCGCAGCGTCGCCGGCGACATGCCGTTGGCACGGCTGATGAGCTGCTCGTTCGACGGAAAGACGACCAGGTCGCTATCGCCATTGAATGCCGTATCCGGATGAAACGACAAAAGCGCATTGAGGATAGCCAGAGCGCGATCGGTTGCACCGATCGCGTCGCGTGCCTCCCGGACATGCTGGAACACATGCCACTTATGCACGGTGGCATCCTTGTCCACGGCCTTCGCGGCCACCTGGGTTGCCATCATCCCAAGCGACATCGGCCGCCGCCCGAAGGGCGTCGTCGTATAGTGCCTCTCCATTTCCCTCGCCTTTCAATCAGGCAAAAGAAAACTGCTCGTCGAAACGACGCCAACGACTCTTGACAGTGATTCGGGGAAGTGCGATTCTCAGTCTGCTAGAACACGAGAAGGGCTTCCGCGACGGTGACGTTCGGGGGCCTTTTTCTTTTGCGGTTTAGTCTCCTGTTTTCTTCGCCATTTCCGATTCCCGGAAAGCCTCGAAAAGCTGGTCGAGCCTGTCGGCAATGAACGCTCCGAACGGGGATGCGTCCTTGGACTTCAGGGCAAGCGTAAACACCTTTCCAGTGTCGGTGATTTTGGCCCGGACCGATTTGTCCCGGGGCGTCCAGGCCCTCTCCTGGAGCGTCGACGGCGCCCGCGGGCGCTTTGCCGCGGCGCTCAGAAAATCGAAGAGGCGGGCAAAGCGCCCGTCGCTGTCAAGCTGCGAGAAATCCGCGCTTGCCACGCAGTCCCCTGCCCTGCTGACGAGTCCCGGATGCTCCATGAATTTGGCAAGCTGCCACCACCGGTCCCGGCCAATGGTCTTGGCGGCACCGACGGCGAGAATGACCTGCTCGGGAATATTGCTGGTGACCGAGCGCATCTTCGAGAAGGTCGTATCATCGAGTGCCAGGGCCGACTTCACCGTGTCCGGCGAATGGCCCCGCTTGAGAATGCGGTCCGCGAAAAGCGTCCTTTCGATGAAGGACAGGTTCGCCCTGGCGGCATTCTCCTGCCCCTGGGCTATGACATGATCCTCGTCGCCCATCTTCTTGACGACGGCACGGACCGGCCTGCCCAGCGCACGCGCGACCTTGACGCGCCTGTGGCCGAAGACCGTCTGAAAACGACCGGAAATCTCCGGGTGAGGCCGGACCAGAACCGGAGAGTCCTGCCCTCGCTCGCGAATTGCCGCCAGCAGCTCCTGGAACGCCTCATCGTCATCGTCCAGGCGGTCCGAAACAAAGGACGTGTCGACCAATGTCGGATCGAGGTCGACGACCGAGCTCTTCGAGAGCTCCTCGAATGACTGCATGATCGACCGGGATGCACCGCGAACGGCATATCCGGAGACATCGCTGGTGTCAGCGACAGACGCTGCCGGGCCCATCACACTGCCGAATATATCCTTGCGCGCCATTCAATCGCTCCCATTCTCGGTTAGTCGACTGATTTCACGAGAAAAATGCCCACTATTTACTGCCGTAAAACGCGCCATCATGACCTCCCCCAGGCGCGATGGATGAGCGTCGTGATCTCGGAGTTCACCGCATCCAGCGATTCGAGCGCGCGATCGTAGGTCGAACGGGTAAAGGACGACTTCTCCACCTCGTACAGCGTCTGCTTCGTCAGGCCAGCATCCGAAATCGCCGTTGACTTCAGCATCGGGTTCTCGAGGATCTGACCAGCCAGCATCGATTGCATGAAACCAACCATCTGCGCCTGCGGAATGTCCGTCGGCTCGTAGCGCGTAATCAGATAGCGAAACCAATCCAGCTCGATTTCAGCGCCGGCGGCCTTGATGGTTTTCAGGATCCCGCCGAGCATCAGCAGGAACTGGCTCATCGACATCAGGTCGAGCATCTGAGGATGCACGGTGATGAGAACGGATGTCGCCGCCGACATGGCGGTCAACGTCAGATAGCCAAGCTGCGGAGGGCAATCGACAACGACGACGTCATAGCGGTCGTCCACTTCGGCCAACGCCTTTGCTATCCTGATGAAGAACTGACGGCCGGCATTGGACGATTTGTCCTGCATGGCGAGCGGCGTGTCGTACTCATATTCCTGCAGCTCAAGATTGGCCGGAATGATATCAAGGCCGGGAAAATTCGTCGGCATGATCACATCGGCGATCGGACGGCGCTCGTCATCATATCGGATCGCTTCGTACAGCGAGAGATTGCGATCGAGTTCCGGCTGGAAGCCGTGCAGGGCCGAGAGCGAAGCTTGCGGGTCGAGATCGATGGCAAGGACACGGTGGCCGGTCAGCGCAAGGTGCTGGGCGAGGTGGGCAGCGGTCGTCGTCTTGCCGCTGCCGCCTTTGAAGTTGACGACGGCAACCACCTGGAGCTTGTCACCCGGCTTGCGGTGCGGGACGTACTTTTTCACTTCGGTCCTGCCGTGCCGGTCCAGGAAATGGCGCAGTTCAAGCATCTGCTCGGCGCTGTAGGAGCGGCGTCCCGAGGGGATCTGCTCGGGCATCGGTCCCTTGCCTTCAAGGTGAAGACGCTTCAGATTGTTTTGCGATACACCGAGGTAATGGGCGACCTCCGCCATCGAGAAGGACCGAAGGGTCTTGGTTGCATTGGGCGGGAACTTCTCCATGCGAAGCTGGTTAAGCCGCCGGGATATCTCTGCGCCCTGCTCGAGAATCTTGTCATCGAACTCGAAGCGTGGCAGCCGCATGGCAATATTCATTTCTTGTCGAAACCTGAATTGGCGCTTTTTGTGAGCAATCCACTCAACAAGCGCCATTAAGCTCCGATTCGGAAAGCCCGGCAAGAAGTTTTGGGTTAACAAAAGGTTAATGCTGCTTTCGTCGTCTAAGAGACGAAGCTACCGAACATGATCGCCCCAGACATCGATCCGCTTTGGCCTTCCATTCGCCGACGCCGAACTCCGCTCCAGGAATATGCCTAACCTACTATTTTCCTTGCTGTAATCCGATCTTTTTACAGCAGTAAATGTCCGGTCGAGAGGGCAGGGGGTTCGACATTCAGCCAAGCACTCCTCCGTCCGCTCCTGGCCCATCCCAGGATAAGATGTGCCAGTCTCGATCAAACATCTTGAATTCTTGCCCATGTCTTGCCACTTCGTCGCCGAGTTTCGCTTTGCAAGAGGTATCCAGATGACGACGACAACCGCAGGCACGCCGGCCGAGAGCCATGTCTTCGAGGCCGACGTTGCCCGCCTGCTGCACATGATGGTCCACTCGGTCTATTCCGACAAGGACGTGTTCCTGCGCGAGCTGATCTCCAACGCCGCCGATGCCTGCGAGAAATTGCGCTACGAGGCGATCGCGGCGCCAGATCTGCTGGCGCAGGATCCTTCAAGCCGCATTGTCCTGTCGCTCGACGAGGACAATCGCCGGCTCCTCGTCGAGGACAACGGCATCGGCATGAGCCACGACGAAATGATCGAGGCGCTCGGCACCATAGCGCGCTCGGGCACGCGCGCTTTCATGGAGCGCATCGAGGCGAACAAGGCAGGGGAGGGGGCACAGCTGATCGGCCAGTTCGGCGTCGGCTTCTATTCGAGCTTCATGGTTGCCGACCGTGTCGATGTCGTCTCGCGCCGCGCCGGATCGCAGCAGGCCTGGCTCTGGTCGTCGGACGGCAAGGGCAGCTACAGCATCGCATCTGCCGATCTGGCGGAGGCACCGGCGCGCGGCACCCGCATCGCCCTGCACCTGATGGAGGATGCCAAGACCTATACATCGCGCTGGACCCTGGAGCGCATCGTCAAGGAACAGTCCGGCCATGTGCCGGTGCCGATCACCATCATCGAGAAGGCCGGCGCGGAGCCGACCGAACTGACTGATGGGACGGCGCTGTGGACAAAGCCCAAGAGCGACATCCCGCCTGAGCAATACACCGACTTCTACCGAAGCGTCTCCGGCCAGTATGACGATCCGGCGCTGACCGTGCATTTTCGCGCCGAAGGCCGGCATGAATACACGGCACTTGCCTTCGTGCCGGGCTCACAGCCGTTCGACCTGTTCGATCCGGATCGCAAGGGCCGCATGAAGCTTTATGTGAAGCGCGTCTTCATCACCGACGATGCCGAGCTTCTGCCGCGCTACCTGCGGTTTGTGAGGGGCCTGGTCGACACCGCCGACCTTCCGCTCAACCTGTCACGCGAAATGATCCAGGACAGTCCGACCCTGGCGGCGATCCGCAAGGGTGTCACCGGCAGGATCGTCAAGGACCTGGAAAAGCTCGCCGAAAACGATGCCGATGCCTTTCTCAAACTGTGGGACAATTTCGGCAGCGTCATCAAGGAAGGCATTTATGAGGATTTCGAGCGCCGGGCGCAGTTGATGGCGCTGGCGCGCTTCCGCACCACAGCCTCGGGCGAGGGCCAGCGTTCCCTCGCCGATTACATCAGGGACGCCAAGGAGGGCCAGGACACGATCTATTTCCTGGCCGGCGGCAATCTCGAGCAGTTGAAGGCATCGCCACAGCTCGAAGGCTTTCGCGCACGAAGCATCGAGGTGCTGCTCCTCACCGACCCGGTCGACAGCTTCTGGGTGACCAATGCCCCGGAATTCGAAGGCAAGTCGTTCAAGTCGATCACTCAGGGCGCCGCCGATCTGGCAAAGTTCGCCAAGTCCGAAGGTGACACTGCGGCGACAGGCACCGCATCGGCCGAGGTGCAGGACTTCATTGCCTTTGCCAGGGAAAAACTCGCTGGTGAGGTTTCCGACGTGCGCAGTTCCGACCGATTGACCGAAAGCGCTGCGTGCCTCGTCGCCTCCGAACAGGGTTACGACCGGCAGATGGAGCGCATCCTGCAGGGCGCCGGTCGGCTGCAATCCGCCGCCAAGCCCATCCTCGAGATCAATCCGGACCATCCGACAGTCAAGGCAATCGCCGCCGAGACCACGGATGCGACGCTACGCGAAGACGCGACATTGCTTCTGCTCGACCAGGCGCGGGTGCTCGATGGCGACAAGCCGGCCGATCCGCGTGCCTTTGCCGGTCGGCTCTCCCGCCTCATGGAACTGTCCCTGAAGCCCGCCTAGACAGGGCAGTACCCGGCCTTTTTGCCGGTCGTCGCACACGCCAGGACGACAAAGAGCCAGGGGCCGAAAGCCCCCGGCGATGCTCACGCGGATTGCAACCTGGCGCGGATGACGCTCGGACGAGGGTGCCTATCCACGCCATCGAACTGCACAGCGCATCAGAAAATCGAAATTGCCCCTGCCGCCCTGAGCCGCAATGGTCTTCGGGGAGGCAGCCGGCTTAGTGGCTGTGGAGGAAACGCCGGAGCGGCAAAGCCGCTCGGGCAAGCTGCCGCTTTGAAGCTGGCGGCGGGGGAGGAATGGAATTGGCTGGTTCGGGCAAATCCGACGGCGGGCGCATCGGCTTGAAATTGTCCCAAGAGCTCGTCGTCGTTGCGATCTCGGTCATTCTCTTCGTTGTTTTCTCGGCGACGCTCAACAATTTCCTGAGCAGGGGAAACATCATCGCCATCCTCAAGAACGTCTCCATCCTCGGCACGCTGGCGGTCGGCATGGGCTTTATCGTCGTTGGCCGCGGCATCGACCTGACCATGGTGGCCGTGATGGTGGTCGGCGTCGCCTTCAGCATCTGGATTTCCACCTGGGGCGTCGACTTCACGCTGGCCGTGATCTGCGGCGCCATCCTAGCCGCGAGCATCGGCCTGTTCACCGGCATCATGGTGGCGGTGGCCGAAATTCCGCCGATCTTCGCCACGCTTGCCATCGCCTCATCGGTCTACGGCTCGGGCCGCATCGTCTTTGCCTCCGACGTGCTTTATGCCCCACCCAACATCGCCTGGCTGAAATTCGTCGGCAGCGGCACCATCCTCGGCATCCCGATGTCCGTGGTCATCTTCGCGGCGGTGGCGGCGCTGATGGGCTTCTTCCTGAGGAAGACGCGCTTTGGCCGGCTGGTCTACGCGACGGGTGACAATCCGAACGCCGCCCGCACCACGGGCCTGCCGACGCGCCCGATCATCGTGACGCAATATGTCATCAGCGCGCTCATCGCGTTTACCGCCGGCATCATCATGACTGGGCTTGTCACCGGCATCGACACGCGCCTCTACAACTCCAGCCTGATCTACGACGTGCTGCTGGTCGTGGTTCTCGGCGGCATCGGCCTCTCCGGCGGCCAGGGCGGCGTGCGCAACATCATCGTCGGCACCATCCTGGTCGGCATTCTGACCAACGGCATGACGATCCTGAACTTCAGCTACACCAGCCAGAACCTGATCAAGAGCGTGATCTTGCTCTGCGCCCTGGCGATCGACGCCATCATCAATCCGCGCGACGAGCAGACCTCGCAGAGCGGCGACATCTGAAACAAGAACCCGAGACATCAATCAGGGAGGAAACCATGAAGTTACTCAAGAACTGCCTGTTCGCGGGCCTGACGGCGCTCGCGCTGCTGGGCGCCGCGAAAGTCACCACCGCGCAGGAGACCGACCAGGTCGGGCGGGCGCCCTATCTCGAGTCGCTCAAGGGCAAGAAGGTGATCTTCGTGCCGATCTCGCAGGGCATGGACCTCAACCAGTCCTGGGTGGTGGTGTGGCAGCGTCACGCCGCCCGTTACGGCTTCAGCCTCGAGGTGCGCGATCCCAACGGCGACACCAATGCCGGCATTCGCGCCATGCAGGGCGCTATCGCGGAGAAGCCCGACCTGATCATCGTGCAGAACCCGGACGTGCAGACATATGCGCGATTGCTAAAGCAAGCGCAGAGCGCCGGCATCAAGGTGCTGCAGGTCAACATGCAGTCGGCGACCCAGACGGATAGCTATGTCGGCAATGACTGGATCGAGATGGGTCGTCTCGAAATGGGCGAACTGGCCAAGCACTGCACCGGGCCGAATGCCGTTTCGCACAAGGTGGTCTGGCTTGCCGGCGTCCAGACGGGCGCGGCCAACATCTATATGCGCACCGGCATCGATGAGGTCCTGAAGGCCAATCCTGAGCTGCAACTCGTCTCCGACCAGCCGGCCGACTACATGAGCGAAAAGGCCCGCCAGATCACCGAGACAGTGCTCCAGCAACATCCGGATCTGTGCGGCATCATGGGCATCTGGGACAACGCCGAAGTCGGCGCGGGTGCGGCCGTGGCGGCGGCGGGCAAGCAAGATCAGGTAACCATCGTTACCAACGGCGCCGGTAGCGCCACGGGCTGCGAGAGCATCAAGAACGGGCTGCTCGATGTGATCTTCAACTTCAACGCCCCCATCCAGGCCGAGATCGCCGCGCAGCAGATTTCCGAGTTGCTACAGCATCCCGAACGGCAGGCGGGCAGCGAGAAGACCATCTTCTTCGGTCCGATCACCCGCGTCGACAAGACCAATGCGGTCGGCAGGAACTGCTGGAAGCTGGACGACCTCAAGTAACGGACTGTCTCGATGAGCATGGCTGAAAGCCTTGTGCGCTGGCGTTACCGCCTGCTCCCCGACCATGTCGTCGGGGAGATCCTGACCAAGAAATGGATCGACAGCGTCATCCCGTTCGCGGCGCTGGTGATTCTGTGCGCGATCTTCGGCTCGATCGTGCCGGGCTTCTTCAGCGTGACGACGCTGACCAATCTCAGCGGCCAGACCGCCGAGCTCGGCCTGGTCGTGCTCGGCATGACCATCGTCATGGTCTCCGGTGGCATCGACCTGTCCGTCGGCTCGACCTTCGCGCTGGCGGTGCTGGTGACGCTCTATGGCATGAATGTCGGGCAGTGGAGTTTCGGCACCGGCCTGCTGGCGTGCCTTGGGCTCGGCGTTGTCTGCGGCGGCATCAACGGCTTCCTGGTCGGCTTCCTGCGCATGCGGGCATTCCTGACCACGCTCGTCACCCTGATCATCTACCGTTCGACCTTCGACGTCATCTTCCCGCAGGTCTCGACGCCGATCGTCACCAGCAGCCCCAATTCGCCGGCCTATGATTTTCTCGGCTTCGGCACGGTCTGGGGCGTACCGACTTCCTTCGTCGTCTTCGCCGCGGTCGCGCTGGTAATCCATCTCGTCCTGTCGCGCGCTCGCTATGGCTGGCGGCTGTTCGCGGTCGGTGGCGCGCGCCGCTCCGCGTACAATGCCGGCATCAACGTGCGTTTCACCCTGTTCAGCGCCTACGTGCTTTGCTCGGTGCTGGTCGCGCTCTCCGGCTTCTTCTTCTCGGCCCGTATCGGCAGCGCGGCTTCAGATATAGGCACCGGACTCGAACTGCAGGTCCTGACCGCGACCGTGCTCGGCGGCATCTCGCTTGGCGGCGGTCGCGGCTCGGTGGCCAAGGCGCTGATGGGCACGATCTTCGTGCTCGTCCTGTCGAACAGCCTGCTCGCCCTGGCTGTGCCTGGTCCGGTCAACTATCTGATCCTCGGCCTCGTCCTGCTTTTATCGGTCCTCCTCGACGTGCGCTGGGTGAAGAACCGCCACAAGATCCTGCACAGCGTCTATATCTCACCGACCTTCGCCAAGATGTGTGAGCCGATCTCGACCGCGCCGGGCACGCCGATCGCCGTGAACGACCGGCTGAAGGATGTCGGCGTCATCGGCTTTGGCGTCCTCGACGGTGCGGAGGATGTCATCTTCGACCGTCAGGACCGCCTCTACACCGGCACCCGACAGGGCGACATACTGCGCTTCATGCCGCCGCATTATACGCAGAGTGAAGTGTTCGCCCATATTGGCGGCTCGCCGCTCGGCATGGCCTTTGACCGCGACGATAATCTGGTCATCTGCGTCGCCGGCATGGGCCTCTACCGGGTGGCGCCGAACGGCGACGTGAAGCTCCTCACCGCCGAGACCAATCGGTCACTGACCTCGGTCGTCGACGACTCGACCATGAAGCTCGCCGACGACTGCGACATCCTTCCAGACGGGCGCATCGTCTTTTCCGAAGCGACCGTGCGTTTCGAGATGCATGACTGGTACGCCGATGCCCTGGAAAGCCGCGGCAATGGGCGCATCATCGTCCATGATCCCAGATCCGGTTCGACCCGCACGCTTCTGTCGAACCTCGTCTTCCCCAATGGCATCTGCACGGCATTTGACGGCCAGTCCGTGCTGTTCGCCGAAAGCTGGGCCTGCCGCATCAGCCGGTATTATTTCGGCGGCCCGAAGAAGGGGAGGGTTGAGCGGGTCATCGAGGGATTGCCCGGCTATCCCGACAACATCAACCGCGCCTCGGACGGAACCTACTGGCTCGCCCTGATGGGCATGCGCACGCCGGCGCTCGACCTGTCGCTGGAAATGCCGGGCTTCCGCCGCCGCATGGCGCGACGCGTCTCGGAAGATGCCTGGCTGATGCCCAACCTCAACACCGGCTGCGTGCTGCGCTTCGACGAGAACGGCCAGATCCTCGAAAGCTTGTGGGACCGCGCCGGCGAGAAGCATCCGATGATCACGTCGATGCGCGAGCACAAGGGCGTGCTCTATCTCTGCGGCATCTTCAACAACCGGATGGGAACCCTGCCCCTGAAGGGCGTCGATCCCAACTGGTTCAGCTCGGACTCTTACTGGGGCAAACGGGCATGAGCGCTGTGAGCCAGCTTTTCGACCGCTTTCTCGGCCGTGGCGATTGGGCTGTGACCGTGCCGACGCTCGACGGCCCCTTGTTGCCCAACCAGGGCCTCGAGGACGCCGAGACCTTCGCCAACCTCGCGGACGCCGACAATCTCGTGCGGACGGAGAAGGGCATACTGGCGAGCAGCGCGGCCTCGCTGATGCGTTTCGGTGCCGACGGCCATGCCGAGGTGCTTCAGGAGTTTCCCGGCGAGATCACAGCACTTGCCCACGCCCGTGGCATGACCGCCTTGGCGATCGAGGGCAAAGGGGTCGTTATCCGCGGCGGCCTTCATGACGGGCGCGGGCCGACGGGCGACGAGGCCCGCCGGCTCTCGTGCATCACCGCCCTCACATTCCTCGACAGCAACACCTTGCTGGTGGCCAATGGCTCGGCCTCGGTGTCCGCAGGCGGCTGGCGCCGCGACCTGATGGAGAAGAACGCTTCCGGTTCGGTCTGGCGCCTCGATTTGAAAAGCCGCCGGCTGGACCTGATCCGCGATGGCCTGGCCTGGCCGGCCGGCATCGCCACCACCGGCTCCAACCGCATCTACGTTTCGGAAGCCTGGCGCCACCGCGTGCTGGCGATGGACCTTGGTACAAGGGCGACGGCAGCGGTGCTGGAACATCTGCCGGCCTACCCCGCCCGCATAGCCCCCGCCTTCAATGCCGGGTATTGGCTGACCTTCTATTCCGTCCGCAACCAGCTTGTGGAATTCATCCTGCGCGAGGAAGCCTATCGCAAGCGCATGCTGACGGAGGTTCCCGAACCATTCTGGATGGCGCCGTCGCTGAGCTCATGGCGCGATTACCGGGAGCCGATGCAAGGCAGCCAGCTGAAGCAGATGAATGTGCTGAAGCCCTATGCGGTCACCAGGTCATACGGGCTGGTGGTGCATTGCGACCAGAACATGAAGCCGCTGTCGAGTTTCCATTCGCGCGCCGACGGCACGGTGCACGGCACGGTCAGTGCCTGCGAGGCAGGCGACGATCTGCTTGTCGCCTCTCGCGGTGGTTCGAGGATCGTGCGGCTGGCCAAGGTGGCCAGCGGCCAGCAGGGGTAGGCGATGTCGCACACCAATATCATCGAGCTCAAGGCTGCGACCAAGGCCTTCTCGCGCATCCCGGCGTTCAAGAACGTCAATTTCGACCTGCGCAAGGGTGAGATCCATGCGCTGCTCGGCGAAAACGGCGCCGGCAAGTCGACCCTGACCAAGGTCATGGCGGGGATCTTCAAGCTGACCGAGGGCAAGCTGTTCTTCGACGGCAAGGAAGTGTCCTTCGCCACGCCAGCCGAGGCGCGCCGCGCCGGCATTGCAATGGTGTTTCAGGAAACCAACCTCGTGCCGGCCATGACCGTGGCGCAAAACCTCTATCTCGGCGAGGAGAAGATGTTCAACCGGTTGCGCGGCCTCTACATCCAGGCGCGGCAATTCCTGGCTGGCATGGGTTTCCAGGTCGACCCGACAGCGCAGGTCAGCACGCTGGGCGCGGCGCACAAGCAGATGGTGGAAATCGCGCGCGCAGTCCATCACAAGGCCCGCGTCATCATCTTCGACGAGCCGACCGCCACATTGACCCCGGAAGAGAAGCGCCACTTCTTCAACCTGCTCCAGCGACTGGTCAAGGAAGGCATCGCCATCATCTTCATCACCCACGCGCTGGAAGAGGCGCTCGCCGTCGCCGACCGCATCACCGTCATGCGGGACGGCGAGATCGTGGCTTCCGGCGATGCCAAGGGCTTCACCCGCACGACGATCGTGCAGGCGATGGTCGGCCGCACGCTGACCGAAACGCTGCACGGCGAGGTCAAGCGCACGGCGCGGCCCTATGGCGACAAGGTGCTTTCGGTCGAGAACCTTTCCTGCGCCGGCCTCGTGCGCAACTCGTCCTTCTCGGCCTTCTCGGGCCAGGTCACCGGCATGTTCGGCCTCGTCGGCGCCGGGCGAACCGAAATGGCCAAGGTCGTGGCCGGCCTTCTGAAGCGAAACATCTTCCATGGCGGCGAAATCCGCTTGCTCGGCAAATCCGTGCGCTACCGTGTGCCGAGGCCGGCGGTGCGCGATGGCATCGTCTATGTCACCGAGGACCGCAAGGTCGACGGTTTCTTCGAAACCATGACAGCGGGCGAGAACCTGCAGATGGGCGAACTGACCGAGGGAGCCAACCCGGTTTCCATGGTGTCCCTGGCACGCGCCAGGCAACTTGCCCAGGAATGGGGCGAACGCCTCATGCTGAAGCAGATCAGCGATGGCGCCAGGGTGATCGAACTCTCCGGCGGCAATCAGCAAAAGGTCGTGATCGCCAAGTCGCTGATCCAGAAGCCGAGGCTGGTGATCTTCGACGAGCCGACGCGCGGCGTCGACGTCGGCGCCATCGTCGAGATCCATCAGCTCATCAGCGATCTCGCCGACCAAGGCATGGCCGTCGTCGTCATCTCTTCCTATCTGCCTGAAATCCTTGCTGTTTCTGACCGCATCCTGGTGGTCAAGCGCGGACGCGTGGTTGAGGAGATGATGCTGTCCGAGGCTACCGAGGAACGCATCATGTTCGCTGCGGTCCACTGAAGCCTGACGGCGTGAAAGGCGGCGGCCAAATCTGGTCAGGACCAATGTCCCGCCCTGCCTATAGCCTTGCAATCGCTTGCGCGTCTGAATAGGTCAGGACCTCATCTGTTGCCTGAGCGGACATGTCCAGCATCAACCTCAAACTTCTGCAGACGTTCCTGCTTGCCGCCGAAAACGGCAGCTTCCGTCGCGCTGCCGAAGAGAGCAACCGCTCGCCATCGGCCGTTTCGATGCAGATTCGCGATCTCGAGGAGCAGATCGGCATCAGCCTGTTCATCCGCACCGCCCAGCGCGCCAGCCTGACACCCGAAGGCCAGGTCCTGTTCGAAGAGATCGCCAACGCGATGTCGCAGGTGCAGACCAGCCTCGACCGGCTGACCGAGATCGCGGCAAGGCGCAAGGGCAAGGTCCAGATCGCCTGCGCGCCCACGCTGGCGGCCAGCCGCCTGGGCGACATCCTGGCTACTTTCAAGCTGCGTTACCCGCGCAGCATCGTCGAGGTCATCGAGATCCCGCCACAGGCGGCCCTTGGCCTGCTGCAGCAGCAGGAGGTCGAATTCTACATCGGCCCAGAACTGCCGAACCTGACAGACTTCCAGTTCGAATCGATCCTCGACGATCCCCTGATGGCCTGCATTCCCGCGGAAATGTACGGCGGCGAAAAGAAGCTCCTGCTCTCCGACCTCTTGCGCTATCCGCTGATCCTGCTCAACCGCAAGACCGCCGTGCGCGGCCTTGTCAACCGGTTGACCGCGGCGGAAGCCATTGAACTCAAGCCGCAATATGAGGTCGAGAGCGCGCAGACCGCGGTGGCGCTCGCGTCCTCCGGACTGGGCGTCTGCGTGGTCCCCGGCATCGCCATCACCTCGCGCAACGACGAGCGCATGCGCATCGTGCCGATCGACCACCGCGACGCCCACCGCTCCGTCGGCATCATCACGGCGCGAGGCTACGTGCACCACAGCTTTTCCGAACAGCTGATGAACCTGATCCGCACCAATCTGCGCGAGCTGGCAAGCTGACCTACCCACACTTTGCGGGCGCGAGATTCAGGTCAGGCCGAGTCGAGAACGGTAGCTTTCGAGAACCGGAGCGGAGCGTACTTAAAGTACGTGAGCACCGGAAGCGCAGAAAGCTGCGGTTCGCAGGCCGGCCTCATCTGAATATCAGTCGGTCTGGATCCAGATCGACTTGGTCTCCAGATATTCATGCAGATGCTCGGTGCCGCCCTCGCGGCCGTAGCCGGACATCTTCATGCCGCCGAACGGCACGGCCGGGTCGATGGCATGATACATGTTGACCCACACCGAACCGGCCTTGATGCGGCGGGCGAGCTTGTGCGCCGTGCCGAGATGCGTGGTGAAGATGCCGGCAGCAAGGCCATAGGGCGTCGCATTGGCGCGTGCGACCGCTTCATCGAGCGTGTCGAAGGGCATCGCGGAAATGACCGGGCCAAAGATTTCTTCCCGCGCGATGGTCATCTGATCCGACACCGCGCCGAAGACGGTGGGTGCGATGAAGTTCCCTCCATCATAGAGGTCGCCCTTCAGCCGCGATCCGCCGGCGACCAGTTGCGCGCCCTCATCGCTGCCGGCCCTGATATAGCCGGCTACCTTGTCGGCCTGCCTGGCATTGATGAGCGGCCCGATTTCCGTTTCCGCCTCGATGCCGTGGCCGACGCGCAGTTTGCCGGCAAAATCGGCGAGCCTGCGCACGAATTCGTCATGGATCTCGCGCGCCACGAACAGCCGTGAGCCGGCAATGCAGATCTGGCCCGAATGCACGAACACCGCCATGGCCGCGATCGGAACAGCCTTGTCGATGTCGGCGTCGCGGCAGACGATGACCGGCGACTTGCCGCCGAGTTCGAGCGAAACGCGCTTGAGGTTGGTCACCCCCGCCCGTGCGATCGCCTGGCCGGTCAGCGTCGAGCCGGTGAAGACGATCTTGTTCACGTCGGGATGTTCGGCGAGCCGCGCGCCGGCTTCGGCTCCGGTGCCGGTGACGATATTGACGACGCCGTCGGGCACGCCCGCTTCCTGCATCAGCCGCGCGATCAGCAGCGGCGTCAGCGAGGCGTCCTCCGAGGGTTTCAGCACGATGGTGCAGCCGGTGGCGAGCGCCGGCGCGATCTTCCAGATCGACGCGGCGGTCGGCGCATTCCACGGGATGATCGCGCCGACGACGCCCACCGGCTCGCGCCGGGTGAAGGTGACGATCTCGCCCGGGATCGAATTGTCGATGGCCTCGCCATGCAGCGCCGTCGCCATGCCGGCGTAGAAGCGCAGCATGCCGATGACGCGGCGCCGGTTGGCGAGCGTGCGGGTGATCGGCAGGCCCATGTCGAGCGTGTCGGAGACGCTGAGTTCTTCCCAATGCGTCTCGAACAGGTCGGCAATACGCAAAAGCACGCATTGCCGCTCGTAGGGAGAAAACTTGGACCACGGACCTTCGAAGGCGGCACGCGCGGCGGCCACCGCCGCATCGATGTCAGCGGCAGAACCGCGCGGCACCGTCGCCAGCACGTCGCCCGTCGCCGGGTTCAGCGCCCGCATCTCCTGGCCGGATTGCGCCGCGACCCACTTGCCGCCAATGAACATCGGCTGGAATTCGCCATGGTAGAGCGTCGTGGCCTTCGCCCTCGGGTCGAAATTCAGCGTCATCTGCTCCTCCTTGCAATTCCGCCGCGACTATTACCCCTGACGCCGTGCACCTCAAACAAGGAAAGCTAAAAGGGCGTTCAGATAATCGGACTGTGCAATCACAGAGACTTCCCCGATGTTGCCGGCAACGGAGGAACAGATATGAGACTTGCTGGCAAGGTCGCCATCGTTACCGGTGGCGGTTCGGGATTTGGCGAAGGCATCGTCAGGAAATTCGTCGCCGAGGGCGCATTGGTCGTGCTTATGGACCGCGACGAAGAGGCGGCTTCCCGCGTCGCTCGCGAGGCCGGCGGGAATGTACGGCCGATCACCGGCGACGTCTCGAGACTGGACAGCTTCGAAGCCGCCGCCGAAATGGCCCGGTCAGCCTTTGGCGGCCTCGATATACTGGTCAACAATGCCGGCATCGGCCAGCCTCCGCTGCCGCTGGAGACGATGGACGAAGACCTGTTCGACCGGATCGCCAACGTCAACATGCGCTCGATCTACAACGGCGCGCGCGCTGTCGTTCCGCATTTCAAATCCATCAAATCGGGCGCGATCCTCAATGTCGCCTCCACCGGCGGCGTCTCGCCGCGCCCCAACCTCACCTGGTACAACGCCTCCAAGGGCTGGGCGATCGCCGCCACCCGCGCCATGGCGGTGGAACTCGCGCCCTTCGGCATCCGCGTCAACGCGATCAACCCGGTCGCCGGCGACACGCCGCTTCTGTCCACCTTCATCGGCTCCGGCGAGGAGAACCGCGCCCGCGTCGTCGCCACCATTCCCATCGGCAGGCTGTCCACACCTTCGGACATGGGCAATGCCGCCGCCTTCCTGTGCTCCGACGAAGCCAGCATGATCACCGGCGTCGACCTCAACGTCGATGGCGGCAAGTGCATCTGAGCGTTTGATCTATCCGGGGGACTGGCGATGAAGCATGTCTACGAGATCGCGGTGGTGCATGGCGACGGCATCGGCCCGGAAGTCTGCGCCGCCGCGGTCGAGGTGGTGAAGGCAGCGCTCGGGTCCGGCAGCCCTCTGCGCTTCACCGAACATCCGGCCGGAGCGGAGCATTTCCTGAAGACCGGCCAGAGCTTTCCCGAGCCGACCTTCCAGGCGTGCCGGGCCGCCGATGCCATCCTGCATGGCGCGGGCGGGCTGCCGGGCGTCGTCTATGCAGACGGGACCGAAGCGGGTCTGGATTTCACACTCAGGCTGCGCTTCGAGCTCGACCTCTACGCCAACATCCGCCCTGTCAGGCTGTTCGAAGGGGTGCAAAGCCCCTTGAGCGGAGTGAAGGCGGGCGACATCGACTACATCATCCTGCGCGAGAACAGCGAGGGGCTTTACGCGGCGCGCGGCGCGGGCGCCCTGCTGCGCGGCGAAGTCGCGGTCGACACCCTCGTGCAGACCCGCGTAGGCATCGAGCGCATCGTGCGCAAGGCCTTCGAACTGGCCCGCCAGTCGAACGGCGCGCCGCGAGACGGCGTGCGCCGGGTCACCTGCTGCGACAAGGCCAACGTGCTGCGCAGCTATGCCTTTTTCCGCTCCGTCTTCGACGACGTGGCGAAGGACTATCCCGACGTCGCGACCGAGCACGCGCTGGTCGACGCCATGGCGATGCATCTCGTGCTGAAGCCCGGCCATTTCAACGTCATCGTCAGCGAGAACATGTTCGGCGACATCCTGTCCGACCTGGCCGCCGCGACCGTGGGCGGAATGGGCATGGCGCCCTCGGCCGAGATCGGCGCGGCGAACGGCTTCTTCCAGGCCGCGCACGGCTCCGCGCCAGACATTGCCGGCAAGGGCATCGCCAATCCCTTTGGGACGATCCTGTCGGCGGCATCGATGCTCGACTGGCTCGGGCTCAAGCACAGCGACGAAAAGCTCAGCCAGGCCGCCGAACGAATCCGTCGGGTGACGCAAGCCTGCCTGGCCAAAGGTCTGCTCAGCGCCGACCTTGGAGGAACCTCGTCCACGCGCCAGATAACCCATTCTGTCTGCGACCGGCTCGCGGCCGCGGCGTGAGGCGCCGGGCCGCAGCCACGGGCCGTTGCCCGAACACGTTTCGCGCCGGCTTAGCCAAGGCCAATCATGTAGCCTCTCGGACCATCGTCGGATGAGGCTGATACGACCAGGTTGAAGATCAGCCTGGTTGGCGGAGCTTTCCGCCGATCGATCCGCTTCTAACGATGGATACTCCACAAAAGGTCCCGGCGCCATGGATTCGGCGGACTGTCAAATCCCGCTAACGCCATAACTTGCCCAGATGGCTGTGATGTATTATCAAAAGATTGCCGACTTAGATTTTGAAAGGATATTTATGGTTGAAGATATTGATAATCGCGCCGCTGAAATAATAGAGCTGACCGCGGATATTGTCGCGGCCTACGTCAAGAACAATCCGGTGCCCGTGACGGGTCTGCCCGATTTGATTGCGGCAACGCATTCGTCGCTTTTGAACCTCGGCCGGCCGCAGGTTGTAGAGACGCCGGCGCGGACGCCGGCTGTAAACCCGAAGAAATCGGTGTTCCCGGATTACATCGTGTCGCTGGAGGATGGCCGCAAGTTCAAGTCCATGAAACGCCACCTCGGTCTGCTCGGCATGACGCCCGACGAATACAGGCAGAAGTGGAACCTGCCGGCTGACTATCCGATGGTTGCACCAAGCTACGCGGCCCGGCGATCCGCCCTTGCGAAAGCCCTGGGGCTTGGCAAGAAGAGAGCGCCGGTGACTGTGCCATCGAGGCGCAAGGCAAAAGCATGATATCGGCGCCATGCGATCGGGCCTGCCCGATCGCATAAGCCTGACGCCCGCGCAGGACGTCCGTACAGGGCATGGCGTAACGCCTTCCGCGATCACGCCATAACCCCGTGCCGCAGAATCACCGATGTTGGCGCCGCGGCGGACCTTATCCGTCAGGCCTGCGCCAAGCTTCGTCCTCAGGCTCCCTTGGCGTCGGCCACCTGCGCATGAAGACCGGGAGTGTCGGAGGCGTTCGCGGGTGTGCGGCGCATCGAGGAAATTCGCGCTGTCGCCGACAGCGGCGGCATCTCCGCCGGTGTCGAGATCGACCGCCTGCACGCTGCCTTTGCGGATATCCCGCTTCGGCCACTGGGCTTTCCGGTGCATGCCTATATCGAGCCGCATATCGAACAGCATGTGCTGCTCGAGGAAGCCGGCAAGACGATTGGAATCGTGACCGGCATTCAGGGCAAGAAGACCTTCGAGATCGAGATCTCTGGCGAGAAGGGGCACGCCGGCACGCTGGCGATGAGCGATCGCCGGGATGCGGTCGCTGCCTTTGCCCGTATCGCCGCAATGCTTCACGACAAGGTCGGCGGCGATGATCCCGACGTCAAATTCACGATCGGCCGTGTCGAGGTCTATCCCAATGCTCCGTCGGTCGTGCCTCACGCCGTGCGCTTCCGGGTCGATCTTCGCCATCCCGACAATGATGCGCTTGAGAGGGGCGGGCGCCTGATCCGTTCGATCTGCGAAGACTTGGCGAAACCCTGCCGCGCCAAGGTGACCACGCTGGTTTCGGCGTCCTCCAACGATTTTGATGAACGGCTGAGGGCCATGATCGCGGCGGCTGCCGAGCACTATGGCTTCCCGGCCATGCCGGTGCTCTCATACGCGGGTCACGACGCGCGCCAGATGGCAAGGCTTTGCCGCAGCGCAATGATCTTCATCCCTTGTCGCGACGGCATCAGCCATGACGAGAGCGAGTGGATAGAACCGGAACATGCCGCCGCAGGAGCCCAGGTGCTGTGCGCTGTAATCGCGGAGCTGGCGGCCGGCGCCTGATGATTGGATCGCCCGCAGGTCATCGGCGTTACAAGGAACATGACGACCCGCCAGATCGAGAAGCAGGAGCGCGATAGGCGCCTTGCTTGCCTTCGCGGCAGACGGATTCGCAGGGATCACGCGATGGCACGGTCCTTGGCCGAAGGAATCTCGGCGTCAGCGGGACGGCCTGCCAGCAGTGTTGGATCGCATCCTACACCGCCTCAAATCTCCGGAATGTTTTCCTTGAAGATCACCTGCAGCCTGGGCTGGTGCAACTCGTAGGGCAGGCCCCTGACGGCGTGCGTGAGGATGTTGAGCGCCTCGCGCGCTTCGACGCGCGGGTTCTGATCGATGACGGCGTCGAGCGTGCCGTCGAGCAGCAGGTCCTTGGTGCCGTCGGTCACCTCATGGCCAAGGAAGATCGTGGACTGGGCGCGGCCGCGTTCCTTCAGGGCACGGGCAATGCCGGTGTTGCCGGCGCCGACATTGTAGATCGCGGCGAGGTCCGGATGACGTTCCAGCAGGGCAGACGCCTCGGAGTAGGCCTTCTCGCGGTCATCCAGCATTTCGCGCATCTCGACGATCTGCAGATTGGGCGCTTCCTCCGTCAGTACATGGCGGAATCCCATCTCGCGCTCCTCATGCCCGCGATAGGACAGGGAGCCGGCGAGCAGCGCCACCTTGCCAGGGCGATCGGCGCTGATGAAGCGGTTGAGGAGATAGCCTGCAAGCCGGCCGGCGGCGCGGTTGTCGATGCCGATATAGGCGACCCTGGGCACATGCAGGATATCGGAGGCGATGGTCACCACCTTGATATCGTCAGCCGAAAGCGAGCGGATCGCCTCACGCACTGTCGGATGATCGAGCGCGATGACACCCACGCCTTGCGTCCGACCGCGCAGGTCCTGCAGCAGACGCGCGAGCCGGTCGGGATTGAAGCCTTCGATCGTGGTGATGTGGACATCGAGATCAGGGCGCAGTTGCGCCTGCGCCTCGATCTGCCGGTGCAGCATCTTGATGAAGGAATTGGTACCGGCGGGCAGCGCGAAGTCGAGCCGGATGATTTCGCCGGGCAGGGCTCGTGGTGGCGCCGCATTCGAACTCTCGGCGATGTAGCCGAGCCGCTGCGCCATTTCGAGCACGATTTCACGCGTGCGGGCCCGCACGCCCGGCCGGTTGTTGAGCACACGGTCGACCGTGGCGGCGGAAACGCCGGCTTCCCGGGCTATGTCTGTCAGCGTGGACCGCACAGTCGATTACCTCATTCCCAGTGCGCCGAGCGCATCAAAATCATGCATTGTTCCGTTGGACACATCGGGCGACAGCTCAGCATCGTCGGTGATTCTGATGGGAAATGATGTAGCCGGCCTGGACTGATGCACAAGCTGTTGCGCTAAACCACTTGCTCGCCCGCAGCGAAAATCGGTTGAAAGCGCCGATTCTCCATCAAATTCAAGCAAGACATGCGACTTCATGATCCCTACACAAGGCATTTTCGCTCCCAATTGCGATGCTGTGATGTATTTTGATTAATTATGATGTTGACAGCCTTACCATACTGCCGTCAATATCCCTCATGACAGGCTGGGAGGAACCAAGGCCCGTCATGAGGGAGGAAATCCAATGTCGAATTTGACCCGCGTCTCGCGGCGGCGCCTGTTGACGTCCGGTGGCAAGGCCGCCGTGATCATGGCGGCGGCAGGTATCGCACCGAAATTCATCCGTCCCAGCCGCGCCTATGCGGCGGACGCGTTGGCGCCCGGCATGATCGGCGGCCCGACGGGCTTTGACGGCGCCGAGCGCTACCAGTATGGCGCCGACACGCCGGAAGGCCGCGCCATCGAGGCGGTCAAGGCGCTGAAGGGCGCCGGCAAGGCACCCTCAAAGATCGTGCTGGGCCTGTCGGATGGCTCGATCGGCCAGCTGACGCAGCCTTTCCCGACCGGCGCGCCGTCGATCAAGGAGCTGTGGGAAAAGGAAACCGGCATCCCGATCGAGATCGTCGGTCTGCCGAACGGCCAGGAATTCACCAAGACGATGCAGGACATCTCCACCAAGGGTGGGGCCTATGATATCTACTCGACCGAGTGGAACCGCCTCGGCGATCTCGCCGAAACCGGCGGCATTGCCAAGCTCGATGATTTCGTCGCGCAGTACAAGCCGGAGTGGGACGACCCGGTGACCGGCTATGTCGATGGTGCCAAGGGCGTTTCCCTGCTCAACAAATATCGCGGCGCTAACTATGGCGTGTCGCTGGACGGCGACTTCCAGACCTGGGTCTACCGCACCGACCTGTTTGGCGACGAGGCCGAGAAGAAGGCCTTCAAGGACAAGTACGGTTATGATCTGGCGCCGCCCAAGACCTGGAAGCAGCACGGCGACATCGCCGCGTTCTTCCAGCGCCCGGACAAGGGGCTGTTCGGTTCCACCGATCTGCGCAACCAGGGCTGGGGCTATACCAACTGGTACCAGCGCTATGTCTCGATGGCCTCGCCCAACCAGTTCCTGTTCGGAGACGACGGCAAGCCGCTGATCAATTCCGAGCATGGCATTACCGCGACCAACGAATATGTCGCGTCACTGTCGCATCATTCGCCGGATGCCATTTCATGGGGCTGGCCGGAGCAGTACGGCAATTTCGCCAAGGGGGGTGCTGCCATGACTTGCGCCTTTTCCAACCTGCCGAAATTCCTCGACAACGCCGGCAACAAGGATTCGAAGGTCACCGGCAAGATCGGCTCGATGCTGCCGCCCGGCCGCGAGATAGACGGCAAGCTGATCAGCCGCTCGGTGCTCTGGTTCTCGCTGACCGGCATGGTCTCGTCGCAGTCGAAGAACCAGGAGGTCGCCTATCTCCTGCTGCAGTGGCTGGGCTCGGCCCGCATCTACGCCTGGATGAGCGCCAATCCCGGCGGCTATCTCGATCCGTTCCGGCTTTCGGATTTCTCCGATCCGCTGGTGCGCCAGACCTACCACGCCTATCACATGGACGTGGTGCGCGAGACGGTTGCGCGCACCGTGCCGACCATCAACTATCCCGGCGCCACGGCTTTCCACAACGCGCTCGACGAGAACCTCATGGCATCGCTGACCAAGGCCAAGACGTCGGAGCAGGCGATGGCCGACACCGAGAGGGAATGGAAGAAGATTTCCCGCCGCATCGGCGAGGACAAGCTCCTGGAGGCCATCAGGACCAACAAGGAGGCCTGGCCGACCGTTCTCGATCCGATCGCCTGATCCCTGCCGGGGACTGCGCAGAGGAGGGGAGGGGCTCGTCGCTCTTCCCCTCCAACCATGACGCCACCAGCAAAGCAGCCAGATGAAGCGTTCCATTCCTTTCGAGATCTTCCGCTACGCGATGATCCTCGTGGCCATGACGGTAACGTTGATCCCGATCCTGTGGATGATGTCTATGGCCTTCAAGCCGATCGCGGAATGGTCTGCGACGGGTGCCGACCTGACCTGGTGGCCGAAAGACCCGACGCTCAGCAATTTCCAGTTCGTGTTCGGCGAATCCACCAACAATTTGATCGTGGCGCTCGACCGCAACGCGCTGAAGCCAATCCTGTCGTCACTGTTGTCAGCGGTGTTCGGAACGGCGATCGCCATGTCGGCGGGCACCGCCGCCGCCTACGGCCTGTCGCGCTTCGGTTCGGGACAGAACCTGCCGCTGGCGCTGATCCAGCTCAGGCTGTTTCCACCGATGGCGGTGATGATCCCGGTGATGATCATGTGGGCCTTCCTCAACTTCACCGACAGCTGGTGGGGCCTGTCGCTGGTCTATGGCATCGTCACCTTGCCGTTCGCCTTCTGGCTGATGAAGACCTTCTTCGACGACGTGCCGCGCGAGATCGAGGAGGCAGCGCTCGTCGAGGGTTGCTCGCGGCTGCGCGTCTTCACCCGCATCACATTGCCGATGATGCGCGCGCCCCTGGCAAGTGCGGCGCTCTTCGTCTTCATCCTTAACTGGTCGGACTATCTGATCGCTCTGCTCCTGACGACGCGCGAATGGGTGACGATCCCCGTCTACATGGCCTCGCTGTCTTCATCGATGACCGGGCAGCTCTACGGCGCAAAGGCGGCACTTGGCCTGATCGCCGCCGTGCCTCCCGTCATCATGGGCATTGCCATCCAGCGCCATCTGGTGCGCGGGCTGACCTTCGGGGCGCTCAAGCAATGAGCGCGGTGACGGCGACGATTTCGGAGGGTGAGATGGACGCGGCCCGCGCAAAGCCGGCCCTGCGAAATGAAGGCGCGCGGCTGGGCTTCCGGCTGACACTGCCGGCGCAGATCCTGGTGCTGTTCATCTCGGCCTTTCCACTGCTGATGCAGCTCTACATCAGCGTCACCGACTGGTCGCCGCTGTCGGGCACCGGCTGGTGGAACGCCTGGTCGATGTGGAACAGTTTCGCCAACTACACCGATCTTGCCGCCGACACGCGCTTCTGGAGCGCGCTGAAGCGCACGGCCATCGTCATGGTGGTCTGTGTGCCCGCCGAGTTCCTGCTCGGGCTGGCGTTGGCGACCCTGTTTGCCGACGAGTTTCCGGGCAAGCGGATCTTCTACTCGATCCTGCTGATGCCGATGATGGTGGTGCCAGCTGTAGCCGGCTACATGTTCTTCATGCTGTTCCAGTCAGGCGGCCCGGTGAACGACATATTGTCCTCGCTCACCGGGCACCCCGTCACCATCGCATGGTTGTCCGATCCCACCTTGGCACTGATCGCCGTGATGGTCGCCGACATCTGGCAGTGGACGCCGCTGATGTTCCTCATCCTGCTGGCCGGCCTCGTCGGCGTGCCGGAGGACCAGATCAAGGCGGCGACGCTGCTCGGCGCCAATCCATGGCAGCGCTTCGCCACCATCGTGCTGCCGAAGATGAAGACGATCATCATCATCGCGCTGGCCATTCGGGTGATCGAGAATTTCAAGATCTTCGACACGCTCTACATCATGACCGGCGGCGGTCCCGGCGTCGCCACCGAGACGATCTCCGTCTACATCTACAAGCTGACCACGCAGGATTTGATCTGGGGCTATGTCGCGGCGATCGCGCTGGCCATCCTCATCGTGCTGTCCATCGCCGCCGTCTTCGCCATGAAGCGCATGGCCCGGACCCGGGAACTGGTGGCATGAGCGCGATCCACCTGCAAAACCTCGTCAAGACATTCGGCGATTTCAACGCGCTGAAGACCATGGACCTGGCCATCGCCGACGGTGAGTTCATGGCGCTGCTTGGCCCCTCGGGCTGCGGCAAGTCGACGACGATGAACATGATCGCCGGCATGGAGCAGCCGACCAGCGGCAAGATCCTGTTTGGCGACCGCGACATGGCAGGCGTGCCGATGGGCCGGCGCGGCGTCGGCTTCGTCTTCCAGAACTATGCCATCTTCACCCATATGACGGTACGCCAGAACCTGGCCTACGGGCCAAGGATGCGCGGCGCTGCCAAGGCCGAGATCGACCGGCGCGTCGGCACCATCGCCGAGATGTTGCAGTTGACGCCATTGCTTGACCGCAAGGCCGACCGGTTGTCGGTCAACATCCTGCAGCGGGTGGCGATCGGCCGTTCGGCGATCATGGAGCCGGCTATCTTCCTGCTCGACGAGCCGCTGTCCAATGTCGACGCGGCGTTCCGGGCGGTGATGCGCACCGAGCTGAAACAATTGCAGCGGCAATTCCGCCAGACCATGGTCTATGTCACCCATGACCAGCTCGAAGCCATGACGATGGCCGACCGCATCGCGGTCATGGACCATGGCGTGCTGCAGCAGGTCGGCACGCCGCTCGAAGTCTACAACAATCCGGCCAATGTCTTCGTCGCCCGCTTCATCGGCGCTCCCGGCATGAACCTGCTCAAGGGCAGGCCGGCCGAGAGCGACCGTGGCCTGGTCGTCGATCTCGGGCCGCTGGGCGTCACGCCACCCTTGCCTGACGAACTCGCGGCGGCCCTGCGTGGCGTGCGCGGCGACGTGCTCTATGGTTTCCGTCCGGAACAGGCGATGCTGGTCGAGAATGGCGGGATTTCGATGCCGGTGACCTTCGTCGAACGCATCGGCGCGCGCACCATCGTTCATCTCGGGCAGGGCGAAAATGCCGTGAAGGCGGTGTTCGACAATGATGTCGGGGTGTCTATCGAGCAGGCGGCAACCATCGCGCCACCCGCGCCGTCGGTGCGCATTTTTGATGCGGCCACCGGCGTAGCCGTGAACGCGGATTGAGATCATGGCCGATATCGTCTTTCGCAATGTGACCAAGCGCTACGGCGGCACGCTTGCCGTCGACGACGCCTCGTTCACCGTCAACGACAACGAATTCTTCTGCTTCTTCGGGCCGCCGCTGTCGGGCAAGTCGACGATATTGCGGCTGGTGCTGGGACTGGAGACCCCTGACGCCGGCGAAATCCTGATCGGCGGCAAGCCGGTCAACACTGTGTCGCCGGCCGAGCGCAATGTCGCCATGGTGTTCCAGAACCTGGCGCTGTTCCCGCATATGAGCGCGCGCGACAATGTCCGCTTTCCCCTGGTCGAGCGCCGGATTGCTGAAGCCGTGATCGAGAAGCGTGTCACCGAGGTCGCGGCCAAACTGCACATCGGCCATATCCTGCACAAGCCGCCGGCGCAGCTGTCGGGCGGCGAGCGGCAGCGCGTGGCGATTGCCCGCGCCCTGGTGCGTGACCCCGCCGCCTATCTGATGGACGATCCGATCTCGGCGCTCGACGCGCGGCTGCGCGAGGAGACGCGCGTCGAACTGAAGCGGATCCAGCGCGAGCTCGGCAAGACGCTGATCTACGTCACGCATGACCAGGAAGAGGCGATGTCGGTGGCCGACCGCATCGCCATGCTGGAGAATGGCAGGATCCGGCAGATCGGCGCGCCGGCCGAAATCTATGACCGCCCGGCCAGCACCTATGTGGCGCGGCTGCTCGGCTCGCCGATGATGAACATATTGGCGTCGGTGCGCGCGGAGGGCGGGGTCGAGGCGGCCGAGGGAACGATCCGCATTGCCGATGCGGCGGCTCCCAGCGAGGTTGTCGAAATCGGGCTGAGGCCCGAGGACATCAAGGTGCGGTCGTGGTCGGACGGCGGAACGGGCCGACCGGCCAGGGTGTTCGAGGTCGAGCCGCTGGGCGGCTACACCGTGGTGACGCTCGCCGCCGGGCAGACCCGCTTCAGGGCGCTGCTGCGCGGCCAGCCGGACATCCGGCCGGACGCGATGGTGGCGATCTCCTGCGAGCCGGGCAAGGCGCATTACTTTGGTCAAGATGGGGGAGCGCTGGCGAGATGACGGCGGCGACCAGGAACAAGATTTGGGAGGATCATATGTCGAGCAAGGGTTTCGAGCCGGACGTGAAGGTCCGCGCGAAAGACTACAGGATCGGCTGCGTCGGTGCCGGCATGATCATGGCCGAGTGCCATCTGGCCGCCTATGCGCAAGCCGGCTTTCCGGTGGTGGCGATCGCCTCGCGCACCAAGGCCAGCGCCGAGAAGGTCGCGCAGCGTTGGAGCATTCCAACCGTGCATGACACGCCGGAGCAATTGATTGAGGATGCCAATGTCGAGATCATCGACCTTGCCTTCCCGCCGGACCAGCAGCCGGCGTTGATCCGACACGCGCTGAAACAGAAGCACATCAAGGCGATCCTGGCGCAGAAGCCGCTGGCGCTGTCGCTCGAGGATGCGATCGAATTGCGCGACGAGGCGGCCAGGGCCGGCAAGATCCTCTCGGTCAACCAGAACATGCGCTACGACCAGTCGATGCGCGTGCTGAAACAGATCATCGACAGCGGCGCGCTGGGCGATATCGTGTTCGCGCAGATCGACATGCATGCGATCCCGCACTGGCAGGGCTTCCTCGAGGACTATGATCGGCTGACGCTCGCCAATATGAGCGTGCACCATCTCGACGTGCTGCGCTTCCTTTTCGGCGATCCCGAGGAGATTACCACGCTGACCCGCAAGGATCCGCGCACGACATTCGACCATTCCGACGGCATCACCGTGTCGACGCTCAGGTTCCCGTCAGGCGCGCTCGCCGTCTCTCTGGAGGACGTCTGGTCCGGCCCGCGCCAGGAAGGCTACAAGGACGACCAGCACATCAACTGGCGCGTCGATGGCACCAAGGGCGTCGCCAAGGGCACGATCGGCTGGCCGACAGGCTCCGCCTCGACGCTGACCTATGCCTCGACCGAGACCACAGGCGGCGAGTGGGTCACACCCAGCTGGGAGACGATGTGGTTCCCGCATGCCTTCATCGGCGTGATGGAACAACTCCAGCACGCGCTGAAGACCGGCACGCCGCCGGCCCTCTGCGTCGCCGACAACGTCAAGACCATGGCGCTGATCGAAGCGGGTTATCGCTCGATCGAAACGGGCCGCACGGTCCGGCTCTCCGAAATCTCGAACAACTGAAACATTTGCAGGGAGGAATTCACACCATGATGCAGGCAGGTATTTTCACGGGCTATTTCCCGTACAGTCTCAAGGAAACGGCGCAGAAGATCCGCGCGCTCGATTTCAACACGGTGCAGCTCGACCTGCATTTCAAGGATGTCGACCTGTCGGCCGGGCAGATCACCAAGGAAAAGGCCAGGACGGTCCGCGACACCTTCCGCGACCATCACCTGCCGGTCTGCTGCATCTCCGGCTACACCAACATCATCCATCCCGACAAGGCCGAGCGCGACAGGCGGGTCGGCTACCTCAAGGAGATCATCCGCAACGCCCGCCATTTCGGCTCGCCATACGTGATCTCCGAGACCGGCACCTACAACACCGAATCCGACTGGGTGCATCACCCCAAGAACAAGACCGAGGAAGGGTTCGAGGAATGCCGCAAGGTCGTCGCCGACCTTGCCCAGACCGCCTATGACCACGGCGCGGTCTTCCTGCTCGAAACCTACGTCAACAATGTCGTCGGCTCGGTCGAGGAGACGGTGCGCATGTTCGCGCAGGTCGATCATCCCGGCCTTGGCCTGCTGATGGACCCGACCAACTACTTCGAGACCCACAACATCGACAAGATGGACCAGATCCTCAACCAGGTCTTCGACACGCTGACCGACAAGATCAGGATCGCGCATGCCAAGGACGTCAAGCGCTCGGGCAGCGACAAGACCGAAAAGCATGCCGATATCGGCGACGATGACGCACTGGAGAGCCACACGTTCCGTGGCGTCGGCGAGATCGAGCTGCCAGCGCCCGGCCTCGGTTCGCTGAACTACGATCTCTATCTCAAGCGGTTGTCCGAAAAGCACCCGAACATCCCGGTGATCATCGAGCACCTCTCGGAAGACGACGTGCCGAGGGCCAAGACATTCCTCGACGGCAAGTTCCGCGCCAACGGTCTCTGACGGGCCAGACCGCGCCGCCGCTTGCCGGCGGCGCGGTCAGCTCGAGCCATCAGTTTGTGTAGTACAGTGAAGGGCGCAGCCGTCACATGGTAGAACTTTACGGCAGGACGCTCTCGCGCAGGCAGGTCTCGGAACGCTCGGGCATGCTGTCGCAATTCGCCGGCGTGCGGCTGATGACGCTCGGCGACGGCGTCGAGCGCGGCATCCGCATGCTCGAGTTTCGCACCGGCTCCGGCCTTCGCTTCACCGCGCTGGTTGACCGCGCGCTCGACATCGCCGACTGCGACTACAAGGGTCAGGCGATCGGCTGGCATTCGCCCAGCGGCTTTCGCCATCCCGGCTTGCACGAGTATGAAGGCGAGGCGGGGCTTGCCTGGGCGCGATCCTTCTCGGGCCTGCTGCTCACTTGCGGCCTTGACCACATTCTGGGTCGCGATGAAGTGCCCGCCGACACCTACAATTACCCGGGCAGGAAAACCGTCGTCCATTCCCTGCATGGCCGCGTCAGCACCACTCCCGCGCGCCTGACCGGCTATGGCGAGACCTGGGACGGCGATGACTGCGTGCTGTGGGCCGAAGGCATCATCCAGCAGTCGACCGTGTTCGGCGAGGACCTGCATCTCTTGCGCCGCATCGAGGCCGACGTCGGCGGCAACGAGATCAGGCTGTCGGATCGCGTCGTCAATCATGGCTTCAGCCGCACGCCGCACATGTATTTCTACCACATCAATGTCAGCCATCCGCTGCTTGACGAAGGCTCGCGCTACGTGGCGCCGATCCGCGACGTCGTCTGGGCGGGACATGCCGGCGATCGCTACGAGGCGCAGAAGGTGGGCTACCGCACGATGCCGGCGCCGCAATGCGGGTTCAGCGAACAGGTCTGGCAGCATGAGATGGCTTCTGATGCGGCGGGCGAGGTACCGGTGGCGGTGGTCAATGACCGCCTTGGCCTTGGCCTCGAAGTCGTCACCCGCAAGGACCAGCTGCCTTGCGCCTATCAATGGCAGAATTTCCAGGCAGGCAATTACGCGCTGGGCATCGAGCCGTCGACGCATCATGTGCTTGGCAATCTCGCGGCACGCGAACGCGACGAGATGATCTGGCTGGAGCATGGCGAAAGCCGATCCTACGATGCGGTTTTCCGCGTTCTCGACGGCGCCAGCGAGACCACTGCAGCGGAACGGCGGATCGCCGCCATCGCCCGGCAGCCTGACCGGGACTATCCCACGCCATCCGGCAAATTCGTCCCGCTCAAGGGCAGGTCATGATGGTGATGGAATCTGACAGCGGCGGGCATGGCAAGACGCGGCAGGATGTGGATCATCCTGCCCGGTTGGGAATCTGGAGAGCACGGTGACTGGCAAGATGAAGCGCGATTACAGCCTGGTTGGCGAAAGCACCCGGATCGCGATCGAGACGGGACTGGCCTCGGCCGAGTGGTATCACACCGATGTGCCGCGCAAGGCGATGAAGGAATTGATGCAGCGCTCGGACGGGCCGGCGATCCGCGACACCATCATCTGGATCGTCGCGCTGCTGGGCTCGGCCGCCGGCGGCATCTGGTTCTGGGGCACATGGTGGTGCGTGCCGTTCTTCTTCGTCTATGGCGTGCTTTATGGCTCTTCCAGCGACTCGCGCTGGCACGAATGCGGCCATGGCACGGCCTTCCGCACCCGCTGGATGAACGATGTCGTCTACCAGATCGCCAGCTTCATGCTGATGCGCAATCCGGTGACCTGGCGCTGGAGCCATGCCCGCCACCACACCGACACCATTATCGTTGGCCGTGACGCCGAGATCGCGGTGATGCGCCCGCCCGACCTGCTGCGCGCGGCACTTGCCTTCACCGGGATCCTCGACTTCCGCTATTCGCTGCCGGCGCTGGTGCGCAACGCCTTCGGCAGCATCTCGCCCGACGAGCGGAGCTTCATCCCCGAGATGGAGCAGCCCAAGGTCGTCACGGCCGCCCGCTGGCATGTCGCCATCTACGCCGCGACGATCGCTCTCGCCCTTTACATGTGGTCGTTCCTGCCGCTGATGCTGATCGGCCTGCCGCGCCTGTATGGCAGCTGGCACATGGTGCTGACCGGCCTGCTGCAGCATATCGGCCTGGCCGACAATGTCGTCGACCACCGGCTGAACACGCGCACCGTCTACATGAACCCGATCAGCCGCTTCATCTACTGGAACATGAACTATCACGTCGAGCACCACATGTTCCCGATGGTGCCCTATCACGCGCTGCCAAGGCTGCACGAGATGATCAAGCACGATCTGCCCGAGCCCAACCCGTCCATGTGGCACGCCTATCGCGAGGTCTGGCCGGTGCTCATCAAGCAGCTCCAATACGAGGATTATTTCCTCAAGCGCGAACTGCCGCCAACGGCGCGGCCCTACCGTGGCGAGTTCCACGCATTCAACATGTCGGCGGCGGCGGAATAGGTTTTCTGGCCTGCCGGACGCGCGAACCAGATATTTCGGGAGAAAAAGATGGCTGATTGGGTTGAGGCGTGCGCCAAAGACGATGTGGACGAAGAGGATGTCATCCGCTTCGACCATGGCGGGCGCACCTTCGCGATCTACCGGTCGCCGGACGATGCGTTCTTCGCCACGGACGGATTATGCACGCATGAGAAGGTGCATCTGGCCGACGGGCTGGTAATGGACGACATCATCGAATGCCCCAAGCACAATGGCCGCTTCAATTACAAGACGGGCGCGGCCCGGGGCGCTCCGGTCTGCGTCAACCTGAAGACCTATCCGGTCAAGGTCGAGGCCGGCAAGGTGATGATAGACATCGGCTGACAGCCGCAGCACTACGCAATAAAGGAGACCCTTTCCATGAGCCGAAAAAGACCGACAGTCGCGGATTTGCGCGCCATGAAGGGCAAGCGCCAGCTGACCATGCTGCGCGTGCTGACCCTGGACGAGGCCCAGGCCGCCGAGAGGGCGGGCATCGACATCGTTTCGGTTCCACCGGAGCTGGTGCTCAACCCGCAATATCGCGATGCGGCGCCGAGCCTGTTCACCATGCCTGGCGACAATTTCTACGAGATCGGCACGGCGGATGATTTCCTGCGCTGGGCGTTCCGGCTCTACAAGGCCGGCGCCGACGCGGTCTATTGCAGCGCCGGCTATGCGACGGTGAGGCGGATGGCTGACGACAATATCCCGGTGATCGGCCATGTCGGCCTCATTCCGTCGCGCGCCACCTGGACCGGCGGCTTCAAGGCCGTCGGCAAGACCGCCGACACCGCCATGCAGATCTTCGAGGCGGTCAAGCAATACGAGGCCGCCGGCGCCATCGGCGCCGAGATCGAAGTGGTTCCGGTCGAAGTGGCGAAGGCGATCTCGGAGCGCACATCGCTGATCATGCTGTCGATGGGAGCCGGCACCGGCTGCGACGCGCAATATCTGTTCGCCGACGACATACTCGGCCAGAATCGTGGCCACATGCCCCGCCACTCCAAGGTCTATCGCAACTTCGCCGCCGAGTATGACCGCCTGCAGGCGGAGCGCATCGCGGCGTTTTCCGAATATGTCGCCGACGTCAACAGCCTCGCCTATCCGGAAGACAGGCACGTCGTGCACATGGCGCCCGACGAACTCAGCCAGTTCATGAAAAAGCTCGACGGCGCAACCTGACGGCGCAGGCAAGCCACGGCATGGCTGAACGGATGACATCAGCCATCGGCGAGGGTCTTCAGTCGCTGCGCAAGATCATGCGCGGCTGAGCCCTTGGCGAGGCTGCTGGTGACCAGGCGCGCATGGGAGATCGGCGCCGGGGGCAGGCGGGGGTCGGCGATGTCCACGCCGCGGACCTTGCAATGTCGGACGTGACCAGCGATATGCTGGCGCCGGCCCGCAGCGACCGTTCAAACAGGCTCCAGGACGTGCTTTCGACGACAATCTTGTGCGGCACGTTTTGTGTCTCAAGCGCATCCAGGGCGAATTGGCGGTAGACGCAAGGAGCCCGAAAAAACACCAGGGGTACCGGGCCGTCTCCATGCTTGTAGGCCGGCCCACCGGCCCACAGAAGCTGCTCGGACCAGAGGACATGATCGACGTCGGGAGAAGCCGACAGGTCCCGCACGATCGCCATCTGCACCTCGCCGTCACGCACCTGCCGCGCGAGCTTCGCCGAGGATCCTGTCCTGAAGTCGACCGTGACCTCTGGAAAGGCATGATTGAAGGCGTTGAGCGTACTGATGGACGGCCGGAAACAGTCGTTCACGATCCCGATGGAAATGGATTTCGCGGCTGAGGGTGAATTGCGTGCTGTTCAGCCGGCTGGCCGCACGGGTGACGTTGCCCTCGTTGGCAATCTCCAGGAAGCTGCGGAGAGCCCCATCCCGATTCCATCGGGATGGAACAGGCTCTAGAAGATGGCCCTGGAGGTGTTCCGGGATTACGCGACCCGCAGGAGCTTCTCGTATCGCTTGATAAGCCGGTCCCGCTTCAGACGCGAGAGCCTCTGGATCCAGAAAATTCCATCAAGCTGGTCTATCTCGTGCTGATGGCAGACAGCGAGCAGGCCATCGGCCTCCTCGATCCGTTCGACGCCATCCAGGTCCTGATAGCGGACATGCACGCGGGCATGGCGCTCGACGTCCTCGGTGACGCCCGGCATCGAGACACTGCCTTCGGCGTGGCGGATCTTCTCGTCCGAGGCCCAGACGATTGACGGGTTGATATAGGCCCGAGGCTGCGCCGCCGGTGGCACATGGAGCACAACCACGCGCCTCAGGGTGCCGATATGCGGGGCGGTGATACCGATGCCGGGCGCCGCGTGCATCGTCTCGGCGAGATCGATGGCGAGGTGGCGCAAATCTTCATCGAAGACCGATACAGGCTCGGCGACAGCGCGAAGGCGAGGATCTGGAAACTTCACGATCGGCCGAACCGTCACACATCACTCCATGGCGTCGGCGATCACTGCCGTCTGAGCAAACCGTTGGCGATCGCCTGCGAACTGTCAAGGTCCGCCACCATCGCGTGACGCTCCGAACGTCGGTGCCTTCTCGGCATCATTGCAATTGCAGCGTCGCCGTTCCCTTCGGCGCCAGCTCGTCATGGCTCGACAGGATGACGACGCGTTGCCGCAACCTGTGCAGCAGCGCATCGAGAATGCGCTTGCCCTGCTCGGCATCGAGATGTTCCGCCGGTTCGTCCAGAAGCACGACGGGCCGATCCGATAGCCATGCACGGGCGAGGTTCAGCCTTTGCGCCTCGCCGAGCGACAGCACATCCTGCGTGATCCAGCCGTCCAGGCCGCCTGCCGCTCCGACCCTTTCCTCGAGCTCCACGGTGTTCAACGCGCCCCACAACTCCTCGTCGCTTGCATTTGGCGCGAACAGGTTTTCGCGCACCGTGTCGGCGAGAACCGTCGCGTCGTGCGGACAGAAGCAACTCATATCGCGGCGGGCATCCAAACCGAGCCCGACGCTGTCGCCTCGGACGCATCCGTCACCAGCCTCGATCCAGCCGGCGATCTGCTTAAGCAGGGAGGTCTTGCCGCAGCCGCTGGCGCCATGCAGGACCGTTGGCCTGCCGGCCTTGAATGCTGCGCTGATCGGCCTCCCGATCAGCCGGCCATCGGGGGCGTAGCGGGGCAATCGGTCCAGTGTCAGCGAGGAGATCCGCTCCCGGACATGCCCTTGCGACACGCCGTCGGCATTGGTCGGCCATTTGGCCAGGGCCGCGCGCGCGGCCTTCTCCCGTGCGAAGGCGACAACGATCCTTGATGCGCCGAGCACGGATTCGCCAATGGCGAGCCAGGCAAAGGCCAGCAGGGCGGGTGGCAGCAACGCCTCGCCACGCAGACCCGATAGCCAGGCGGACACCACGACGCTCAGCATGGCTGATGGCGCCAGCCAGTTGGCCAGCATGTCGAACAAGGCCTGCCTGTGCCGAAGCACCAACGCACGCGCCTGGGCACTGGCATAACCGTCGAACGGCTGATTGAGCATACGGTCCCAGAGGTGTTCGCCTTGCAACGGCACCGCGGCCTGTATCGCGGCGCCAAGCAGGCGCGAGGCCTGCTGCCTGCTTTCGCGAATGCGCGCCAGATCGGCCTCGACGCGGCTCGCCAGGAACCGCGCTCCGGCCAGGTTTGCGGCAATGAGCAGCAGGATGGGGACGATCGCCAGCGGCGTCATCCACAGGGTCGCCGCGACAAGCAGCGCAATGGCCACGCCAAGCGTCGCCGATGGCAGGCCAACGCGCAGACGCGCATAATCCACGTCCTCGACGTCGTCGAGATAGTCGGCAAGGCGGTCCTGGTTGCCAAGCTGCCAGCCGGCCTTGCGCACGGAGGGCGCCGCCGCCATGGCGGCGAACAACGACGAGCGACGCCGGACCTGGTCGGCAAGTGCTGCCCGGTGGCCGACGACGCGCTCGCCATATTTTGCCGCCGTCCGTGTCAGTGCGAACAGGCGTATGAATGCCGCGGGAACATGGAAGTTGAACGTGAGCGCGGCGGGTGTCAGGCCCGCCAGCGCGACCGCGCCGAGAAACCACATGGACACACCGGTCAGCAGCACCGAGCCCGCCAGGGCGGCAAACGCCAGAACAAGGGCGAGGCGCCATGGCGCGTTGTTTCGGATCGGCTTTTCCGATGGCCCGAGCCGGGTTCCGGCGGCGATCGACGCTGGGGTGCCGTTCATGCGACTTTCTCCCGTACTTGGCGATTGCCCGCGCCAAGGTCGATCGTTGTGCGAGCCAGCATGGCCAGGCTCCTGTCATGCGTGGCCACAAGCACGAGCCGGCCACGCGCGGCATCGGCAAGCGCGCGGCGCACCATCGCGGCGTTGGCCGGATCAAGCTTGGCGGTCGGCTCATCGGCGAAAATGGCGCGGCCCGAGATCAGCGCGCGCGCCAGTCCGATGCGCACCCGTTGCCCGCCAGAAAGGTTCTCACCGCCAGCCTTGATCAGCGCGTCCAGCCCACCCGGCAGGAGCAAATCGTCGAGAAGGCCGACACTGCCCGCCGCCAGCAGCAGCCGGGTGCGGCAGCAAGGGTCGTTGCCCCAGGCGATGGCGGCGCCAAGCGTGCCTTCCGGCACATAGATGTCGGTGGAACACCATGCGATGTCCGGCCGGCCGTTGAGACCCACCTGGTCGCAAGGCGCGGCCCCGATCCCGGCAAGGTGGCGCAAGACGGTCGACTTGCCCGATCCGCTTGGTCCGGTGATGGCCACCAGTCCCGCCTGGGGCAGGAGCGGAGCAGCACCGGCTAGGCCGCGGGCCACGATGGCGGCCTCGAAGGCTGGGGCTCGGGGACTCGCGGTCAGGACGAGAGTGTCGAGCGCGGCTGCGGCGGCGAGCCCTTCGGCCTTGGCGTGATACTGCTCGGCGTAGCGGCGGAACGGGGCGAAATACTCCGGTGCGATCATCAGGATGAACAGGCTCTGCCAGAGCTGGAGATCGGCAAAGCCGGGGATGCTGATGAGCTTCAGATGCCCAAGGCCGAGAAACACGGCGAGGATCGCGATCGACAGCGACGAGAAGAAATCGATGATGCCGGCGTTGAGGAAGGCGATCCTGAGAACGTTCATCGTGCCCGACGCATAGGTGTCCAGCCGCATCGCGAGCTTGCGACTTTCCCCGGCAAGCGCATGGTTTCCAAGGATGGTCGGCAACGTGCGGATGCGATCGGCGAACTGGGCGGCGAGGCGGCCAAAGGCCTTCTCCTGTGCCTCGGCGCCGCTGCGGATGGCCCCGCCGATCAGGACGAAGAAGACGATCATCACAGGGGTCAGCACGACGAGCGCCAGCGCCGCTTGCCAGGAGACGGCGACGATCGCGATCGCGGCAAGCAGAGGCCCCAGCCCCAGCATGATCGAGGCGAGGCGATGCCCGACCGCGAGACCCGCCACGTCCTGCGGATAACGTTGCAGCCCGGCGATCAAAGCCCCCAGCGGCATCGCCTGGATATCGCGAGGGGCAGCCGCCGCGAGGGTGTGACGCAGTTCTTCCAGCAGTCCGTCGGCTACCGCCAGTTCCGTATCGGCGACCGCGCGGTCAGCCATGAGGCCAACGACGCTGGCGAGGACAAGGCTGGCAAGCGCGGCGCCGAGCAGCGGCCAGTTGGCATCGCCGAATATCATGCGACCGACGAACATCGCCGCCAGTCCGGTGAAGGCAAGCCGCGAGACCACTCGCATCGCCTGCAGCGCGAGGGCGCGACGCGTCCCGCGCGCGGCAAGGGCGCGCGCGATATTGAGTGCGCTGCTGGGGGCAGGCGCTCCAGCAATTGAAGTCCCGACATCCTTCGGCTTTGCAGCCGGGAGATGTTTGGCGCGGCGGTTGAAGGCGGTCTTGAACATAGGCGTTCAATCTCACGCCACGGCCATCCACGATTTGACGCACATCAAAAGCAGCGGGCGCCGAACACGCTAACGAGGTGCGACGTTTCAACGGAGCCTTTCCATGACCAGCCCCTTGCTAGTGGAATTGTCGCGGCTGCAATTCGCGCTGACGGCCATGTATCACTTCCTGTTCGTTCCGCTCACGCTCGGCCTGTCGATCATGCTGGCGATGATGGAGACGGTCTATGTCATGACCGGCCGCACCATCTGGCGCGACATGGTGAAATTCTGGGGCGTGCTGTTCGGCATCAACTTCGCGCTGGGCGTCGCCACCGGCATCACCATGGAATTCCAGTTCGGCATGAATTGGGCTTATTATTCGCACTATGTCGGCGACGTGTTCGGCGCGCCCCTGGCGATCGAAGGCCTGATGGCCTTCTTCCTGGAGGCGACCTTCGTCGGACTGTTCTTCTTCGGCTGGGAGAAGCTGTCGGCCCGCGCGCATCTCGCCGTCACCTGGCTTGTCGCGCTGGGCACCAATTTCTCGGCGCTGTGGATCCTGATCGCCAATGGCTGGATGCAGAATCCCGTCGGCGCGGCCTTCAATCCCGATACGATGCGCATGGAGGTGAAGGATTTCATGGCCGTCATCTTCAACCCGGTGGCGCAGGCGAAGTTCGTCCACACCGTTTCGGCCGGCTATGTCTGCGGCGCCGTCTTCGTGCTCGGCGTTTCGGCCTTCTACATGCTGCGTGGGCGGCACGTCGATCTCGCCAAGCGCTCCTTCGTCATCGCCTCCGCCTTCGGCATGGCCGCGTCGCTGTCGGTCATCGTGCTCGGTGACGAGAGCGGCTACGCCATCACCGACAACCAGAAGATGAAGCTCGCTGCGATGGAGGCGATGTGGGAGACAGAGCCGGCTCCCGCCTCTTTCACCCTGTTCGGCATTCCCTCCATGAGCGATCGCACGACCCATTTCGCCGTGCATGTTCCCTGGGTGATGGGCATTATCGGCACCCGCTCGATCGACAGGGAAATCCCTGGCATCTTCGAACTCGTTGAAAAGGCCGAGGGGCGCATCCGCGATGGACTGACCGCCTACGACGCGCTGGAAAAGCTCAAGGTCAATCGCGGCGACCAGGCTGCGCGCGCCAGCTTCGACGCGACGAGCAAGGATCTCGGCTACGCGCTGCTGCTCAAGCGCTACATCGAGGATCCGCGCCTTGCCAATGAAGACCAGATCAAGCAGGCGGCGTGGTCGACCGTGCCGGAAGTGCCGGCGATCTTCTTCACCTTCCGCATCATGGTGTTGTGCGCCTTCGTGCTGCTTGCCGTCTTCGCGATCTCGCTGTGGCACACGATGCGCGAGACGCCGGCGCCGCGCTGGCTGTTCCGCATGGCGCTGCTGGCGATGCCGTTGCCGTGGATTGCCGCCGAGGTCGGCTGGTTCGTCGCCGAGTTCGGCCGACAGCCATGGATCATCGAGGGCACCCTGCCCACCTTCCTGGCGACGTCCGAGCTTGGCATCTACAACCTCGTGATCACCATCCTCGGCTTTACCCTCGTCTATGGGGTGCTCGCCGTGATCGAGGTGCGGCTGATGCTGCAGGCCATAGCGAAAGGCCCGGTGCTCAGCACGGATCGTCTGGCGCCTGAAGGCACGCAAGCCCAGTTCGCGGCCGCCCACTAACCGGACCCTTAGGGAACAACGACGATGATCGACTTTCTCTTCAGCTACGAAACACTGCGGATCATATGGTGGGGGTTGCTTGGCGTGCTGCTCATGGCCTTCGCCGTGACGGACGGCTTCGACATGGGCGTCGGAGCACTGCTGCCCTTCGTCGCGAAAACCGACATCGAACGGCGTGTCGTCATCAACACCATCGGGCCGGTCTGGGAAGGCAACCAGGTCTGGTTCGTCCTGGGCGGCGGCGCGATCTTCGCAGCCTGGCCGGCGCTCTACGCAGTGAGCTTCTCCGGCTTCTACCTCGCCATGTTCCTGGTGCTGTTGGCGATGATCCTGCGGCCGGTCGCCTTCAAATACCGCTCCAAGCGGGAAGACCCGCGCTGGCGCGCGAACTGGGACTGGGCACTGTTCATCGGCGGCGCCGTGCCGGCGCTCATCTTCGGCGTGGCGGTGGGCAATGTGCTGAGAGGCGTGCCGTTCCATTTCTCGACCGACCTGCGGCCGTTCTACGAGGGCAGCCTGTTCGGCCTGCTCAATCCAGTGGCCCTCTATTGCGGCCTGGTCTCGCTTTCGATGCTTGTCATGCACGGCGCGGCCTGGCTGGCGTTCAAGGCGGAAGGGCCGGTGGCCGAACGCGCCAGGACTATCGGCAGCAAGGTCGCCGTGGCCGCCGCCATCCTGTTCGCCGGTGGCGGCGTGCTTGTCTGGCTCGGACTGCTCGGCGGCTACCAAGTGACGAGCGCCATCGTCTGGGATGGCCCCTCCAATCCGCTGGGCAAGACGGTGATCGCCGATTCCGCCGCATGGCTGCGCAACTTCCACGCCACGCCGGCCCTTTGCCTGGTGCCGGCGCTCGGCATCGTGGCGCCGCTGATTGCCGCCGCCGGCTTCCGCGCGCGCCGCCAGGGCCTGACCTTCCTCGCCTCGGAGCTTGGCGTGCTCTGCATCGTCGCGACGGTCGGCCTGGCGATGTTCCCTATCCTCCTGCCGTCGAGCAGCAATCCGGGGCATTCGCTTACCGTATTCGACGCCTCCTCCAGCCGGGTGACGCTGCGCAACATGCTGATCGCGACGGTCATCTTCCTGCCGCTCATCCTTGCCTACACGAGCTGGGTCTACAGCGTCCTGTGGGGCAAGGTCAGCGAGGCCTCCGTGCGCGGGTCCGGGTCGTCGGCCTACTGAAACAGACATTGGAGATTACGACGATGTGGTACTTCGCCTGGATCCTAGGCCTCGGACTGGCCACCACGGTTGGCATCCTGAATGCCCTCTGGTACGAACTGCGCGCGATCCGCGCACAGCCCGCCGGAAAAACGGAGCCTCTCGACACGCCCTGACATGAAGCCGGGCTCCGGCACCTGTTGTCCGGAGCTTCGCCGAGAACCGCCTCAGTCGCCGGACGGCTGCTGGAGCGGAACTCCTGCGGGTCCCGCCGCGAGCCTATCGAGAAACGCGGCCTGGCCCGGGATGATCCTGGCGCGGGCATCCGTCAGACTGAACCATTGTGCACGGTCGATCTCGGGGAAGTTTTGAATGATGCCGCCACGCGGCGGCCATTCGAGTTCGAACGTGTTGCTGACCAGCGTCGCGGCATCGAAATTAGCCCGCGCGGCATAGGCGGTGACGATCTTGCCGCCGCGCTGCGTGACCTCGCCAAGCGGCTCGAGTGCGACGTCGAGGCTCCAGCCGGTTTCCTCGCCGAACTCCCGCAGGGCGGCGGCCTCGGCATTCTCGCTTTCGTCATACTCGCCCTTGAAGATGGACCAGGCGCCGAGGTCCCGCGCCCGCCAGAAGGGCCCGCCGGGGTGACCGAGTAGCACTTCGATCACGGCGTCGTTTCGGCGATAGGGAAGTATTCCGGCACTGCGTCGAGGCATCTTTTCTCCAGCGCAAGACCGCACCTACTGCAGGGATGGTCCACCCTCTACACCAGATCCGTCATCGCCGAACATCCAAGATTTCGCCTCTCGCAGGCAAGAACGCGCGAACGGAATCAACGATCGTCTAACGCCTGATCAACGCTTGTGAACACGCGGCCGGACCAAAGGCACGTGAGGCGACCCCATTCCCACCGGCGATTCTTGGTGAATAGGGACGTCTGGGGGAAGACATGGCTGTTCAATCGGATACGCGGCAATCTGGTCCGCTGCGGCAATGTGCTTGCGCCGGGCTTGTCGAGGGCCATCCCACCGACGTTGGCGCGGGACAGGGCACATGGCGGCGGCGCGCTTGCGCGCCCTGGCGCGGAGACGCCAGGGGTGCTGATGTTTGAAGCCGACACCAGGACAAGCGCGGCGCATGGTGTTGCGTGGCCTTTCCCCCCGGGAGCGGAATGCTTCGCCGCCTGGAAGGAAGCACTCTCCCGATTGGTCGACTGTGCAATACCGGCCGACGCGGACCCGGCCTTGTTCGACTTTCATGGCCGCACGTGGCAACTCCCCCAGGCCTTCGTGCAGGTCAATGGCGGATCGGCCATGTCGATGTCTCGACCGCAACGCGTCATCGATGACCGGCCGATCTCCCATATGTCGCTCTATCTGCTTACAAATGGCAGCGTCGTGACCGACTATGACGGACATAAGCGGACCCATGGTCCCGGCGATGTCGTCGCCGTCGACTATTCCCTGCCCTATGAATCCCAAACGCCCGGATATGAGGGGATAACGCTTACATTCGATAGAGCCGGCACGCCTCCCGGCCTGCAAGGCGATGTCCATGGCATGACACTGACCGCGGACAGCAGCGCGGGCAAGCTCCTGGGGACCCAGATCCGATCACTCGTGGATCATATCGATGGGCTCAGCGTCGACCAGGCTCAGGCCGCCGTCGACGGCATTTTGCGGTTTGCCGCAAGCTCCCTTCCCGCCGCCATACCGAGAAAGATACGCAATGGCGCCCCGGTCCTCAATCGCGCCCACCGGCTGGCCAGAGGGAGAATGTCCGACCCCGACTTCGGCCCCGATGATCTGGCATTCGCGCTGGGGGTGTCGCGATCAAAACTCTTTCGTTCGTTCGAGGCCCAGGGTGGCGTGCAACGCTGGTTGCTGGGAGAACGACTGACGGCCAGCCTGGAGGCGATTGTAAAATCGGCGGGCAAATTGAAAATATCGGCCATCGCCCACCAGCACGGATTTCGCAGCGAGGCACATTTCAGCCGTGCTTTCCGGAACCGGTATGGGATGAGCCCAAGCTCGGCCCGGGCAGTGACCATGCGCTCGCAAGGTACCGCGATGTATCTGAACTGGGCAGAAAAGAATGAGGGATCGACAGTGGAAGCCTGGCTCGCATCCGCTCAGGCCACGGATCAGGAAGAGGCAGGACGGCGACGTCAATCCACCCGGGCGTCCGTGCACGCTGGCGCTGGCGTCTAGACTGGCACGAGATGCCGCACCTTGCCTGCACGTCCCGTCTTCATGACTGAACGTCCCAATGTGACGTCAAGCCAGCGACAGCAAAAACCTGACCGTGCGAGAGCAGCCATGGCTGCTCATCGGATTGATGTTGCAGCGCTATCTGGAATGGCGCCAGTCGGGCGAGGGGTACTTCACATGCGTATTTTTGCAATCTCGGTAGGTCTCGTCCTGGCGGCATCGTCCGCGCCCGCCCACGCGGCCTCTCCAGGCATGCCGATGGAAGAAAAACCCGTCGATTTCAACTGGACAGGCGGATATGTCGGCGCCCAGGCAGGATATACCGGGGGAGATGGCAGCTTCACCGGGGATGGCGACCATGCTACCCCGAAGCCGGATGGTCTCATCGGCGGCCTGTATGTCGGCGCGAACTACCAATTCGACAACAGGATCGTCCTGGGTGTTGATGCCGACATCGCCTGGAGTGGGGCTGACGATCGTGTCCTCGTATACAACGCGGCGGGGGAACCTTGGCCTGCCGACTTCCCTGTAGTCCAAAGGATAAACCGGACTGGTGCGGTCCGGGCGCGCCTTGGATACGCAATGGACCGGTGGCTGCCCTATATTGCCGGTGGCGTTGCGTTTGCTGACGTCAATCAGAGGCTCGTCGGAGCCGATGACGATTTCAACACGACCTATACCGGCTGGACGCTCGGCGTCGGCACCGAGTACGCCTTTACCGACAACTTTATCCTCCGGGCCGAGTACCGCTATGCTGACTTTGGAACCAGGACATTCGAGGTACAGGACTCGCCGCCATTGCATATCGGACTCAAGACCAGCGACATTCGTGTAGGCGCCGCTTACAGGTTCTGACCCGTCGGCCTCTACCGTCCACGGTCAGTAGCCGATTGCGGCCGGCGCCCGCGAACGGAACAACAGAAATATTTCCCCCACAGATTTCCCGTTCGGCAAAACTTGGCGGGAACAGGTGCTTGCATGCCTTCGGTCCAGCCGTCGCCTTGGATCGGCGCTGGACCATCGTTAATTCTGTTTCCTGCGCGTTCCTGCCGTGCGAGATGTCTTTTTTAGAGAGATCATCGTGGTGAGAATGTCGCGAGCGGAATGAAAGACAGCGTGCAGCTCACAAGATTTGGTCTGTCGCTGTTCGGACGCTTCGAGTTGACGACGCGGGAGGGCGTTGTCCACTTGCGGAGCAGGAAGCTCGCGGGACTGTTGAGCTATCTGGCGTGTACAGCGCCTCGGCCACAACCGCGCGAGAAGCTCGCGAACTTGCTGTGGGGCTCCCATTTCGAGACCCAGGCCCGGCAGAACCTGCGCCACGCCCTTTTTCGACTGCGCCGGATCCTGGGCCAGAATGCCTTGATCAGCAGCGACGATGACGTCTCGCTCGCGCCCGGTGTCATCGATTGCGATGTGGTTCGCTTCGAGGCGCTGATCGGCGAGGGAAGCCGCGCCGCGCTCAATGCCGCCGCCGATCTCTATCGAGGTTCGCTGCTGACCGATCTGAATATCGAAGAAGACGCATGGTCGGATTGGCGCGTCTCGTCGCGGGAGCGCCTGGAAAGGCTGGCGCTCGACGTCATGATCAGCCACGGCCAACACGCCCTGCATTCGGGAAACCCGCAGACCGCTCTCGAAACCGCCGGCCGGGCAATCGCGGTGAATGGTTTGCGTGAGGATGCCCACCGGCTGATGGTGGAGGCGCTGGCCGCCACGGGGCGCAAGGCCGAGGCGCTCAAGCACTACCAGGATCTCGTTGGGCTGCTGAGGCGGGAGCTGAACACGGAGCCAGATGCCGCGACACAGTCGCTGGTCGCTGAGATTCGTGGCGCGAAGCCGCCGGGCATGTCGCGGACGATCGGCGACCCCCATCTCGATTTAAGCGGGGCATTCGAGCGGGAGACCGCGGTCAAGACCGGCTCGGCGCAAGACGATGGCGCTTCAACCAGGGTTGCGATGCGTTCAAGCGCTCTTGAGCAACGCCAACTGACAATCATGGCTTGTGGCTTGATCGGCTCCACGGCCCTTTCGGCAAGCCACGATCCCGAAGACGTCTACGATCTGATCGCCACCTTTCACCAGATGGTGGCCGATATAGCAGAGCGATTTGGCGGATTTGTCGCCCAGTACCAGGGCAATGGCGTTGCTGTGTATTTCGGCTATCCGGCTGCCCATGAGCATGACACCGAGAGAGCGGTGCACGCCGGTCTTGCTCTCCTCGACTCGATCGGAAAGCTGAAAGCGGCACCCAGCGCGAGAATCCAGGCGAGCGTCGGGATCGCTACCGGGCTTGTCGTCGTCGGTGAAAAGCCAGGGACTGGTGATGCGCCGCGGCAGGTCGCGATCGGCGAGACGCCGGATCTGGCGTTACGGCTGCAGGCCACGGCAGCGCCGGGCGAGGTTGTCATCGCGGCCAGCACGCGGCGGCTGGTCGGGCCAATGTTCGACCACAGCGCGCTTCCGGATATCGAGATGAAGGGGCTGCCACAACTGATGGCGGCGTGGCGGGTGCATGGCGAGGCGCTCGGCGTGAGCCGGTTTGATGCCCGGCGCGGAGCCGCGCTGTCGCCGTTTGTGGGGCGGCAGGAAGAGATCGAATTGCTGCAGCGCCGTTGGGACCAGGCCAGGGCCGGCGAGGGGCGTGTCGTGGTCCTCTCGGGCGAGCCCGGTATCGGCAAGTCGCGCATCGCCGAAACCCTGCTGGCCAGGCTCGATGGCGAGCGCCATGCTCGCCTTCGCTATTTCTGTTCTCCGCACCATGCGCACAGCGCGCTTTACCCCTTCATTGCCCAGATAGAGCAGGATGCCGGCTTCGAGCCCGGCAGCAGCGCCGGTGCAAGGCTGGACAGGCTGGAGGCGCTGCTCAAGCCAACAACGACAAACCTGCCACGCGATGTGACTGTCATCGCCGAGCTGTTGGGCGTGCCGATGGACGGGCGCTACCCGGCGCTGACGATCAACCCGCAACAGAAACGGGAGATGACCCTCAACGCTCTTCTCGACCGGCTCGGTGGCGCGGCCTCGCAGGGGCCAATCCTGATCGTGTTCGAGGACGCGCACTGGATCGATCCGACCTCCCTGGACCTGATCGAGCGCATAGTGACCCGCGCCACCAACCTGCCGCTGCTGCTGCTGGTTACGCTCCGTCCCGAGGTCCAGCTGAACTGGATTGGCCAACCCCATGTGACGATGTTGCCCTTGAGCCGCCTTGGCCAGCGTGACAGCGCCGGCATCATCGGCGGCATCACGCGCAACAAGCCGCTCCCCCACGACGTCGTCGAGCAGATCCTGTCGCGAACGGATGGCGTGCCGCTGTTCATCGAGGAACTGACGCACGTGCTGCTCGAGAATGGGCTGTTGCGTGAAACACCAGACGGCTACGTCCTCGACGGACCACTGCCGCCACTCGCCATCCCGACGACGCTGCAGGCCTCGCTGGTGGCTCGCCTCGACCTGCTCGGTTCGGCCAGGGACGTGGCGATGATCGGCGCCGCGAGCGGACGGGAGTTCTCCCACGAACTGATCGCCGCGGTGTCGGCCCTGGGGGCCATCGACCTCGACGCGGCGCTGGCGCGGCTGACGGCTTCTGGCCTCATCTCGCGTCGCGGAACGCCTCCGGATGCGAGCTACGCCTTCAAGCATGCGCTCGTCCAGGAAGCCGCCTACGTCACGATGCTCAAGAGCCGGCGGCGGCAATTGCATGCTGGCATCGCCAAAACGCTGGTCTCGCTGTTCCCGGCGTTGATCGAAAGCCAACCCGAAACCGTTGCCCATCATTTCACGGAGGCGGGGCTTGCCAGCGAGGCGATCGGCTATTGGGTCAAGGCAGGTCGCCTTGCGCAGGCACGCTGGGCCAACCGCGAGGCGGCCATATTCTTCGAACGTGCGCTGCATGTCCTCGAGACGTTGCCCGAAACCCGCGAGACGTTGGAGCAGGCCATCGATCTTCGCTTCGACCTGAAGACATCGCTTTTCCCGCTCGGCCAATTCCAGCGTATCGTCAGCTACCTTCGCGAGGCCGAAGGCCTGGCCAGACGGCTCGACGATCCGGCAAGGCTCTGCCTGTTTTACGTTCATATGTGCCAAACGCTCAACTTGAGCGGAAACCCAAAGGACGCGGTCGCATTCGGCAGGGATGCACAGGTTCTTGCCCAGTCTTTCAAGGATGTTCCGCTGCAAGTGGCGGCGGCGCTCTTTCTCGGGCTGGCCTGCTTCTCGACACTGGACTACCGACAGGCCGAGCGGCATTTCCTGGACGTTCTGGAGATGCTTGGCGAGGAGCTGAGCCTCGAACAATTCTTCCTTGCGGGATTTCCCGCGGTCAGTGCCCGCGCTTTTCTCACGCGCATCTATGCCGACCAGGGCAAGTTCGAACATGGGATCGCTCATGGCGAGGAAGGCATCCGCCTGGCGGAAGTGGTCGACCACCCCTACAGCCTGGCCATCGCCAGCTGGTGTCTCGCCGATCTCCTTGCCAGCAGGGGAGACCTGAGCCGCGCCGTCGGTTTGCTGGAGCGCGGGCTCGCGGTGGCTCGCGAGTGGAACTTGCCCTTCCTCGTCGCGGGCAACTCCGGGAGCCTCGGCCACGCCTACACGCTGCTGGGACGAGCCGCGGATGGCCTTCCGCTGCTGCAACAGGCGCTGGGTGTCTTCGAAAAGATGGGGCATCGACTTGCCCAGTCGCTTTTCCTGGTCTCCCTGGGCGCGACCTATATGCGCGCCGGCCGGCCGGCGGACGCTCTTGAGCTTGCCGGGCAAGCGTTGACCCTGGCGCGCGAAAGCAGCCAACGAAGCGGCGAGGCAAGCGCCCTTCACCTGCTTGGCGAAGCCTCGCTCCGCGACGGCTCCACGGAACATGCCGAAGGCCACTACCGCGAAGCGCTCGCGCTTGCGATGGAACTCGAAATGCGCCCGCTTGCCGCGCATTGTCATCATGGGCTCGCAAAGCTGTACCTGCGCGCAAGCCAGCCAGATCGAGCCCGCGAGCAGCTCATCGTCGCGACCACAATGTATCGTGAGATGAACATGCGATTTTGGCTGGAGCAGGCCAACACGGAGATGCACCCGCTGGCCATGCAATAAGTCGCAGGCGATCGTTGGCTCGCAGGAGCACAAGGCCGATCGGCACGAGGTGCAACACTGCATTGGTGAACACAAGCGCGTCGCATGAACCCGTTCAAACGCGACGCGCTTTTAGTTCCGACGATCCGATCGGCTTATTTTCCAGAAACGAAAATCATGCCGTGAGGCGCCTGCATGTTGGTGGTGACTGGCAGGAGGGCGCCGCTGTTGACGTCGAGAAGGCCGACATAGCCGGGGATCGCCGGGTCGGTTTTCGTCGCATCGACACCGCTCATCGCTGAATAGGCTGTGCCTACCCCCCAATTCGCCGCTTCGATCTTGTAGACGATATTGGCGGGCGTATCGGCCACCAGCAGAAAACCGTGCTTGGCGCTGACAAAGGTGGTGTCGTCGACCTTGACGCCTCCCATGAGATGGAGAACCTTGCCCTCGCCGCCGCTCACTGAGGTCTTGTGGACAAAAAGCAACTCGCTATCGTCCTGGCTAGTCATCACCAAATCGCCGGAGGGGGCAATCGTAAGCGAGTCTGGATCCGTGAGGTTGAGGGTTTCCTTGTCGCCCGTAACGATGTCCGTGACTTTCGGCGCGCCTGCAAAGGCGGTCACAACTGCGACCTTGTGGTCCGCGGTCAACTTGGCAGTGACAATGGAGGGGCCGGGATTGGTCTTGCCGCCATCGACCTGTGGGGCGGAGGCTGAAACAAAGGCCTCGCCATTTTTGAACGCGATATCGTCATAGCCACCACCATGCTTGCCGGGCTCGAAAGAGTAATTTTCCACCGCTGCGCTCACCGGATCGATGACGACTAGGTTGGCATCGCCGTCCTCGTTTTGCAGGGCCCAGATCTTCTTTGTCGCTGGATTGAACTTCAAGCCGTCATTGTGGCCCTTGACCGTCAGGGTCCTCAACACCTTGCCGTCGAGTGAGTATTGGACGATCTGGCTCATGCCGCCATCGGAACCATCGGGCTTGCCGCCATTCGCATAGCCGATCCAGACATTGCCGTCGATCATGCCAGCGAGTCAGGCCTTGACGAGCCGGCAGGTGGCGTGGCGAAGGTTGAGAGGGTGAAACCTGGCGACACGCCTGGAGCCCCGTCGGCACGCGCGACGAGACTGCCAGCGGCGACAAGAGCCGCAGCACCTGCAAGGCTCAAAGCAATCCTGGAAAGGCGCAGGAACGAAACTGGATGACGCATGGGAGAGCCTCCTGGGAGTGGAGGGAACTTCACTACGTGCTGAAAACAACAGCGTCATGACAACACCATCACGCCGCAACGCGCGCCAGAGTGGTCGACGTCCGCAATGGCCAACCCCAGGTGGCTTTGCCGCCTTCAACCTGCCGTTTCCTGGATCGCAGAAAGCAGCCACGGTTGCCCAGTCTCACGCGTGAAGGTCCACAGCTCTGTTGTTTCGACAGGACTGTTGGGATCGCCCCTTTCGATGGCACCCGTTTGACGGTTGCGCATCACATCGATGGCAGACCAGCGCATCGCGACCGTCGCATAATCGCGCATGCCCTCACGCCACGCTTCGGCAACCTCACCATTCAAGAACCGAAGATTTGATACTTCATTCTTCAGGCCCTTGGTGGCGTTGTCCGCCAATTCCTCGGAAAGGTAGGAAACCATCTCCGGTGTTGTCAGCCGGCGTAGCCCCTGGTGGTCCTCGCGGGTGAATGCGGCCTGCAGGTCCGCGAGAATGCGTTCGAACGCAGAACGATCGGCGTCGGTAGTCCCGATTTCGTCCGCGCCACCTGCCCCAGTGCCGGTGGCGACAAGCGGGTTGTAAGCTTGCGGGCTGGCTCCAAAATCCTGTTGGCCAAACGGAAAGCCGGGACTTCTCGCATCGGCCGGAGCCGTATTGCTTCGGTTGAAGAACCGCATTGCCAACATGGCGACGCCGCCGATCAGCAACAGCTGGATTATGAAGCTGAGGCCGCCACCGATGCCGCCGAATCCGTGGCCGAACATCATGCCAAAAATGCCATTGAAGACCAGCCCTCCGACCAATCCGCCAACCAGCCCTCCACCGAAGCCGCTCCAAAAACTTGGACGCGGCTGAGCAAGCGACGGCGGCGACGGTGACACCGGCTGCGCAGTGTTCGGCGTCATCGAGCGCTTTACCGGCGCGGTATAGGGTGCGGTGGTCGTGGGAGCTGGTGCCTGGAAAGTCCGGCTGCCGCGACTGCCGAAACTGCCGCCGCTGCGTGCTTCCGCCGAGTTGAGCGATACGCTCCCAAGTGCCGCCGACAGTATCAACAATATCGACGCTACTTGGATCAGCCGTGACTTAGGCATCTGAAAATCCTTCGATAGGTATCGGTTATCCGCCTTGCGTGAAGCCTAGATATGGTGCGCCGCCCCTTTCCGGTGAATCTCTTCGGCCATACAATTTGGTAAGCTTTCGCGCTCGGGCTGGTCGCCTGGCCTATCGTGTGCACCGTTCGCAAAAATCGATGATGGCCAGACCACCGGCATTTTCGGAGCCGCGTTGATCGCCTCCTTCCCACTTGGTTGGCGGGCTTCGCAGCGCCGACGCCACTCACTTCGGCAAAGGCATCGGCAATTCCGATCAACGTCCTGTCGAAGAAACACCAAATGGGTGGTCCGTCATAGACATCGTGGCGATTTGACCCTCATCAAGGCGATGCGCCCTGGCTGGTGCTCTAATGATCGCCAGGAACGACGATTGCCCCATCCTCGCCACGCTGGGCAGCACCGCTTCAGGAAGGATACCGGCCATGTTGATCAGGACCATGACCACGTTTGAATGCGTCAAGCTGCTCGATGTCCATCGCCTGTGCCGGCTGGCCTGCGTGGAGGGTGACCGGCCTTACGTCGTCCCGATCTATTTTGCCCATTCGGCCAACTATCTCTATGCCTTCTCCATGCCCGGCAAGAAGATCGACCTGATGCGCGCCAATCCGAAGGTCGCGGTCGTGGTAGAGGATCACGGCCAGGGCAGGCAGTGGAAGAGCGTCATCGTTGACGGTCTCTACCAGGAACTTCCTGATCGCATCGGTTCCAAGCTGGAGCGCGAGCACGCATGGTCGCTGCTGAGCAAACACACCGACTGGTGGGAGCCCGGCGCTCTAAAGCCCGTGCCGCAGCCACTATCGGACCATTCCCCGCACGTGTTCTTTCGTATCTCGATCGAGCGCGTGTCTGGCCGCGAGGCGAGGGAAGAGGGAGCAGACGGCACGACGTGACATCTCCCTCGCGCTACCGCTCCGGTTCGACAATCATGTCTGAACACCGGCGCCGCTGTTGCAGGAAAGACGCTGCCTGCTAGGGTGGAGCGGCAGACATTCCACCAGCGCATGTGTCCTGAATGAGCTCAATGACGACCGGTTTTATTGGGAGCTTGTTCAGAGCCGTATCGTCCAATCGCTATGAGGGGAAGGCGGGGTATGGGCTGGCGGTGCTTGCCGTGGCCACGGCCTGTGCCGTGCTTTTCCTCCTCGACGGGGCCTTCGACGGTGGGGCGATCATTCCTCCCTTCGTCCTGGCGATCCTGATCAGCGCGTTCGCCGGCGGGCTTGGGCCGGGTGTCGTGTCGCTGGTCCTGACCGTTCCGGCGGTCTGGTACTTTCGGGTCCACCAGCCGAGCAGCGTCTCGAACACGCTCGAACTGCTTGTGTTCGCGCTGGTCGCGATCGGAATTGTCGCGATCGGCGAATTGCTGCATCGCTCGTGGCGCGCGATCGGCGAGACGGCACGCATCCTCAACGAACGCGAGGCCCATCTGCGTTCGATCCTCGACACGGTGCTCGACGCCACCGTCGTCATCGAAAAGGACGGGACGATCGTCTCGTTCAATTCCGCGGCGGTGCGCCAGTTCGGCTACCAGGAGAAGGAAGTCATCGGCCAGAACGTCCGTATCCTGATGCCGGAGCCCTACAGGGCCGGCCATGACGGCTATATCCATCGCTATATCGAAACGGGAGAAAAACGCATCATCGGCGTCGACCGCGTGGTCGTCGGCCGGCGCAAGGACGGCTCGACATTCCCCATGAAACTCGCCGTCGGCGAGATGAAGTCGGGAGACAGGACGTATTTCACCGGCTTTATCCGCGACCTGACCGAGCGCGAAGAATCGGCAGCGCGGCTTGAGGAAATCCAGGGCGAACTGGCGCGCCTGGCGAGGCTCAACGAGCTCGGCGAGATGGCCTCTACGCTTGCGCATGAACTGAACCAGCCGCTGGCGGCGATCGCCAACTACGCGCAAGGCTGCACCCGGTTGATCCGCGATCTTCCGGACGCCGCATCGCAACGGGTGCGCGAGGCGCTGGAGGAGATTTCACGGCAATCGCTGCGTGCGGGCCAGATCATCCGGCACCTGCGCGAATTCGTCACGCGCGGCGACACGGAAAAAGCTCCCGAGGACATCCGCAAGCTCGTCGAGGAAGCGGGCGCGCTGGCACTCGTCGGCTCGCGCGAGCGCGGCGTCCGCTCGGTCTTCGATTTCGCTCCGGGCGCGGAACTGGTCATGGCTGATGGCGTGCAGATCCAGCAGGTGCTGATAAACCTCATGCGCAACGCCATCGAGGCGATGCGCGACAGCGAGATACGGCTTCTCACCATTCGCACCGCACCGGCCGACAAGGATCAGGTTTCGGTGGAGGTCTCCGATACCGGGCCGGGAATATCGGAGGAGATAGCGCCGCAACTGTTCAAGCCGTTCGTGACGACAAAAGCCGGCGGCATGGGGATCGGGCTTTCGATTTCGAAGCGAATCGTCGAGTCGCACGGGGGCGTGATAGAGGTGCGGAAGAATGCGCATGGTGGAACCACGTTCAGGTTCACCGTGCCAGCCTACAGGGATGACTGATGGAGATCGGCGACTACACAGTTCATATCGTCGATGACGAGGAGCCGGTCAGGAAATCGCTGGCCTTCCTGCTGACGGTGTCTGGATTCACCGTCCGGCTGCATGAGTCCGCCACCGCCTTCCTTGCGACAGCAGAGTCTATTCGAAACGGCTGCCTCATCACCGATCTGAGGATGCCGGACATGAGCGGCGTCGAACTGCTGCAGAGGCTGCGTCACCTGCCGACACGCATTCCCGCCATCGTCATTACCGGCCATGGCGATGTGCCGATGGCCGTCGAGGCGATGAAGGCCGGGGCGCTCGATTTCATCGAGAAGCCGTTCGAGGACGAAACGCTGATCCAGGCGATCAAGCGCGCTGCCGATGAGATCGCCAGGACCGCGCAGGGCAAGGATATCGCCTCGATCACCGCCCGGTTCGCCTCGCTCAGCGAGCGGGAGAGGGAGGTGCTGTCGGGCGTGGTCGCCGGCCTTGCCAACAAGACCATCGCCTTCGACCTCGACATCAGCCCGCGCACGGTGGAGGTGCACCGCGCCAATGTGATGGCCAAGATGGACGCGCGTAGCCTGCCGGAGCTTGTCCGCATGGCGATGGCGGCGGGATTCGGCCCGAAATAGCGACCTGTTTTGATCTGCCTCAAGGTGGCCGGCCCACGGGCCTTGTCTCATGGCGGGCGCGATAACCGTTTGTCGGCTATCCGTCCGGAGACGACAAGTGAGGCCCCGCAAGATCCTGATCGTGGTTCCTGAGGAAGATTTGCGGCGGTCGATCGTCTTTGCGCTCGAAGCCGAAGGCCTCGACGTGGTCACCTGCGCCGGGCTCGAGGATATCCTGTCATTGCCCAGGCTGGCCCGTGCCGACTGCATGGTCGTCGACGACATGGCGCTTCGGATCTCCAGCGGATATGGCGGCCCGCCAAACCTTGCCATGCCGGTGGTCCTCCTGGCCGATACCGTTCCCGACGCGCGCCCGGAGTGGGTCGATGTCACGCTGTTGAAGCCGTTGCTGGGGCGCAGCCTGGTCGATGCAGTGGTCCTGCAACTGGAAAGGCGCGCCCTGCACGTGCCGCACTAGGTACCTCTGCATGGATGCTGACGGGTTGAGCGTGGGCTAGCTGCCCAGCCCCCACCTTGTGAGTTCGGGGCGAGCCGTTCGACCTGAAGGTGCCGGATGACAGTTTGCGACCCAGAGCCAAACGTTAAACTAAAGACAAATAAAAAGGCAGAATTGATTGATATTATTATCTGCCGTATCATTTTTTTCTACTTAGTACTACTAGTAAGTTTTCATCGAAGCCGACCAGGAGGCGAAATGTTCGAACCAGAACGCAGGCGGTTCTCTCAGCCAAGCCGGGAGCCATGACCTGGTGAGGGATCAGCTCCAAGAGGAGCAGAGGGGGGTCTCCCCCCAGCCTGACCTGGCCTAAGTAGTTTCCCGTACGGACATAACCGAATGTCGCGCCCGCCGGAATCGCGCGATTGCTTTGCCGACGCCAGCGATCGGAGAGCGACATGACGCTTCATGCGACCAACGACTTTTTCATCCCGGCAAGGACGGGTTTTCCGGCCCCGGCCGGGCGGGCTCTTGCGTCGTTGCAACCCATTTCCGTCTATCCCGCGGGCAGCGAGATCTACGCGCAGGGCGAGAAGGCGGGGAACCTCTATCAGGTCGAATTCGGCTGCGTGCGGGTCTACAGGATGCTGGCGGATGGGCGGCGGCAGATTTCCGCCTTTCACCTGAGCGGCGAGACCTTCGGCTTCGAGGCGCACCCGCTCCATCATTTCTTCGCCGAGGCCATCGGCGCGGTGGGCGTGCGCACCCTGCTGCCCGCACAAGGCATAGACATGTCGTCGCAAATATTGCCGCTGGCCCTGCAGGGGCTGGTTCGCGCGCAGGAGCACCTCCTGGTGCTCGGCCGGCAAAGCGCCGTCGAGCGCGTTGCCGCCTTTCTGCTGGACATGGCCGAGCGCCAGGGCGGGCTGGACCGCCTGGAATTGCCGATGTCGCGCACCGATATCGCCGACTATCTCGGCCTGACCATCGAGACTGTGTCGCGGGTCTTTTCCAAGCTGAAGGAGAAGGGAGCCATCCGGCTGATCAGCCTGCGCAGCATCGAGATCCGGAAATGGCAGGTCTTGCGCGGCATGATGGAGTGAAGCACGGCGCCGTTGGGCAATGTCCCGGCAACGGGATGAAGATCTGGCACCCGCACATGAATCGATCCTGCTGCCCTGGATCCGCAACAGGAAAGCCGTGCCAGCGTCTGCTTGACCGCAGCTCAGTTTGAAACCGCCGACCTGAACTTGCTGGGCGGTTGGCCATAGGCCTTGTGGAAGAGCCTTGCGAAATGCGAGGCGTTTTCAAATCCGACCTCGATGGCGATCTCGATCATCGGAGCCTTGGTCTGCGTCAGGAGGTGCTTCGCGCGCTCCAGGCGCAGCATTTTATAGACCAGCGCCGGAGAGCTCCTGGTCTTCTCCATGAAGAGGCGTTCGAGCTGCCTTCGCGAGACGCCGACCAGGGCCGCCAATCTGGGGATGGAGATCGTCTTCTCGATGTGGCTCTCCATGATGATGAGCGCTGCCTTCAACCGCGGATCGTCGGTTCCGATGGCAAGCGGCCTTCGTGGCTGGATATCGGATGCCGGGCGCGCCTTCTCGATCTGCAGGACTTCGAGTGCATTTCTCTCGGCGTCCCGGCTGATGTGGAGCCGCACGATTGACGCCGCCATGTCGGCCGCGGCACTGCCTCCCGCACATGATCCCCTGCTGCGATCGAGGTTGAAAATACGGTCCGCCCTGACCTCGTGATCCGGAAAGCGTTCGCGAAAAGCCTGAAAATGCAGCCAGCTGACGCAGGTGAGATGGTGCTTCATCAGGCCGGCATCGGCCAGGATGAACGTTCCCGTGCAGACCCCGATCAAGGGAACCTTCCTGTCGGCGGCGCGCTTGAGATAGCTGACCGTCTCGGCGTCGACCGGGAACTCGCTGTTCAAGAGACCGCCCACGACAACAATGTAGTTGAACTCGCGCGGATCCACGAAATCCGATGTCGGCGCGACCTGGACCCCGCAACTGGAGGTGATCAGGTTTCGGCTGCTCGCCAGGAGCTGCCAATCGGCCAAAACCCTGCCGGACTTGTCGGTCTCGTCGCTCGCCAATCTCAGCGTATCCACGAACAGGGCAAAAGCGGAAAGCGTGAAGGAGCGAGCCAGCACAAAGCCGATCTTCAAGCGGCCGGTCCCCGGGGCTTCATTGGCTGCTTTCATGTCTGCTCAACCTCCGCCTATGTATCCGACAGCGCCCGCGCCTTCTGGAACGCGGCTTCCAGTCCCGCCTCGATCACGGTGTCAAAGCCGTTTTCGCGCATGGTGATGATACCAGCCGCCGTCGTCCCGTTATATTCCACGAACGACCTGACCGTCTCGCAAGGAGAGGCGCCGTTCCATTCCTGGAGGCGTCCCGCTCCCACGATGACCTGCTGCGCGGCGCGACGGGCGATTTCGGACGGCACACCATGCTTTATCGCGTCGTTCATCATCGCACTGGCCAGCAGCGCGGGGAAAGCCGCCCCGGAGCCTGACATTGCCGTGAAATAGTCGATGTGTTCCTCGCTGTTCACGGCATCAACCACGCCGCAACCGCGAAATATCGCCGAGACGACATCGCCGTCCCGTGGTTGGGACGATGCGACGAAAAATGGCGTGTAGGAATATCCAATCTCGGCGGCCGCGTTCGGCAAGGCGCGGGCCACACGGCTGGAGCCTGTTCTCCTGGCGATGCTTTCCACGGTTACTCCGGCCATGACCGATATGACGAGCTTGCCGGCGGCATTGATCTCGATTTCTTCCCAGTCGCCCGGCCGCACGGACAGGATGATGACATCCGATTGTTCCACCAACCGCCTGTTGTCCGCTGTCCAGATGCACTCCACGGCGTTATCCGGCTTCCTGCTGCGATAGGAACAGGTCAGCTGATGGCCTGTGACAATGCCTGAACCAAGAAGTGCCCTGGCTATCGCTGTCCCAAGCCATCCAGCCCCGCCGATTATTCCCACGTGCCCGATATGATCCATGCGTCTGGTTCCGCTTCAGTGATCTGGAATCTTTGCGCCAACGGATCGCGACCGTCCATGGATGCTATGTTGGGCTGATTGTCGGACCGAGCTGGCGTCCTGGCAGGCCCGCATTCTCGGATCGGCTAAGGAAAAAAGCCGATCCGCTTGAGAAATGCGTCAACGTCCGGCTTCCAGCCCGCGATGTTGAAAATGTACCCGTGGCCCTCGGCCTTGTAGGGCGGGGCGCTTATCAGTGTTGCCTTGCCGCCTGCTTTCACAAAGGCGTCCCGAAGCTCATTGGCGAGGCGCGGGCCAAAAAAATGGTCGTTCTGGCTGTAGATCCACAGTTCAGGAACGCGTGTGGCGCGCCCATAGTCCTGCATGGCTTCGACGAGCTTGTCCTCGCAAGCGACCTTGTCCGGTTCGAGCGACCCACGGCCCGCGGCAAAGCTGACGACGCCCAGTATCTTTTCCCTTGTCGCGGCCGCGACAGAGGCAAAGGCGCCGGCCGAATGCCCCACCAGCACCACGCGCGCACGATCTATGTCAGGTTCCCTGGCGAGAATTTCGAGCGCCGCGTCGATATCCTGGGCACTGACAAGGCCGGCATCATGGTAGTTGGGCCGGGAGCAGTCGGATTTATATCCCTCCACCCATTTGCCATTGCCGCCATAGCCACGCCGAATGACTACGGCGACGGCGGCGCCGCTGGCGACAAGGGCAAGCGCTTGCTCCCTGAGGGTCCTTGGACCGTAGGAAAGCCGACCGCCGGGCAGGCGGGGGCTTCCATGGGAAAGTATGACCAGGGGGAATGGTCCCTTGCCATCGGGCTTGTAGAGATAGATCGGGATCGTCACCCCGCCGACACTCGCCGACAGGGTCTTGGAATTGACCGTCGCCGCCAAGCCGATGCTGGCGGGTGCAAGCAAGGCGCACAATATCACCATCAGAACGCGAAGTGTGTTCTTCATGTCTTTGACCATCGGCCTGTCGGTCGTGATTTCCGCCGTGGCGGCCATGCCCGGCGTGAGCGGCATGTTGTGGCCATCAGTCGCGAAGTCAACCGTTTGATCGGCTCAAATCGATGTCATGGCGACGACCGGTGGCCGACCGACCACCTTTCGTCGGTGCCTATGAGTCCCCCCGGAAGATGAGACGGGCAGTCACGGTGTTCGGAGGCGGACGTTGCGTCAACAGCAAACATGGCAGCGTTGCGGCGCCTGTCCTCGGAAGCTGCAATCAGGCTGTGCGAGCCCGAAAAATAATCGCGGCGAACATCAGGACGCCGGCGAATACGATCAGGGACGACACCGCGACAACCGGCTCCAATGAAGGGTTGCCGGTCAGAAGCAGATAGAGGGCCGGCGTCATCACCAGCACACCGCCTGTGTAGACATAGTACTGCACCTTCGCCAGGCGCGTCTCGGCCCCCCGTGGGTTAAGCGCGTGAAATGCGCCGAATATCGACATCGTCACCCAACCGAGAAGATTGATATGCGCGTGCGCACCGACCGCGGCATAGTCGTGAGCAATCGACATCTTCAGGCCGACCAGAATTCCCGCGATCAGAAAGCAAATCGCAGTCATGAAATACATTTTGGAAATATTCGGCATGTCCCCACCACCACGCTGTAATTAGCAAAAAACCGGCGCAACGCAATAAAGCGCGCCGCGGCCACCCGGCGGAACTTTTCGCTGAACCGCCCACGGGGCGCTCTCGCATGGCCAAGCCTTGCTGTCACCGCCCGAACACCATATTGGGACGCTCGGTCACCAAGATGAGACGTATAGTCATGATGCGGGAATGCTGGTCGAGGGCATCCGCGAAGGGTGCCGCGAGCCAGTTATCCGAGCGCGAATGAATTTGATCAACGACGCGCTGGCTATCCGATGTTGCGCCGTCTGTCGTCGAGGCCTTTCCAGCCGCCGAGCATGTCGAACGCTTCCATACCGTCCGGCTGTTGGTCGTGACGCGGGCGTCGCCTGGCCGGCATGACAAGTGCCCTTGCCTTGCTCAGGACCCGGCCCAGATATGATGTCCGTGGGTGAGCGGGGTGCGCTACGAACATGTCCACAGCCTGCTGCATCTGAGTTGCGTCGCCTGGCATATCCGTGCCCTTTCCGTTGCCCGCCCCATCGCTCGGTCTTGCTGAAAACATGTCCTTGCCGGCACATGGTCGAACGGCCAGAAGGCTTCAGGTCAAACCCGAAGAAACATCTGCAGCGATGCCGATGGTGCTGTCACCACCCCGAACGGAGTTGCCGCGCATATTGGGACGTTCAGTCATCAAGATGGGACGTGCAGTCAGGTTGCGGCCCGGATACGTGATCCCAGCAGGCCACCTGGCGCGGCTTGCGGCGGCGCCGGCCCAAACGAGCATGCTCAAGCCGGCTTACGGTTGGATCAAAGCCGGATACCTCCATCCGGCCAGCCGCGGGTTCGCACCGCGCAATGAGCCTGCCGATCAATCGCTGCCGTCATCGTCTGGCCCGTTCGCCGGCGGTCGCCGGCCCATCATGATCTCACGCTTGCCGACATGGTTGGGGGCGCCGACCAGGCCTTCCTTTTCCATGCGCTCGACCAATGAAGCGGCGCGGTTATAGCCAACGCCGAGGCGGCGCTGGATGTAGGACGTCGAACACTTCTTGTCGCGCAACACCACCTTGACCGCCTCGTCATAGATGGAATCGCTGTCCTCGGCCGCGACAGCACCCTTGTCGAAGACCGCCCCCTGGTCCGCTTCGTCGTCTTCCTCGTCCTCGTCGGCGGTCACGGTTTCCAGATATTCGGGGCGCCCTTGCGCCTTCAGATGCGCCACGACATGCTCGACCTCCACGTCGGAAACGAAGGGACCATGCACGCGTGCAATGCGCCCACCGCCCACCATGTGCAACATGTCGCCCTGGCCGAGCAGCTGTTCGGCACCCTGTTCGCCCAGAATGGTTCGGCTGTCGATCTTGGACGTCACCTGGAAGGAGATACGGGTCGGGAAATTGGCCTTGATCGTGCCGGTGATGACATCGACCGAGGGACGCTGCGTTGCCATGATCAGGTGAATGCCGGCGGCGCGCGCCATCTGCGCCAGGCGCTGGATCGCGCCTTCGATCTCCTTGCCGGCCACCATCATCAGGTCGGCCATTTCGTCGACGATGATGACGATGAACGGCATCGGCGCAAGATCGATTTCCTGCTGCTCGAAGAGTGGCTCGCCAGTGCCCTTTTCAAAGCCGGTCTGCACAGTCATGACGACCGTCTCGCCCTTCTCGCGGGCAGCGGCGGCGCGCTCGTTGTAGCCGTCGATGTTGCGCACGCCGAGCCGCGCCATCTTGCGATACCGGTCCTCCATCTCGCGCACCGCCCATTTGAGCGCGGTGACCGCCTTTTTGGGATCCGTGACGACGGGGGTCAAAAGATGCGGGATGCCGTCATAGATGGAGAGCTCGAGCATCTTGGGATCGACCATGATCAACCGGCATTCCTCCGGCTTCAGCCGGTAGAGCAGCGACAGGATCATGGTGTTGATTGCCACCGACTTGCCGGAGCCGGTGGTGCCGGCGACGAGCAAATGCGGCATCTTCGCCAGCTCGGCGATGACCGGCTCGCCACCGATCGTCTTGCCGAGGCAAAGCGCCAGCTTGCAGCTGGTCTTGCGAAAACCTTCCGATTCGATCAGCTCGCGGAAATAGACGGTCTCGCGCGTCTCGTTGGGAAGCTCGATGCCGATGACGTTACGGCCGGGCACGACCGCGACGCGCGCCGAGACCGCCGACATGGAGCGGGCGATATCATCGGCAAGACCGATGACGCGAGAGGATTTGACGCCGGGCGCCGGCTCGAATTCATAGAGCGTGACGACCGGACCGGGGCGAACATGGATGATCTCGCCGCGCACGCCGAAATCTTCCAGCACGCTTTCCAGAAGATCGGCATTCTGTTCGAGCCGCTCCTGCGACATATAGAAGCCCTGACCCTCGGGTGGCTGCTGCAGCAGCTCTTCCGAGGGAAGCTGATAGGCGTCGCCCATCGTGGACGGCACGATTTTTCCCGCCAAAGGCAGGAGCGAAGCGGGACGCGCGGCCGAAACCGGCACGGCGACATCCGCGCTTGGCACGACCCGCGCGGGAACGGTGGCGCTCGCCGTGGCGGGGTTTGCGGCCGCCTGGGCAGTTCGCCGCGGCGCTTTGCTCACTGGCACCTCAGCTTGGGTGACCTCGTTCGAGTTCGCGGGCAAGACGTCCGGCAAGGCGGAGGAGGCTTGGCCTGGAAGGCATTCGATGACACGGAACGACGCGGTGACATCGGTCGCGGGCACCGGGCGAATGTCGATGCGCGCGGCGGCAACGGGCGCCGCCGCGAGCGGCGCGGCAACGCCTGCGCGCGGGGCTGGATCGGCCCGCCGAACCGGCGACGGAGCGTCGACCAGATAGGGCGCCATGACTTCGAAGAAAGCGTGGTCCGACAAATAGGGCCAGCGCAGTTTTTCGCTGCTGACCGCCTCGGTCGGCGCGCCCGCACCCCGGACGGCAGGTGTTCGCACGGATGGCCGCGCCGTTGCGACCGTCGCGGGGGCCGGAAGAGCCCGCGCCATTTGGCTGGGGCGCACTGGTGGAACGGACGCCGCAGCCAGTTGCGGCGGCCTGTCATGCATGACGGCCCTGTTGCCGGCCGGCGGCCGGTTTGCTTCCACAGAGGCGTTGCGGCTTTTCTGCGCCGACGAGGATGCCGCGTCCGCGACGGGTCGCTCGATTGCTTGCTGCGTTGAGGGTGCCCTTGATTCTACTTGCTCGACGGCATCGTGGTCCTGCTGCGGGCCATGCTTCTTGGCTTCATAGTCTGGCGTGCGCGTGAAACGCACATTGGGCGCCAGGAAGAAATAATCCTGCCAGGCGGGGCCTTCGATGGCGCCGAGTTTCGGAAAGGCGCTACCCGCCGGGGACTTGTCCTTTGGCTCCATATAGGACTGGCTGTTGCCGTAGAGATTGACGACCCTCCCGGAATAGCCCGCCTTGGGTTCGTCGGGCTGCCGGCCGGCCATTCTCTGGGGGCGATTGTAGTCTGCCGTGACTGAAGCGGGGCGCTTGCCGTCCCTGTCGCCCGTGCTGTTGAAACGATCTGCCTCGGCGTCATCGGGCGAGGCCGTCTTCAATGAATTGGCCCGAGGAAAACGCGTGGATTCCATTCTCAAGACTCACCTGTGAACCGTCCCCCGAGCAATAGGGAGCGAGTGGTTAACAGTTGCTTCCTGACCAGCCCGTTGGCTGTCGATGTGAACATGCTGTTGTGACGCACCTATCGCGATCGGGACGCGGCAAGGCGGACACACTCCTGACATGGTTAGGATTTCTTAACCAAGATGCTATTCATCGGTGTATCGGGTGAGTGCGGCGGCGCGCTCCACTCGGATGAATGTCGTGCCTTGCCACGACATTGGACAATTGACGGCACGTCCAAGTGGGCCACGCATGGAACATGGGCTTGTCATCTGGGCACGGACGTGAAATCGCCCAAAACAGACAACAGATGTGCAAGCCATGAACGTGATTGAAAGCAAACAAAAAGCGCCCGGCGCATTCCATCGTTGGACACGGTTGCCGGCCATCATGGTCGCGTTGCTTTGCATGTGCGCCACAAGCGCGCTTGCCGAGACGCGCAGTCTGAAAATTCAACATCTCCATACAGGCGAGAAGGCCGAGATCGTCTTCAAGCGCAGTGGCCGCTACGATCAGGCGGGACTGAAGAAGATCAACATCATGCTGCGCGACTGGCGCCGCAACGAGCCGACCAGGATGGATCCGCGCCTGCTCGACCTTGTCTGGCAAGCTTATCGCGCCAGCGGCTCGACAGGCTACATCAACGTGGTCAGCGGCTATCGCTCGCCGACGACGAACGCGATGCTGCGCAGCCGCTCGAAGGGCGTGGCCCGTGAAAGCCAGCACATGGTCGGCCGGGCGATGGACTTCTTCCTGCCGGATGTGCCGCTGAAGAAGTTGCGCGACATCGGCCTCAAGATGCAGGGCGGCGGTGTGGGCTATTACCCGACTTCCGGCTCGCCCTTCATCCATATGGATGTAGGCAATGTGCGGCACTGGCCGGGCATCAGCCGGCAGGAACTCGCCAGGGTCTTCCCAAACGGGAAGACACTGCATGTGCCGAGCGACGGCAAGCCGCTGCCGGGCTATGACCAGGCGCTTGCCGCCTACAAATCGCGCAGGGACGCCGGGACGCCGAACATAGAGCTGGCAAGTGCCGGCGACAGCCAACGCAAGCCGCGTGGTCTGCTGGCGTCGCTCCTGGGCGGACGAGACAAGGACGAGACAAGCGATATCGCGAGCGCCGTGCCGGCGCCGCGCAAGCCGGCCAAATCGGTTGAGCCGACGCAGGTCCGGCAGGAGATCGCCATCGTGGCGCCGCAGGACGCGCAGCGCGCCAACATCCAGGCGGCTCCCGGGACACCGACCGAAGAACCGCTGGCCGAGCGGAAGCAGGAAACGCCCGCTGCTATCATCGCGGCGCTGGCGCCGCAGGCGGTGCCGTTGCCGGCCTTCGCGCAGCGCCGCGAGCCTGCAGCGCATATCCCCACTCCTGAAATCGTGCCGTTCGCGATGGCGGACGTTGCCGCGGCGCGGCCCGAGGTCGCCGCCGCCAAACCGGTGGCAACCGATACTGCCGTCGGCAAGGCGCAGGTCGCTCCCGCGAACGCCGCTCCGGAGATCGTCGCGCTCAACATTCCCGTGCCCAACTGGCGGCCGGAAAATCAGCCAAGTCCAGCGCGCCAGCCGGAAGCGACCAGGTCTGGCGACGCTGTCGCCGCCTTGCTGGCCACGAACCGCTCCGACGAGCGCGCGGATCGCCTGGCGGCCAAGCCGATTGCGGCCCCCGTACCCGAAGCGAAGGATCGCGTGATGACGAGCCCGAAAGCCGACCGTCTCCGGCCAGACGCACCCGCCGTCGTCATGCAGGCGAGCTACCAGCCGTCCAGGAGTGATCGCGGCATCACCGGCGCCATCGCGTCGGCGGCGGAGCCGAAGATCGCAGCAAGGTTGATCCTAGCGGTGCCGGAGCAGGTTTATGTCGACGGATTTCGCTCCGACAGAGAGCCGTCCGACCACCGCCGCTTCACCGGCTCCGCGGTGAAATTCCTGCCCATCGCCAGCTTCAACTAGGCAGGTCAGCCTAGTTGGTCTTCAACTGGCCAACGCGGTTTTCGGCGATCCAGCGCGCGGCGAGCACCAGCGCACCCATGCTGAAATCCTTGCCATGCTTGGCCACCATCTCTTCCGACAGCTTGGCCAGCCGTTCGAAAAATTCGTCCTTGCTAACCTCTTCGGCTGTAAGTGCGGTCTGCATTTGATCCTCCTGTTTCGTGCGGACTGCGTCCGCTATTTGAACATCCGGGCGGGAAAGGTGACGATCGCGGCGGTGCCATCGACGGCGCCCACCGCCAGATGCCGCCCGTCGCCGGACCAGGCAAGCGCGGTGACCGCGCTGCCCAACTGCCTGACGAGCAGCTCGTCGCGCGCGCCGATCCGGGCCATGGTGATACGGCCATTGGCGTAGCCAGCCGCTATCAGTTCTTTTTCCGGGTGTGCGGCCACCGCCTCGACCAGAACCAGCCCGGCGCGGCCTGTCTCCAGCGCGCCAGAGGTTTCGCCGTCGAGTGGTGGGGCGGTCATCGACCAGCCGGCGATCCGAAACGCGCCCGACGCGAACAGCGCATTCGCCGGCTCACTCCAGCAGACGGTCCGAACCGGCGACGGAAACCCCGCGATGATGCTGGTGCGACCATCAGCCAGGCCGACCAGCGCAAAGCCTCCGGTTTCGAGCCCGCAGGCCAGCCATGCGCCGTCGCCACTCCAGCGGATCGACACCGATCGCGCTGAAAGAGACACCTCGCGCATCAAGGCAGCGTCGCCTTCGACCGTCCAGATCGACAATCCTTCACCATGGCCACAGGCAAGGCGCCTTCCGCCTGGCGAGAAGGCAAGTGCGTCCGTCGAGGATGTCCCTCCGCGCCCCAGTTGCACCGCGCCGTTTTGGCCGCGCGACAGGAGGACGTCATGCCCATTGCTGACGGCCGTCGTGTCCGCCCGGGCGCTATGGTCGATGGCGACGATTGGCCCGTCGACGGTGACCAAGGCGGACGCGACTTCACCGTCGGCAGCCAGATGCAGCAACTCGCCGCTGGCCGCGCCGACCACAAAGCCGGAATGTCCATGGGAGGCGAGCGGGACATCGCCATCTCCGAACTCGGCCGTGGCGATCAAGGGCACTGGCGGCTTCTCCCTTGGCCGGATCGTCGTCTGGCCGAGATCATTGCTCACCCTGATCCGCGACTCCGGTGGTTCCTGATCGGCGACCGCGGCAATGGCGACGGTTCCATCCACTGAAGTGAAGGCGACGGACGTACCGTCAGTGCTGAAACGCAGATCCGCGATCGCCGACGGGCGACGCCAGCTTCGCGCCAGCAGATCGAACAAGGTCAGGTTCTGTAGCGCGTGCTGGTTCATGGCCATTCCCTCCGTCAGTTTTCATCCCCCGCTGCCAGGCTGCAGTCGACGTCCTCGACATCGCCTTCCGCCGCGACGATGCGGTCCTCGCACGCTGCGCAAGCGTCCATGATTGCCGCGGCGCGCTCTTCAGCCTCATGCAAGTCCCGCACCAGTTGCTCGCTGGCGCCGCTTCGGCCGATCTCCAGCTCCAGGCGCAGCAGGTCCATTTCGATGCCGGCGCGTTTCTGATTGAGCCGCAATGCCTCCGCGGTGAGCGTGGAAACATTGGCGACGAGATCGAGACGGCGAGCAAGCAGCGCATCACGCCTGGCAGCTTCAGGTCCTGCGGTCATTTTTCGCTCTCCAAGGATCCCGGCGGTTTCTCGAAGGCCGACAGCAATTTCGGCAAAGTGCCGGCCTGTGACTGGAACTGTTTTTCGGCCGTCTCGATGTGGCTCTTGAGCTGGTCCCAGATGTCGACGCGGATCATCGATGTCGTGTCCCCGGTCAGGCGCTCGATCTCTTCGACGCGGAACTGGCGCGTCAGCGAAACGCCGGAAAACACGAAGTCACGCAGCAGGATTGCGTGGTTCTCGATGAACAGATGGATCATCGGATGCGTTTCCGTGGTGACGCCGCCGGCAGTGAGTTCCGCCCGAATGAAGTCCTGGAAGTGGCTTTGGAGGCGGTATTGGCTCTCACCCATGAAGCGCATGACAAACACCAGGTCGCGCGGCATCAGCCTGACAAGATCGCCGGTGACGCCGTCCGCCTGACTGGACATTGGCACCGATGGTTCCCGCCCGTCTTTGTCGTTCGGCATGATCTCTCTCTGACGCTATGCCCGCCCAAGGGCTTTTGTCTTCAAATAATAGAGAAAGATCAGGAGTTGAATAGATGATAAAAGTTTTGATCATGCTGCGGTAGCTAACAAGAAATATTGCACCAGCGAATAATTATCAAATATTACAGGCGTAATTTACAACTGTAAAAGAACGTTACAATCGGTTGCCTGCCAGCCTATCAAAAGAATGACGATTTTGTTTTGGACACCCGGCCATGGGTGCTATTTCGAAACTGGCACGGCGCTTGCATTGTTCATTTTCACAAGAAGCCCATCGCGTTTGACGCGGTGCCAAAAGAACGAAGGAACGGAGGGAGCAGGGACATCGTCCGCTTCGATACGCCCATCGCAATTGCGGTCGGCGCCGCGGATCTCCTGCAAAACGCCTCGTAAACCTTTGCCGCGATCCACTTGACCGGCCGGACCATGAGTCGCGCCTCGATGCGCAACCCTTTGTCGTGCCGTTCGCACTCTCACTGGCGGCGCTGTGCGCCGCTTCATGCCGGGGTCAAGGGACCTGCGGCTCAAACCTGGTGGAGGCTTATGACCATGACGTCTCTGACGCTCAACAAGATTACCTCGCAACGCGGAATTTCCGTCGGCGAGGCGACCAAGAAGATTGCCGATCTCGGCTGGAATCCTTCCTACGTCCAGGAAGCGATGACGTTTCCGACCGACTACAAGATCAACAAGACGCCGCGCGACCCGATGAAGCAGGTTCTGCGGTCCTATTTTCCGATGCAGGAAGAGAAGGACAACCGCGTCTATGGCGCGCTCGACGCGGCATTGCGCGGCGACATGTTCCGCAATGTTGAACCACGCTGGGTCGAGTGGATGAAGCTCTTCCTTGCCATCATTCCCTTCCCGGAAATCTCGGCCGCACGCTCGATGGCGATGGTTGCCCGCATCGCACCCGGCGAGGAACTCAGAACCGGCTTCACCATGCAGATGATCGACGAGTTCCGTCACTCGACGATCCAGATGAATTTGAAGAAATGGTACATGGAGAACTACATCGATCCGGCCGGCTTCGACATCACCGAGGAAGCCTTCGGAAAATGCTACGCCACGACCATCGGCCGGCAGTTCGCGGAAGGCTTCATCACCGGCGACACGATGACCGCCGCCTGCATGTACCTGACCGTGGTGGCCGAGACCGCCTTCACCAACACGCTGTTCGTTGCCATGCCTTCGGAAGCTGCCCGCAACGGTGACTACGCCCTGCCGACCGTCTTCCTGTCGGTGCAGTCCGACGAGAGCCGGCATATCGGCAACGGCCACTCGTTGCTGATGGCGGCGCTCAAGGAGCCGGAGAACCATCTCCTGCTCGAGCGCGACCTCCGTTACGCCTTCTGGCAGAACCACGCCATCGTCGATGCCGCCATCGGCACCTTCATCGAATACGGCACCACCAACCGCGACAAGAACAAGGAGTCCTACGCGGAGATGTGGCACCGCTGGATCTATGAGGACTACTACCGCACCTACATGCTGCCGCTCGAGAAATACGGCATCAAGGTCCATCACGACGACGTCCAGGCGGCCTGGGAACGCATCACCAAGAAGAACTATGTCCACAAGGTCGGACAGTTCTTCGCGGTCGGCTGGCCGGTCAATTTCTGGCGCATCGAAGCCCAGACCGACAAGGACTTCGAGTGGTTCGAGCACAAATATCCAGGCTGGTACGCCGAGTTCGGCGACTTCTGGAAATGGTATGCCAAGCTCAGCCACAAGGGCGAGAAGGTGCTGCTGTTCAACAGCGATGTCGGCTACGTCTACCCGCACCGCTGCTGGTCGTGCCTCGTTCCGTGCCTGATCCGCGAGGACATGGTGGTCGGCGAGATCGATGGTCAGCTCCACACCTTCGCCCACGAACTCGACAAGTGGACCGCAACGGTCGCCTTCGCCGACGAGTATCAGGGCCGCCCGACGCCCGCGATGGGCCGCTTCAGCGGCAAGCGCGAGTGGGAGACGCTCTATGATGGCTGGGACCTGGCCGATGCGATCAAGGACCTGAACTTCGTTCGTTCCGACGGCAAGACGCTGGTTCCGCAGCCGCATCTGCGCTTCGACGACAAGGAGATGTGGACGCTCGACGATGTGCGCGGCAACACGCTCGGATCGCCGCTCAACGCGCTGCGTGCCATGTCGCCCGCCGACCGTGAGAAGCACCTGGCGGAATATCGCGCCGGCTTCACCATCAATCCCTGCAACTGATCAGGCCGAGGGGGCGGGTTCGCCCCGCCCTCTCTTTTCACTGGAGGTCCGTATGTCGGAAACCCACACGGTCAGGCTCAGTCCGGTCGGCGTCGAATTTGACGTCGAGCATGGCGAAACGGTGCTCAACGCCGCCTTCCGCCAGGGCATCGCCCTGCCGCATGGCTGCAAGGAAGGGCAATGCTCGGCCTGCAAAAGCGTGTTGCTCGATGGCGAAGTCGACATGCTGAAATACTCAACCTTCGCGCTGAACGACATGGAGAAGGAAAGCGGGCACGTCCTGTTGTGCCGCTGCATTGCCTACTCCGACCTGGAAGTCGAGCTCCTCAACTATGACGAGGAGATTTTGGCGAAAGCGATCGCGGTGAAAACGTACAAGGGCCGGATTGCTCGGATCGAGCACCTGACCCACGACATTCGCGGCATCGAAATCGAACTCGGCTCCCCAATGAAGTTTTGGGCGGGGCAATATGTCGACATCACGGTTACCACGCAAAAAGGGGAGACGATTACGCGCTCGTTCTCCATGGCAAATACGCCGGACCAAACCCAAAAACTCTCCTTCATCATCAAAAAATACCCTGAGGGAAAGTTCTCGGGAGAACTCGATTCCGGAGGAATCGAGGCCGGAGCCGAAGTCACCGTCGTCGGACCCTACGGAACCTGCTTCCGCCGCGACGAACGGCAAGGACCCCTGATCCTGGTCGGCGCCGGCTCTGGCATGTCGCCGATCTGGTCGATCCTCAACGATCACCTGAGGAGCGGCGAAAAACGTCCGGTCTATTTCTTCTACGGCGCCCGCACCCGCAACGACCTGTTTTATCTCGACAGGATCGCCGAGCTGGTCGGCAATCATTCCGACGTCACCTTCATTCCCGTGCTGTCGCACGCCAATGACGACGCCGAATGGCAAGGCGAGCGCGGCTTCGTGCACCAGAGTGTCGACGCCAAGCTCAAGCAACTGGCGGTCGACGGGCAGGGCGATGTCCATGCCTGTGGCCCGCCGCCGATGATCGATGCGCTGCAGCCGGTCCTGTTCATGAACGGGTTCGAGACCGAGCGGATCTTCTTCGACAAGTTCACCACATCGGCGGGTGCAACGTCGGCCCACTGAGGGCGATCGCGCACCTGTAATCACAACCGCAACAAGGGAGAGAGACTATGCCAGCCACCTCGAGTTCAGTCGGTTCCGGAGCCGCCGGCGCGGCGATCTTCGCCGATTCCGACAGCCGCAAGTACCGGTATTTCGACCCGAAGGGCCAGCGCGCCACCCATTACGAAGACATGACGGTCGATGTGCAGCCTGACCCGGAACGCTACCTGATCCAGGACTGGATCATCTCCTTCGCCGACGGCAACGGCGCCTATGTCAAGCAGAACACCGCCGCGCAGAGCACCAACTGGCATGCCTTCCGCGCCCCCGACCAGGAATGGGAGCGCACGCACTACCAGCGCCAGTCGAAGATCGAGACGATGGTGCAGAGCGTCATCAACAATGCGCGCAAATCAGGCACCCCGAAGACCTTCGACAAGGCCTGGGTCAAGATCCTGCAGACGCAGCTCGGCGCCTGGAAACATGCCGAATTCGGGCTCGGCACCTCGCTGATGCAGGCGCAGCGCTACGGCTACACCCAGATGATCAACAACGCGACGCTGACCAACTCGTCCTACAAGCTGCGGCTTGCCCAGGACATCACGCTCTACCTTGCCGAGATCGGCATGGACCTGCCCGGCTGGGACGACGAACTCGGCAAGAAGGCCTGGCTCGAGGACAAGAACTGGCAGGGTACGCGCGAAGCGGTCGAAACCATCATGGGCGCGACTGACTATCTCGAGCAGTATTTCGCCATCAACATCATCTTCGAGCCGCTGGTGGGCGAGGTGTTCCGCTCCGGATTCCTGATGCAGATCGCCGCCGCCAACCATGACTTCATCACGCCGGCGGTGATCTCGGCCGCCGAGGCCGACTACGAGCGCAACCTCGCCAACACGATCGACCTCATGCACATCCTCGCCAACGACGAGAAATACGGCGCGGCCAACAAGAAGCTCTTCCAGGGCTGGGTCAAGAAACACGGCGCGCTCGCCGACAAGGCAGCCATCGGCCTGCAGCCGATCTGGTCGATGCCACATTCCAAGCCGGTCGCGTTCGCGGATGTCCGCGCCAAATCCGAAGAACGGATTGGCCAGATCCTCGGCGAACTCGGCCTCAAGCGCTGAAACAGGAGAAATCGTCATGTCACTAGCAGCACGCGACGCTACGCATTCCAACATCTTCAAGGCGATGAAGGACATCACCTTCGAACAGACGATTTCGCACCAGTGCGGCGTCACCATGAACGACTCGGTCGAGGCTCGCGCCATCGCCGAATTCATGGGCCAGAAGCCGGGGGTGACCATCACCTACCAGCCGGCGCTGATCCGCATCGACGGTGACGGCAAGCTGATCTTCAAGATGGACGCGATCGGCGAATATCTCGGCCGCGAGATTTCGGCTGAGACCTTCGAGGTCAACACCTCCACCCATTACGGCCGCATGGTGCGCGTCGACGACAACACCGTGATCCTGTTCGGCAACATGGATGAGATGTTCGAATACATCGAATAGCCGCCAGGAAACCTAGTGCCGGAAAGGCAGGTGTTTTTTCGGCACCGACCTACGCAATGCGACTGAAAACTGCCGGACTACAGAGGAAATACGGATGTCTTCGAAAATGAAAGCTGCGGTGTTTGTCGAGAAAGGGCGCATTGTCCTTGAGGACAAGCCAATTCCCGATATCGGGCCTCAAGATGCGCTTGTTCGCGTAACCACCACGACCATTTGCGGAACCGACGTCCATATCCTCAAGGGCGAATATCCGGTCGTCAAAGGCCTGACAATTGGTCACGAGCCGGTTGGCATCATCGAGAAGCTCGGATCAAGTGTCAGCGGCTTCAAGGAGGGCCAGCGTGTCATCGCCGGCGCAATCACCCCTTCCGGCTGGAGCCATGCCTGCCTGTGCGGATGCGGTTCTCAGGATGGTGCCGGCACCAAGCATGGTTGGCAGGCAATTGGCGGCTGGAAGTTCGGCAATACCATAGACGGCTGCCAGGCCGAATATGTCCGCGTGCCGGACGCAATGGCCAATCTGGCGCCGGTTGACGACGGTGTCACCGACGAGCAGGTGCTGATGTGCCCGGATATCATGTCGACTGGTTTCGCGGGCGCCGAAACCGGGGGCATCCGGATTGGCGACACCGTTGCGGTATTTGCCCAAGGACCGATCGGTCTCTGCGCGACCGCCGGCGCAAAACTCATGGGCGCAACGACGATCATAGCCGTCGATACTGTGCCGGCCCGTCTGGAGATGGCCCGCCGGATGGGGGCTGATATCGTCGTCGACTTCAAGAAGGAGAACCCCGTCGACGCCATCATGAAGTTGACGGACGGGCGCGGTGTCGACGTCGCGATCGAGGCATTGGGCACTCAGGCAACGTTCGAGGCCGCTCTGCGGGTCTTGCGTCCGGGTGGCGTGCTGTCCAGCCTCGGCGTCTACTCCTCCGATCTCAAGATTCCGCTCGATGCATTTGCCGCAGGCCTGGGCGACAAATCCATTCGAACGTCCCTTTGCCCCGGAGGCAAGGAGCGGATGCGCAGAATGCTGGGAGTCATCTCGGCAGGCCGGGTCGATCTCGGCGGCCTGGTCACGCACCGTTTCAAACTCGACCAGATCGAGGACGCTTATGAGCTGTTCGCAAACCAGCGCGACGGCGTCCTCAAGGTCGCAATCACCACCTGACCTGCAGCCATTCAAAGCAACCCATTCGCGTGGAGGAAAAAATGTACAGAACACCGGAAGGCAAGGACATTTTCGTGGTCGACGGCCACACTCATTTCTGGGACGGCAGCCCCGAGAACCAGAAGAACATCCACGGCAAGCAGTTCATCGAATGCTTCTATGCCTATCACACCGGGCTGAGCCCCAAGGAACAGTTGTGGGAGAAGAGCAAGTTCGAGAAATACAGCGCCGACGATCTCTATCGCGACCTGTTCATCGACGGCCCCGACGATGTGGCGATCGTCCAGTCGACCTATCTCAAGGATTTCTACAAGAATGGCTTCAACACGATCGAGCGCAACGCCGAGGTGGCCAAGCGCTATCCCGAGCGTTTCATCGTCAACGGCGCCTTCGATCCGCGCGACGGCGAGAAGGCGCTGGAATACATCCACTTCCTCAAGGAGACCTACAACGTCAAGGGCGTGAAGATGTACACGGCCGAGTGGAACGGTGCTTCCAAGGGCTGGAAGCTGACTGATCCCGATGCCTACAAATGCTTCGAACTCTGCGATAAGCTCGGCATCAAGAACATCCACGTCCACAAGGGCCCGACCATCCTGCCGCTGAGCAAGGATGCGTTCGACGTCCATGACGTCGATCACGCGGCGACGGACTTCCAGAACCTCAACTGGATCATCGAGCATTGCGGCCTGCCGCGTCTCGACGATTTCTGCTGGATCGCGACGCAGGAAACCAATGTCTATGGCGGTTTGGCGGTGGCGCTGCCCTTCATCCACGCGCGACCGCGCTATTTCGGCGAGGTCATCGCCGAGCTGTTGTTCTGGCTCGGGCCGGAGAAGATCCTGTTCGGTTCCGACTACGCGATCTGGACGCCGCGCTGGCTGGTCGAGAAATTCTGGGCCTACCAGATACCCGAGGACATCGCCGCCGAACGGGGCGTTCAGCTGACCGACGAGATCAAGGAGAAGATCCTCGGCCTCAACGCCGCGCGTCTCTACAACATCGACGTCGAAGCCAAGAAGAAGGCGCTCGCCAGTTCGCCATTCAGCATCGCGGCGGAGTAGGAGCCATGGCAACCGCCAGTGTTTCCGGTAGCCGCGAGAAGGAGCTCTGGCGGCGCCTTGGCGAGGTCAACGACCCGGAACTCGACGAACCCGTCACCGAGATGGGCTTCGTCGAGCGGGCTGAGGTAATGGTCGATGGCAGTGTGGATGTCGATTTCCGCCTGCCGACATATTGGTGCTCGCCCAACTTTGCGTTCCTGATGCTGGACGGCGTTCGTAAGGCGCTCGACCAGCTCTCCTGGGCACCGGACTATCGCGTCAAGCTGCACGACCACATGTTCGCGGAAGAGGTGAATCGCGGCATGGCAGAGGGCAAGACTTTCGGCGACATCTTCGCCGTGCTTGCCGAGGATCAGGATCTCGGCGCCCTGCGTGAAACTTTCAGGGTGAAGGCGTTCAAGCGGCGGCAGGAGGCAGTCCTGCGCGGCCTCAAGGCGCACGGCCTGACGGATCGCGAAATCCTCGGCATGGACCTGCCGGCATATGACGTCGCGCGGTTCGAGCCGGGCGAGGCGGCCAAACAGAAGCCGAGATACCGGGCGGCTCTGCTGGAGCGCTTTCCCGACCGCCGGCCGGACGATCCCGTCTTCGTGACCTGGGAAGGGCAGCGCATAGCGCCTGGCGCACTCAGCGCCCATCTCGCGGAGCTGCGCGGCGTGCGCATCAATATGGAGTTCAACGGCGCGCTCTGCCGTGGGCTCAAGCAGACCAGATACAAGGAACTGGATGTTGTCGACGGCGAACCGACGCTGGTCGATTTCATCATGGATCGCGTGCCGGCACGAACCGCGCCGACCGCTTGAAGCAGAGCCGACACAACGGCCTCCCCAGCACGAGGCCCCTAACCAACAACCCGCCCGTAAGGCGGAAGGAGGAATCATGCCCAAGATAATGCTTCACAATTCCGAGGCGCGCCGTGCGCTTGCCCGTGGCGTCTTCCGGCTGGCTGCGGCCGTCGAACCGACGCTCGGCCCCAAAGGCATGAACGCCATGATCGACCGGCCGATCGGCACGCCGATGGTGACCCGCGACGGTGTCAGCATCGCCTCCGAGATCGAGCTGCACGACCGTTTCGAGAACATGGGCGCGCAAGTGGTGCGCGAGGTGTCGATGCAGACCAACGAGGTTGCCGGCGACGGCACCACGACGGCCATCGTGCTCGCCAACGCGCTCATCCAGGGCGGCGTCGAGGCGAATGAGCGTGGTGCGAAATCCGTCGACCTCTGCAAGGGCATCGACCTTGCGGTGGCGGCGGTGGTGGCCGCGCTCAAGGCTTCGGCCAAGCCGGCCAAGGGCAACGGCATCCTCGCCTCGGTCGCCAACATCGCGGCGACCAACACCAGGCTTGGCGCACTGGTGGCGGAAGCGCATCAACGGGTCGGCGCTGAAGGCGTCATCACCACCGACTTCAGCGTCACCACCGAGACCACGCTCGATGTCGTCGAGGGCATGTCCTTCGAACGCGGCTATCTCTCGCATCACATGGTGACAGACCAGGAGAAGATGGAGGCGGTTCTCGATCGGCCCTACATCCTGATGACCGATCTCAAGATCAAGGAGCCCGAGCAGCTCGATGCGGTTCGCCGCATTGCCGACGAGGATGGCCGGCCGCTGCTGATCGTGTCCGAGGAGATGTCGCCGGAAGTGGTGGTGACGCTGCTCGGCAAGCAGGGGCCTGGAAGATACCTCGTCGTCCACCCGCCGGAATATGGCCATTGGCGCAAGGCGATGATGGAGGATCTGGCCATCATCACCGGCGGCAAGGTGATCGCGCGCGATCTTGGCGGCCGGCTGGAGGATGTCACGGCGGAAGATCTCGGTACGGCCGACCGAGTGAAGACCAGTTCGTCCTACACCTCGATCATTCGCGGCGGCGGCGACCATGCGACAATTGCCTCGCGCCGTGCCCAGGTGCAGCGGCAGTACGAGGCCTCGCCGCCCAACATCGACCAGGACAAGCTGCGCGAACGCCTGGCCAAGCTCTCCGGCGGCACAGCGATCCTCTATGCCGGCGGCGTCACGCCGGTCGAGCAGAAGCGGACCATCCAGCTTATCGAGGATTCGCTGAATGCGGTGCGCGCCGCATCCGAAGAAGGCGTGGTCGCCGGCGGCGGCTCGGCACTCGCTCAGATCGCGCCGCTGCTCGACAAGGTGGCCGCCGGCGTCGACGGCGATGTCGCCGAAGGCGTGCGCCTGGTGCGCTCGGTTCTGTCGCGGCCGCTATGGCGCATCGCCGCCAATGCCGGCGCCGATCCCGAAGCGGTGGTGACCGAGGTCACCCGCATCAACGGCGGCTACGGCTACAACGCCTCGACCGGCGCGTATCAGAACATGTTCGAAGCGGGGATCATCGATCCCGTTCGCGTCACCTACACCGCGCTTGCCAACGCGGCTTCCGTGGCGACGCTGATCCTGACCACCGAAACGCTGATTGGAGATCTCGCCGAGGACGAGGATCCGACGGCCGGACCGGCGCGTGGCGGCGGCTCCGAAAGGCTCGGCCGCGCCTGAAGCGACAATTCCACGGAACGATTTCGAGTTTGAAAGGACACGACGATGAAAGCTGCCAGACTGTACGAATACGATCCGAAAATGAACGTCCAGCTCAGGATCGAGGAGGTCAAGGCGCCGACGATCACAGCACCCGACGAGGTGATCGTGCGGGTCGGTGCTGCCGGCCTCTGCCGCACCGACCTGCACATCATCGAGGGTGTGTGGAAACCGACCATGGACCCCGAGGGCACGCTCTTGCCTTACATCATGGGCCACGAGAATGCCGGCTGGGTCGAGGAGGTCGGCAGCGGCGTCAAGTCCGTCAAGCGCGGCGACGCGGTCATCTGCCATCCCTTCCGCTCATGCGGCATCTGCCTCAATTGCCGCCATGGCGAAGACATGTATTGCGACAACGGCCAGTTCCCTGGCCTTGGCATGAATGGCGGTTTCGCCGAGTATTTCATCACCAGCGAGCGCTCGCTGATCAAGCTGAATGCCAACATCACGCCGATCGAAGTGGCGCCGTTGGCCGATGCCGGCATCACCGCTTACCGCGCCGCCAAGCGCGCCGCCAAGCTTCTGCGGCCAGGCAGCTATTGCGTGCTGCTCGGCATAGGCGGCCTCGGCCATATCGCGCTGCAATCGCTGCACGCGATTTCGGGTTGCCGCATCATCGCCGTTGATCGCGAGCCGGCGGCACGGGTGCTGGCCAAGGACCTGGGCGCAGACTTCGTCCTCGATGGCGGACCGAACGTCATCGAGGAGGTCAGCCAGATCACCGGCGGAGGCGCGCATGTGGTGATCGACTTTGTCGGCGAACTCGGTGTCGAGAACATCTGCTGGAAGATGGTGCGCAAGGGCGGACAATTGTTCGTCGTCGGCTATGGCGGCAACATCAATGTGCCGACCGCGCATCTCGTCATCGAGGAGATCAACATCGGCGGCAGCCTGGTCGGCAATTTCACCGAGCTTGTCGAACTGATGGAGCTCAACGCCGACGGCAAGGTGAAGATGCACTACACCGAGTACAACCTCGCCAGCATCAACACCGCGCTCGACGATTTCAAGAACCGCCGGTTCACCGGCCGTGGCGTCATCGTTCCCTGAATAATCCGGTCTGGACTCCCAGGGGAATCCGATCCACCGGCCACAACTCCCCAACCCCATGGCGCGAATGCCATGGGTTTTCTCTGTGCCGCGTATCAGAGGAAGCCGCGCCGGATGCCGTATTGGCCGAGTTTGCGATAGAGCGTCGGCCGTGAAATACCCAGCCTCAGCGCGACCTTGCTGAGATTGCCGCTCTCCGCGGCAAGCGCGTTCTTGATCGCCTGGCGTTCAGCATCCTCGAATGTGCATACCGGTGCTTCGAGCATCGCCGTAGGATGGTCGCTATGCACCTCCGTAGTGTTGCGATCGATCATGGCGATTTCCCCGGGAAGATCCTGCAATTCGATCGCGCCACCGCGCGCCAGTATATGCAGGCGCTCCACGAGGTTCTTCAGTTCGCGCACATTGCCCGGCCAGCGATAGGCCAACAGCGCGTCGCGTGCTTCGTTTGAAAACTCCAGCGGATCATTGCCGGCCAGCTTCGCGATTCGCCGGTTGAAATGCTCGATCAGCAGCAGCACGTCATCGCCGCGTTCGCGCAGCGGCGGGACATGGATCGAGACCGCACCGATGCGGTAGTAGAGATCGCTGCGGAAACGGCCGGCCGCGACCTCCTTCTTGAGGTCGCGATTGGTCGAGGCGACCAGTCGCACGTCCACCGGCCGAGCCCTGGGGTCGCCGATGCGGTGGACCACGCGCTCTTCCAGGACACGCAACAGGAAGGGCTGGATTTCGAGCGGCAACTCGCCGATTTCGTCAAGGCTGAGCACGCCTCCATTGGCGAGTTCGAAGATGCCCGGCTTGCCGTCACGCGAGGCTCCGGTAAAGGCGCCGGCGACGTGGCCGAACAGTTCGCTGCCGAACAGTTCCTTGGTGATGGCGCCACAGTTCATGGCGATGAACGGGTCGTTTTCTGTGCGCCGGCTGCCGGCATGGACAAGCCGCGCAAACAGCTCTTTTCCGACACCGGTTTCGCCTTCTATCAACAACGAGGTGACACCGTTCGACCCGGCCACCCGAGAGGCGACCTCGACGGCAGCCAGCAATTTCTCGCTTTCGCCGACGATCATCGCCGCCGCTATCTGAAGGTGTTTGTTCACCTCCCGGTGTATCACCGTCATGCTGGAGACGGCCGGCACCGAGGGAAAAACCAGGGCCGCGCCACGAAGGTCGCCATCGAGTTTCAGCGGCGTGACATGGCAGGAACGCAGATGAGCCGGCAGCGCGTTGACGAGATCGGTATCAGAGCCGGAGGCCGGCAGGTTCATCAGCCAGCGGCCGCGGCCCGGTTCCATCGGGCCGTCCATCATCTCGGTCGTGTCGCCATTGGGCACGTTGTTGCAGAAGATCGCGCGGCCACGATGATCGACGATCACCAACCCATCCTTGCGGCGATAGCTGGGTGCCGAGGAAATGAAGGCCTCGAGCAGACGGGTGCGTTGCTCCTGCTGCTGTTCGGCAAGCGCCTTTTCGATCTGCCTGGCCGTGGCCGCGACGAGCGCCGTGTTGTGGGGACGGAAGATCGGCGAATAGCCCGACAGGTCGACAACACCGATGATCTTGCCGTCCAGGGGATCGCGGATCGGCGCGCCCGCGCAGGTCCAGGATTTTATGCCGGCGCAGAAGTGCTCGGCCGCGTGGACGAAAATCGGCTCGCCAGTCCACAGCGCCGTACCGATGCCGTTGGTTCCAACAGCATCCTCATTCCATTTGCCGCCGATGCCCAGATGGATGTCCATGCCGTCATGCAGGGTCTTCTTGTCGCCGATGGCGTCGATCAGCACGCCGTCACTGTCGGCCAGCACCAGCATCGCCCCCGTGCCCTCCAGCAGCTGGCCAAGGGACGCAAACGATCGTCGCGCCGCCGAAAGCAGCTCGGCATTGGCGCGGGTCAGGTATTCGATCTCGTTTCGGTCGCTGCTCAGCGGCGCTTCGATGCCCTGCGCGTTGATGCCGCCGGTGGCGCTGCGATACCAGGAATCGTGGATCAGCGAGCGGACATGGACCGGGTCGCGAATGGATGTCGGTTCGTCGGAAAGAAAACTCTCCCATGCACGCATGGTGGCGCGCTCATCATAGTCGATCTTGTCCAGAACCAACTGTCCGGTGGCCATCGACGCATGCGTCGCAAGAGCATCGGTCTTCATCGGATTGGGGCCGCTCGCGTGTTTCATTCAGTCATCACAGTACCTTTTGAGGTATGCTATTTCTGTATGCTGTCGCGTTCGCCTGCTGTCGGACCGGGAGGGATGCCCAGCAGCCTGCCGTCAGTCGATGCCGAGTTTCGCGCCGATGTCGGCGGCAAGCTGGTCTTCGGTATAAGTCGCGGTCAACCGGGATCCATCCAGCCCGGCAAGCGCCTCGGATATGGTTTCGTCGACCGGCGAGAAAAAGCCATTTTGCTTCGTTGCCAGGACGAAGACCTGTTCCCCATCCCGGTTGCGGACGTCGCCAATATGATGAAGCTGGCGACCGGTGTTCTGATCCTTGGAGATCACACGGCCGTTCATGGTAACGCGGATGGAGGGGCTCGCTTCGGCCACGGTTGCGGCACTGCCGCCGACATGTATGATCAGGCCTTCAGCCTTGGGCTGCTGGCGTGCTTTCCTGGAAGCCGAATAACCGCCGCCGCTGATCTGGTCGGCAAGGCGGACGATGGTCGAGCGGTTCTCCTCGATCAGTCTTTTGACCTGAACATCCTCGCGTCGCGGGCCGTCCCGCTTGGAGATGATCTCGACCATGAATCCTCCCAGATTCGGTTACCGCGCCATGGCACGGCTGATTCTTATTCTTCTTTTGCGGCGAACTTGCACCCGCCTCCGTGGAGCTCGCCTTCCTGTTATATAGCACCAAAATTCAGATTGCCGGTAGCAGGTGGCTGCTACAATCCTGATACGACAACATTACATCGCAAAGCGCCGGGCCGACGAGTGGAATCTTGCCGGACGGGCTGATCGCGGCGAAATCGGGCGCGAACTGCTCACCCGCCGCTATGTCGATGGGATGGGCCCAGTAGGGCGAGCCGAGATCTTCCAGCAGGTCACATCGTCGAGACCGGCAAACAGATCGCGCAATGTGGCGATCCATCGCGCCATGCGTGGATCATGACACGACGGACAATCGCTTGCCCTCGTGCTGACCCGCAACGGATTGTCACAAACGCCACGAACTTTAGGAAAAATCTCCACGCGAGCCGGTCTTAATTACACTAATTCCATAGACTAGATAAATTTATTTGGCTTAGGCTTGTCTGGTCGTCATATGGCAAAATCTCCGATCATTCTCAACGGCTTCACCATGAACGCCGTCTCCCATGTCGCCTATGGGCTGTGGCGCCATCCGGATGATCAGGCCTACCGGCATGCAGAACTCGACTATTGGATCGAGCTCGCCAGGGCGTTGGAGGATGGCGGCTTCGACTGCCTGTTCATTGCCGACGCGCTGGGTCTCCTCGACGTCCATGGCGGCGGATACGCTGCCTCGCTGGCGAAGGGCGTCCAGTCTCCGGTCAACGATCCACTTTTGCTGGTCGGCGCGCTTGCGGGTGCCACAAGCCGGCTGGGGTTCGGCGTCACCGTGTCGACGACTTATGAAAAGCCCTATCTTCTCGCACGCAAATTCACCACGCTCGACCATCTGACCAAGGGAAGGATCGCCTGGAACGTCGTCACCTCGCAGCTCGACAGTGCTGCGCGCAATCTCGGCCTCGACAAGCAGGTCGCGCATGACGAGCGCTACGAGATCGCCGACGAATTCCTGGAGGTCGCCTACAAGCTCTGGCAGGGCTCCTGGGAAGACGGCGCCCTGGTGCGCGATCGCGGCAGCGCCGCCAATCCGGACGGGCTCTACACCGACCCGTCAAAGGTACATCCAATCGGTCATTCCGGGCGTTATTTCAAAGTTCCGGGTCCGCATCTCTCGGAGCCCAGCCCGCAAAGGGTGCCGGTGCTGTTCCAGGCGGGCGGCTCGCCGCGTGGCCAGCGCTTTGCCGCCCGCCACGCAGAGGTGGTCTTCATTGCCGGTGCCGACGTCGACGGTATCCGGCGCAATGTCGCTGAGGTGAAGCGGCTTGCTCGCGACGAAGGCAGGGCTCCCGGCAGCATCAAGTTCATATCCGCCGTCTCGGTGATCACCGACGAAACCGATGCGGCCGCGGCCGCCAAGCTCGCGGACTATCGATCGCATTACGATGTCGAAGGCGCCCTGGTGCACTATTCGGCGACGACGGGCATCGACTTTTCCAAGCACGACCTCGACCAGCCCATCCGCTATACGGAGACCGACTCCAACCGTTCGCTGCTGCGCATGTTCGACGACCCGTCCTCGGGCCGCCAGTGGACCTTGCGCCAGGCCTTTTCGCCGGAGGGCGGTTTCGGGCGCGGCAAGTCCTTTGTCGGCGGGCCGAAGACCGTCGCCGATGAGCTGGAGCAATGGCTGGAGGTCACGGATACCGACGGCATCAACCTGACGCATGTGGTCAGTCCCGGCAGCTTCATCGACTTCTCCGCCCACGTCGTTCCCGAACTGCGGCGGCGCGGTCGCATTCGCGAAATTGAGGCTCCCTCGCTGCGGTCCCGGCTCTTCGGGCGCGACAGCCGTCTGCCCGCAGACCATCCCGGGGCCCGACACGACTTCTCTCAAGCCCGCCCGCCGGAGGCCTTGGCATCATGACCATCCACGCCGCCGTTCAGCGCGAGCAGCGCAGTGATTTTCAGGGCTGGGCCGAGAAGGCCGAAGAGGTGGTGCGCGAGCTCAAGCGGACCGCCGTGGCGCGCGATCTGGCCGGAGCGGCACCCCATGCCGAGATCGATCTGCTGCGCCTGGCCGGTCTGCTGACGATCTATATCCCGAAGCGGTTTGGCGGCGGCGGTGCGACACCGGCCGAGGTGCTCAAGATCATCCGTATCCTGGCCAAGGGCGACACCTCGATTGCCCAGATCGCCATCTATCATCTGTTCGGCACGGCGATCGGGCTCGATGGCAACAACAAGGCCTTCATTGACAAACGGCTGGACGGCTTCCTCAACAAGGGCTGGTTCCACGCCGGCATTGCGCAGGCGGCCTATGAGCCGCTGATCGAAGCCAGGCAAGTGGAGGACGGCTTCGTGCTCAACGGCGCCAAGCCTTTCACCAGTGGCGCGGCGGTGGCCGATACGCTGCAGGTCTGGGTGCGCTTCGCGCCGGGCACGCGGATCGATGGCACCGACGCCAGCCGCCACATCGGGCAGTTCATCGTCGCCAATCCCACGCCGGGTCTTGGCTTCGGCAATGACTGGGACAGTATCGGCCAGCGGCTGACCGTCAGCGGCAGTGCGACGCTCGAAAATGTCGCCGCATCCGCCGGCGACCTGGTCGGCCATTGGCCGGAAGACACGGTTCAGCCTCCGTATGTCACGCTGCATGTGCCGATCGTCCACGCGGCCTTCGGCGAACTCTACCTTGGCACCGCGCTTGCCGCTCTCGAAGACGCAAGGGATTACATCAACCAGCGCGGCCGACCGTGGCTGTCTTCGCCGGCTAATAAAGCTTCGGAGGACACGCTCATCGTCGAGCGCTTCGGCCGGCTTTCGATCGCGTTGGCATCAGCCGAAGCGCTCGCGGACGCCGCCGGCGCGGCGGTGCAGCGCGCCTTCGAGCGCGGCAAGGACCTCACCGCCGAAGAACGCGGCAAGGCCGCGGCAATAGCCTACCAGTCGAAGGTGCATTCGACCGAGGTCGCGCTGGAAGTGACGTCGCGGATCTTCGAACTGACCGGTGCCCGCTCAACGGCGCGTTCGTTCGGCTTCGACCGCTACTGGCGCAACGTGCGTACGCACAGCCTGCATGATCCCGTCCACTACAAGGTGCTGGAAGTCGGCGATTTCGCGCTCAACGGCCGCGTGCCGCCGCCAACCTATTATTCGTGAGCCGAACCATGACAGATTCCCCTGCAAAGGCGGTCAAGCCTCTCATCCTGAACGGCTTCGGCATGACCGTGGTCGGTCACGTATCGGCGGGCCTCTGGCGTCATCCCAGCGACCGCGCCCACAAGTACACCAGCCTCGAATATTGGACGTCGCTGGCGAAGCTGCTCGACGATGGCGGCTTCGATGCGCTGTTCCTGGCCGACGCGCTTGGCCACCTCGATGTGTTCCGGGGCACGCCGGATGCGTCGTTGCGCACCGCAGCCCAATCGCCGGTGAACGACCCGCTGCTGCTCGTGTCGGCGATGGCCGCAGCCACGACGCATCTCGGCTTCGGCATCACCGTGTCGACCACCTACGAGCAGCCCTATCTCCTGGCCCGCAAGTTCACCACGCTCGATCATCTGACCAAGGGCCGCATCGCCTGGAATGTCGTCACCTCGGTTCTGGAATCGGCGGCCAGGAATCTCGGCCTGGAACGCCAGATCGACCATGACGAGCGCTACGACCTCGCGCAGGAATTCCTGGACGTCACCTACAAGCTCTGGGAAGGATCCTGGGAGGACGGCGCGGTCGTGCATGACCGGGAGACGGGGCTCTACACCGATCCCGCCAAGATCTATCCGATCGGCCATCACGGCAGATATTTTTCCGTGCCCGGCGCGCATCTTTCGCAGCCCAGCCCGCAGCGCACGCCGCTTCTGTTCCAGGCGGGAACCTCGCCGCGTGGACGGGAATTCGCCGCCCGCAATGGCGAGGTGGTGTTCCTCGGCGGCACCAGCACGGCGTCCATCCGCCGCTCGATCGACGCCATCCGGGCGCGTGCCGTCGAACTCGGTCGCGCGCCGGACGCGATCAAGTTCATCACGGCGGTGACCGTCATCACATCAGCCACGGACGAGGAAGCCGAGGCCAAGCACAAGGACTATCTGTCCTACACCAGTGTCGAAGCCGCGCTTGCGCTGTTTTCGGCATGGACCGGCGTCGACTGGTCGCAATATCCGCTCGACCATCCGCTCGAATATATCGAGACCAATGCGGGCCGCTCCGCACTCGCCAATCTGACACGGATCGACGCCGACCGGCGTTGGACCGTGGCCGGCATCGCCGAATACATCGGCCTCGGCGGCATCCATCCCAAGCTGGTCGGCTCACCGCGGAAGGTCGCCGACGAGCTTGAGCGCATCGCCGATGAATCGGGTGTCGACGGCTTCAACCTGGCCTATGTCGTAAGCCCAGGCACATTCGAGGATTTCATCGAGTTCGTGGTGCCGGAACTGCGGCGGCGCGGCCGCATCCGCGAACGCGGCGCGCCGGGCACCACGATCCGCGAGCGCTTTCAAGGCGCAGGCCAGCGCCTGCTGCGCGACGACCATCCAGGGGCAACCGCACGCGACCGCTCGAGCTGGGGCACGACCGCCGAGGCGGCCGAATGAGGCAGCATCCCACGCCGTCGGCTTCGATCAATCCATCCCGTCGGGTCAGCCGCAATCCTACCATTTCGCCGAAGGCGCGCTGGTGATCCTGAGATCGAAGGGGCTGCTTGCGGCCTGAAATACACGTGGCCCTGGTGGGCCATCGCAACGGAGCATGACGAGAAGACAATGTCGGAAATTCAGATCTATCCAGGCCTCAGCGACGCCGAATTCGAGACATGGGCCGAGACAGCCCGCGACGTGGCGAGGCAACTCGCGGCAACGGCGCTCGATCGCGACAGGGCGAACAAGGACCCGGTGGAGGAGCTGGCACTGCTGCGCGACAGCGGTCTGCTTGGGCTGGCCGCACCCCGTGAATTCGGCGGCGCCGGCGCAAATCTCGTTCAGGCGCTCAAGATCAGCCGGATCATCGCCGCCGCCGATGGCTCGATCGGCCAGCTGATTGCCTACCACTATTCCAATGGCGTCTGGACCTACATTCTCGGCACGGCCAGGCAGTGGGAAAAGGCGGCGCGTGGCGTCGGCGGCGAAGGCTGGTTCCAGGGCGGCGTCAGCAATCCGCGCGACCAGTGGAACGAGATCGAGCATGTCGGCGGCCGCCGGTTCCTGAACGGCAAGCGCACCTTCGCCACCGGCGCATCGGTGGCGCAGCTGATAACCGTCAGCCTGTGGGACAATGGCAGACGCGTCCACTATCAGATCCCACCGTCGCGCAAGGGCATCAGCTTCGGCGGCGACTGGGACAATCTCGGCCAGAGGCTGACGGCGAGCGGCAGCGTCACCTTCGACCGCGTTGAAGTGTTCGAGGACGACCTGCTCAGCGGCCTCAACCACTATGCGGGTGATGTCGAACAGCGTGACGGCCTGCGCGTCCTCTTCAGCCAGCTCATCTTCATCAATTTCTATCTCGGCATCGCCGAGGGAGCCCTGGCCGCCGCCGCCGATCATGTCCGCCGTTTCGGCCGGGCCTGGCCGGAGTCCGGGCTGGAGCGGGCGATAGACGATCCCTACCATCTGGTGCTGTTCGGCCGGCTCTCCGCCGGGATCGCGGCGGGTATAGCGCTCGCCGACAAGGCGGCTGCGCTTTATGAGGACGCGTTGCATGCCGGCCCGTCCCTCACCGAGCAGCAATGGGGCGATCTGGCAACGCTTATCGACCAGGGCAAGATCATCGCCAACGACGTCGTGCTCGACGTGACGACGCGCATTTTTGAGGCGACGGGTGCTCGCTCGACGGCCAACAAATATGGCCTCGACATCTATTGGCGCAATGCGCGCACCCATACCGTCCACGATCCGGTCTCCTACCGGGCGCGCGAGGTCGGCACGCATCTGCTGGCCGAAACGCCGCCCCGGCCGCGCAGCTACTCGCAGCCGCCAAAGCAGGAAGGGCAGGGGCTGGAAGCCCTGCCCACGCGGAAAGCGTCATGACACTCGATGTGCGCCTGCTGAGCGGCAGGGCAGAGCTCGCACAGGCCGCCCGCACCTTCCGCACCGCGATGGTCGGCCTGCCGCCGATCGGCCCGATCGACGACGCGCTTGTCGACAGGCTGTTCGAGCCGGACCGTACGTGGGGCGCCTTCGACGGCGGGACGCTCGTCGGCACCACCGACTCCTATTCGGGACGCATCGCGGTTCCAGGCGGCGCCTGGCTGCCGCAGGCCGCAGTCACCCATGTCGGCGTGCTGCCCACCCATACGCGGCGCGGCGCGGCAACCGCCCTGTTCGAGGCGCAGCTGCGTGCCGCACGCGAACAGGGCGAGGCGGCGGCGAGCTTGCGGGCATCCGACGCGCGGATCTACGGCAACTTCGGCTATGCGATCGCCAACACCTCGGTCAGCTTCGAGGTAAACACCCAACGCGCGCGCCTGAGGACGGCACCGGCGTCCAGGGAACAGATCCGGCTGGTCGACATAAGCGAAGCCTGGGCGATACAGACGCGTATCTGTGCAGGCCAGCCAGCCCCCCGCGCGGGGGTCATCGCGCGCTCGCCGTATTGGTGGGACTTCCAGGCACTGCGCCAGGCCAACAGCGGCGCGCCGGCCTATGTCGCGGTTCACGGCGAGAAAGGCTCGGAAACCGGTTTCGTGCGCTATCACCCCATCGGTCTCGACAGCTGGTTCACCAGCCCGGAACGCACAATCGTCGTCGACGATATCGTAGCCTACAGCCCGGACGTCTATGTCGCGCTGGTCGCGCATCTGCTGGCGGTCGACCTGCCGCATCGCATCGTCTTCTGGAGCCGTCCCGCCGACGATCTGCTGCCATGGCTGTTCGAGGATTTTCGCAGCGTTCGCGTGTCGGCTGTTCGCGACGAAACCTGGCTGCGGCTCCTGGACATCGAGAAGGCGCTGACGGCTCGAACCTATGCCGGGCAGGACAGCGTGGTGCTGGAAGTCTCCGATCCCGTCCTACCCGAGAACGCGACGAGGTTGCGCCTCTCCCGCGAGGGCGCCGAGCGCACCAACATGTCCGCCACCGTCGTGGCCGACGTTTCTGCTGTTTCCGCCGCCTATCTCGGCGGCGTGAAGTGGTGGCAACTGGCCGAGACGGGCCGCCTCGGTGCCTTCGACCGGGCCGCCGTCGCAACGCTAGACACGCTGTTCACAGCGCCAACCCTTCCTCATTCCGGAACAATGTTTTGACAGCCTATCCTAATGTAAAATGGAATTTGAAAGCAGGTTTCAAAAATGGATAGTTTTGTCTCAAAATCATAGATTACCAATGCAATAATAAAACTGATGAATATTCATGAACACGGAGAAATTTTATGCCCGCCCGCGTTACGCGTAGACTAATTTCTTGCATTGCTGGAACTGCTTTGACGCTTTCCATTATTTCTGGAGCCTCATCGGCGGAGGATCTGAAACCCGGCGGAACCCTGCGCATTGCCTCGATCCAGTCCGATCTCGACGCTTTCGATCCGCTCACCGGCTACAGCATCGATTCCTGGGAAATCCTGCGCGCAACGACACGCCAGTTGGTGACCTATCCCGGCTCGCCCGCCGGCCTCAAGGAAGACACCACGCTGGTGCCGGACCTCGCCAAGTCCTGGGACATCAGCGATGACGGCAAGGTCTACACCTTCCATCTGAAGGACGACGTTTTCTTCTCCGGCTCGACCGACCGCAAGATCGTCGCCGGCGACTTCGTCTACGGCATCAAGCGCTTCTGCGACCCCAACAAGCAGGTTGCCGCCATCAACTATTTCAACCTCGTGATCTCCGGCTTCGTCGACTATTGCAAGGCCTTCTCGAAAGTGCCGACAGGCGATCTCGCGGCGACCAAGGCTTTCATCGACACGCATGAAATTTCAGGCGTCTCGGCGCCGGACGAGCGCACGCTGGTCATCAAGTCGGACACCAAGAACTACGACTTCCTCAACATCCTCTCGATGAACTTCGTGTCGCCGGTGGCGCCGGAAATCGCGTCCAAATACTTCCCGGACTCGCTGGAGTCGCGCAAGAACCTGCCGTCCAGCGGTCCCTATTATGTCGACACCTACGAGCAGGGCCAGAAGCTGGTCCTGAAGAAGGCGAAGAATTTCAAGCCGGAGTCCGATGAGGCGCGCAAGGCCTATGTCGATGAGATCGACATCGACTTCACGGCCAACAGCGAGGACAGCGTCGTCCAGAAGATCATCGCCGGCGAGGCGGACCTGTCGCTTTACCTCGACATCCCGCCCATCCCGACGATCCAGCGCTTCCTGTCGCAGAAGAGCCCCGACATCCATGTGACCAACAGCGGATCGGCGAACTTCATCACCTTCAACCAGCGGCCGGAGGTCAAGAGTGAAGGGGCCGAGGCGCTGCGCAAGCTAAAGGTTCGACAGGCGCTGACCTATGCGGTGAACCGCGAACATCTGGCGCAGACTCAGGCCGGCTCGATCGGCGCCGTGCCGCTGACCCAGATCATCACCTCGACAATCCTCGGCTACGAAACGTTCGATCCGTATCCGACCGAAAGCTACAGGGGGGACCCGGCCAAGGCCAGGGAATTGCTGGCGGAGGCTGGATATCCGAACGGCATCGCGTTCGACGCCATCTATCGGGGCAACGCGCAGTTCGAAGCGATCGCCGTGACGCTGAAGGAAGACCTTGAAGCATCGGGCATCACGCTCAACCTCACGTCTATACCGGTCACGCAGTGGTACGCCTTCATCCAGGACCCGAAGAGCCACTGGGATATATCGCTGGGCGGCACTTTCTCCCCGGACTGGCAGGGACCGAGCACGCGCATGCTGCTCGGCGGCTGGCTGAATTCGGACGCGGCCCCCTGCGGCACCGGAAACGTGCACGCCATCTGCTACAGCAATCCCGAGCTCAACAAGCTGGCGGCACAGGCCTATCCGTCCGACGATCCGGGACCGATCTGGACGAAAGCCGACAAGCTCGTCTCAGCGGACCTGCCCTGGATCCCGCTGTTCGAGAAGCGCAAGGTCGTCGTCACCTCCGATCGTCTCGCCAACTGGGTGTGGTCGTCGCTCGCCGTGAATGCCGACATCACCAACATAGCGCTCAAGCAGTAGCCGGCCGGACTGGCAAAGGAGGCACGCGTGTCCATCTTCTCCGTCGCCGATCTGCGCGTCACATTCGGTGCCACGGAGGTGGTAGGCGGCGTCTCCTTCGCCGTCGAGCCCGGCAAGACGCTCGCCATCGTCGGCGAATCCGGCTCCGGCAAGAGCGTGTCGCTGCTTGGCGCCACCGGGCTTCTGCCGCCGACGGCTTCGGTCAGCGGCAGCGTGCGGCACAAGGGCGATGAAATACTGGGGCTTGCCGCCGGCGATCTTCGCCGGCGGCGGGGTGCCGACATCGGATTCATCTTCCAGGATCCGCTCAGCAACCTTCATCCGCTGAAGACGATCGGCCAGCAGATCGCGGAAGCGATCACCGCGCACCGCAGGGTGGGACGCCGGGAGCTGCGCGAGCGCGTTCTCGATCTGCTGGCCGATGTCGGCATTGCCGATCCCGCGTCGCGCGTGAACGACCATCCCAGGCAGTTCTCAGGCGGCATGCGCCAGCGCGTCATGATCGCCGCGGCGATCGCGCTCAATCCCGGCCTGATCATCGCCGACGAGCCGACGACCGCGCTGGACGTGACCGTGCAGGCATCGATCCTCGATCTGCTCAAGCGCATCCAGCAGGCCCACGGTACGGCCATGATCTTCGTCAGCCACGATCTGGCCGTTGTCTCGGACATCGCCGACGACGTCCTGGTGATGCGCGCGGGGCATGTGGTCGAGCAGGCGCCGGCCGAGCTGATCTACAGGGGACCGCGCCAGGCCTACACCAAGGCGCTGCTTGGCGCGGCACGGCTTGGCGGCCTGGTGACCCGCGCGGCGCGACCGTCGCTGCCTGCCGCGCCCAATCTCCTGTCCGTCTCGGCGGTCTCGCGTTCGTTCGCGGGTCGCGCCCGCAAGGGCGGCCCCCTGATCAGGCCGGTGCTCCAGGACATTTCGTTCACCGTGCGCGAGAACGAGATCGTCGGCCTCGTCGGCGAGTCCGGCTCCGGCAAGTCGACGATCGGCCGGCTCATCGCCGGCCTTGACCAGCCGGACGAGGGCAGCCTCTCCATTCGCGACCTCGTCTATTCGCGTCCGGGCCCCGGCGGCCTCGCCATCGACAGCAAATTGCGGTCGGACATACAGGTGATTTTTCAGGATCCCTATGCGAGCCTCAACCCGCGGCGGCGCATCCGGTCCATCCTGGCGGAACCCCTCATCATCGGCACCCAGTTCGACGCGGCGAAGATACGCCGGCGCGTGGAGGAACTGGTGCGCGACGTGGAACTTCCCGAGGATGTGCTCGACCGTTTTCCGGCGCAGCTTTCCGGCGGCCAGCGGCAGCGCGTCGCCATCGCGCGCGCCATAGCGCTCGAACCTTCGCTGATCGTCGCCGACGAGCCGGTGTCGGCGCTGGATGTTACGACGCAGGCGAAGATCATCGGCTTGCTGCGGACCATTCGCCGGCAAAGAAACCTGTCGCTCCTGTTCATCTCGCATGATCTGGGCGTGGTGTCCGAACTGTGCGACCGCGTGATCGTGCTGGAAAAGGGCGTCATCGTGGAAGCCGGCGACACCGCCCGCGTCTTCGGATCTCCCCAGCATCCGTATACACGCCGGCTGATAGATGCGATTCCCGGGAAGGCGCTGCAGCCCAACCCGGTTCCTGAACGGATCGCCGCGCATGGCTGAAATCCGTGCCCTGGCGTCCGTCCAGGACGATGTCCTGCTGGGACATCGCGAGATCGTGAAATCCTACAGGTTGCTGCTTCTCCATGCGCTGCTCGGCGAACGGTCGTTTCGCACCGGCGCGCTGATCATAGGCCTCGTCGCCGCCGGCGCGCTGCTGGCGCCGGTCGTGGCTTGGCTGCTGGGCCATGGGGTGACCGAGCAGTTCCGCGACACGGCGCTGACCGAGATGGGCCTGCCGACCGGCCCGACACTCGAATTTCCGCTTGGCGCCGACGGCAATGGCCGCGACGTGCTGGTGCGCACGCTCTACGGCGCGCGCGTGTCGCTGGCCATCGCCATCCCCGCCACCACGCTCGCCATGATCATCGGCACCTCGATCGGCCTCGTCAGCGGATTCCTTGGCGGCCGTGTCGATCGTATGATCTCGCAGGCGGTCGACGTCGCCCTGTCCTTTCCGTTCATCGTCACCGCGCTCAGCCTGCTGTCGCTGAACCGGGGTGGCGACGGCAAGCCGCTGGTCGCGCCCTCGCTGGTGGTCGTGCTGATCATTACCTTGTTCTCCTGGACATACTTCGCCCGGCTGACGCGGGGCCTGGTGCTCGTGCTGCGCCGCAGTCCGCTGGTGGAGGCCGCACAGACGATCGGCGCCTCGAAGAGCAGGATCATCCTGCGCGAGATCCTGCCCAACATCGCATCGGTGATCCTGGTCTACTGGGCGGTGCAACTGCCGACGAACATCATAGCCGAGGCGACGCTGTCCTTCCTCGGCGTCGGCGTGCAGGCGCCGCAGCCAAGCTGGGGCAACATGATCGCCGAGGCGCAGCGCTCCTCGCTCTACCAGTTGCAGCCCTGGTTCCTGCTCGGCCCCGGCATAGCCCTGTTCCTGACCGTGGCGGGTTTCAACACGCTGAGCGCCGGCCTGCGCAACGTCCTCGATCCCCATCGTCGTATCGGGTGACCCAATGATCCGGCACACAGGCGGGCTGATCTTGCGGGCGCTTTCGACGCTCCTCATCGTGCTGGTGATCGCCTTCTTCATCACCCGCATCGCCTATCGCAATCCGGCCGCAATGCTGGCGCCCCGCAACGCCAGCCAGCAGGCCATCGATGGGATCGCGCTTGCGCTGCGCCTCAACGAACCATGGTATCTCCAGCTGTGGTACTATCTCTATCGCGGCCCCGACATCCAGGGCGCGCCGATGGGGCTTGCCCACTGGCCGCCGGCATTGGGCTATTCCTTCCGCAAGCAGACCCCCGTGACCGATCTCATCCTGTCCAAGGTGCCGGTGACGCTGTCGCTGGCGCTTGGCGCGGTGGTCATCTGGATGACGCTTTCGATTCTGCTTGGCGTGATTGCCGCGCGCCGGCAGGGCTCATGGCTGGACAGGCTGATATCTGGCTTCGCCTATGCGAGCCTGTCGGTGCCGACGTTCCTCTCCGGCATCCTGATCTCCTACTTCCTCTTCTTCCAGCTCTCCAACCAGGGAATCTTCTGGTTTCCGAGCAGTGGCTATGTGCCTCTGACGCAAAATCCGTTCGAATGGGCCCGCCACTTGGCCTTGCCGTGGCTGACGCTGGCGCTCGCCGAGATCGGCATATTCCAGCAGCTGGTTCGCGCCAGCATGCTCGAGGTCCTGGGCGAGGACTACATAAGGACCGCCCGCGCCAAGGGTCTGCCGGAATGGCGAATCTACTACGACCACGCCTTGAAGGCGGCCCTCAATCCGGTGATCACGCTCGGCGGCCTGGAGCTTGCCGTCATCATGGGCGGGGCGATCGTCACCGAGACGATCTTCGGCCTGGATGGCGTCGGCCGGCTGGCAATCAATTCGGCGCTCGAAGGCGATTTTCCTGTCGTCATCGGAACCACGATCTTCGCCGCCAGTTCCTTTGTCATCTGCACCTTCGTCGTCGATATCGTGACCAGGTGGCGCGATCCGGCGAGCGCGTCGTGACAGAATTTGAAGGGCCAGTCGCTCAACAGATCGAGAGGATCCGGAAGACCAACTGGCGCTTTGCAACACACGACGGGTAGGGACAAGAGCCGTACCCACCATCCTGATGAAAGGTAATCCATGGCCACGCTGTTCCACCCCATCAAGGTCGGAGATCTCGACCTTGCCAATCGCATCGTGCTTGCGCCACTGACGCGCAACCGTTCGCCCAAGGCGGTGCCGCGGGACCTAGCGGTCACCTACTACACACAGCGCGCCGATGCAGGTCTGCTGATCACCGAGGCCACCGCGATCACGCATCAGGGGCAGGGCTACGCCGATGTGCCCGGCCTCTACGCGCCCGAGCAGCTTGCAGGCTGGCGCAAGGTAACCGACGCCGTCCATGTGGCAGGCGGAAAGATCGTGGTGCAGCTCTGGCATGTCGGCCGGATCTCCCACAACTCGCTGCAGCCCGGCGGCGGCAAGCCGGTCGCGCCGTCGGCGATCCCAGCCAAATCCAAGACCTATCTGATCGATCCGGAAGGCAGCGGCGTCTTTGCCGAAACATCCGAGCCGCGCGCGCTCGAACGGGACGAATTGCCGGGCATCGTCGAGGATTTCCGGCGCGCCGCGAAAGCGGCGGTTGAAGGCGCCGGCTTCGACGGTGTCGAGGTCCACGGCGCCAATGGCTATCTGCTCGACCAGTTCCTGCGCGCCGGCAGCAACCACCGCTCCGACGAATATGGCGGCTCCATCGAGAACCGCACGCGGCTGGCCCTGGAGGTGGTTGACGCGGTTGTCGCGGAGGTTGGTGCGGGCAGGACCGGTATCCGCCTTTCGCCGGTCACACCCGCCAATGATGCGTCGGATCCTGATCCGCAGCCATTGTTCGACCATGTCGTGCGCGAACTTGCCGCCCGTGGGCTTGCCTATATCCACGTCATAGAGGGCGCGACCGGCGGAGCGCGGGATTTTCAGCAGGGCGACCGGCCGTTCGACTACGCCTCCTTCAAGGCCGCCTACCGCAACGCCGGCGGCAAGGGCGCCTGGCTGGTCAACAATGGCTATGACGCGAAGCTTGCGGAGGCCGCAATCTCGGAAGGGCGAGCCGACCTGGTGGCCTTTGGCAAGCTCTTCCTTGCCAATCCTGATCTCGTCCGCAGACTGAGAGAAGGCGCAGATCTCAACGCGCCGGACAAATCCACCTTCTATGGTGGCGGCGCCAAAGGCTACACCGACTATCCCACGTTGGCCTGATCCCTCGACCTGCACGGAGATTGCAATGACGACCTGTGCATTCGTGGAATGGCCGGAAGGACTGGAGCCCCGCGGCCTCCTATGGGAGGCCTTGCGCCAACAGGTCGCGGCGGCACGTCCGGACATTCTCGTCACCAACGAGATGCCCTTTGGTCCCTGGCTGGCAAGCGAACGACCGTTCGACGCGGACGCTGCGGCTCGCGGCGTCACGCTCCACGAACACGGGCTCGAAGCATTGCGCGGGCTGGGCGTGCCGGCGGTGATTTCGTCCAGGCCGGTCTGGCAGAGCGAACGTCTGGCCAATGAAGCATTCGTGCTCGAAGCCGGGGATATCAGCGTGCTCCACCGCAAGCAGCTCTTTCCTGAGGAGCCTGGCTGGTACGAAGCGAGCTGGTTCCGGGGAGACAACAGCGGGTTTGCCGTGCACGACATCGCTGGCTTGAAAGTCGGCGTTCTGCTTTGTACCGAGCTGATGTTCAACGAGCATGCGCGCGGCTACGGACGCGCCGGCGGCGATTTGATCGTGGTTCCGAGGGCCACCTCGACAAGCCAGGAGAAATGGGCGGTCGCGGGCGCAATGGGCGCCATCGTGTCCGGCTGCTATGTGGTCAGTTCGAACCGGAGCGGAGCCTCGGCCAACAGCCCCCGGTTCGGCGGCCGTGGCCTTGCCTTCGCGCCCGACGGCACGCTTCTGGCAGACACGTCAAGCGATGGAACGCTGGCGGTTGTCGATCTGGACGCCGGGGTCTCGCAACGACAGAAATCCGAATATCCGTGCAATGTCGTTGAACGGGCATACAGGTAAAACGGCTGGCCGGGCATAAACACACGATTGCCAAACGGCCTTGATCAAGAACCGGATCGCTCACCGTCAAGCCAGACCGCGATCGGCATCAAATCCGGCGGCACCGCCCACTGAGCAATCAGATCCAATCCGGCGGCCCCGCAGAATAGACCATCGCCCTGATACCGATCACAAATCAAAATCTACTAACTTTATAGATTTAACAAATAATCGCTGCCGAACGCCCTTGGGCGATACGTGAATTTCCCAGGCCGCCGCCGAAACGAACGGCGTTTTCTTTGTTTCCATCGTCCGCGGTGCGACCCTTCGCTCACCAAACGAGAGGGTCGAAATGAGCAGTACTGCCGACAAGAGAACAATTCCGGTGCTGGATTTTTCTCGCTACGAAGCCGATCCGGCTTCCCGCAGGGAATTTCTCGAGGGGCTCAGGCGTGCGTCACGCGATGTCGGCTTCTTCTACCTGACTGGACATGGCATCGCGCAGTCTCTGATCGACGATGTGCTTGGCGCGTCGCGACGTTTCTTTGCCTTGGCCGACAAGGACAAGCTCCAGATCGAAATGGTCAACTCGCCGCATTTTCGCGGCTACAACCGGGTCGGCCAGGAACTGACGAAGGGCCAGAAGGACTGGCGCGAGCAGGTCGACATCGGCTCGGAAGCGCCGGCGCTGCCGCGCAATGCGAACCTGCCGGCGTGGACGCGTTTGCAGGGGCCGAACCAATGGCCGTCAGCCTTGCCGGAACTGAAGCCGCTTCTGCTGGAGTGGCAGGATCGCCTGACCGACCTTTCGACGCGCCTGCTGAAGGCCTTCGCAATTGTCCTGGAGCAGGACGAGAACGCTTTCGAAACCATCTATGCCGGCACGCCCAACCATCTCATCAAGATCATTCGCTATCCCGGCCGGGACTCGACCAAGAGCGAGCAGGGCGTCGGCGCACACAAGGACAGCGGCTTCCTGACGCTTCTGCTGCAGGAAAGGCAGAAGGGGCTGCAGGTCGAGGCCGCCGACGGCGACTGGATCGACGCCGAGCCGCGCGCCGGCACCTTTGTCGTCAATATCGGCGAACTGCTGGAAATGGCGACCGATGGCTATTTGAAGGCCACTATGCACCGGGTCGTGACACCGCCGGCCGGCACCGACCGGCTGTCGGTCGCCTTCTTCCTCGGCGCGCCTTTCGATGCCGAGATTCCGCTGCTTGACCTGGCGCCGCACCTGAAAGCGCAGGCGAATGGCGTCACCCGCGATCCCCAAAATCCGCTCTACCGCAACTCCGGGCAGAACGCGCTCAAGAGCCGCCTGCGCTCGCATCCCGATGTCGCGCGTCGCCATCACGTCGATCTGCTGGCCACCCAGGCCAGAACCGAAGCCGTACCCGTTGCCTGACCGCTGCAACCCTTCAGGAAGGAACAACCGATGACCCTCGAAAACCTGTCGCCCGAGACCCTGGCCCTGCACGGCGGCTCCTGGCGCGCCGATCCCAGCAACGGTGCGGTTGCCGTGCCGATCTACCAGACCACGTCCTACCAGTTCCAGGACACCGCCCATGCCGACCGGCTGTTCGCGTTGGATGAGATCGGCCATATCTACACGCGCGTGTCGAACCCGACGCAGGACGCGCTGGAGACCCGCATAGCGGCGCTGGAAGGGGGCGCGGCTGCCCTTCTTCTCTCCTCCGGCCAGGCGGCTTCAGCCTATTCGGTGCTGAACCTTGCCGGTGCCGGCGACAACATCGTCTCCGCCACCGATCTCTATGGAGGCACCTGGGCGTTGTTTGCCGCCACGCTCAAGCATCTGGGCGTGGAAGTGCGGTTCGTCGATCCGTCCGATCCCGAGAACTTTCGCCGCGCCACCGACGAGCGGACACGCGCATACTATGCGGAATCGCTGCCCAATCCGAAGCTGCAGGTGTTCCCGATCAAGGAAGTCGCCGACATCGGCCGTTCACTCGGCGTGCCGCTGATCATCGACAACACCGCGGCGCCGCTGATCATCAGGCCGTTCGACCACGGCGCCGCGGTGGTGGTCTATTCGGCGACGAAATACATCGGCGGCCACGGCACATCGATCGGCGGCATCGTCATCGATGGCGGCAATTTTCCATGGGAAGACCATGCCGGGCGTTTCCCGACACTGAACCAGCCCGATCCAAGCTATCACGGTAAGGTCTGGGTCGAGGCTGCCAAGCCGCTTGGTCCCGTGGCCTATGTACTGCGCATCCGGACCGTGCTTCTGCGCGATGTCGGCGCGGCGATCAGCCCGTTCAATGCCTTCCAGTTGCTGCAGGGCCTGGAGACGCTGCCATTGCGCATCCGCCAGCACAGCGAGAATGCGATCAAGGTGGCGGAGTATCTGCGCGATCATCCCAAGATCGGCAATGTCATCTTCCCGCGCTACCAGACCGGCGAGAGCAAGCGCCGGGCTGAAGCTTATTTCCGGTCGGGCAGCTATGGCGCGCTCGTCGGCTTCGAACTGAAGGATGGCCGCGAGGCGGGGCGTTCCTTCATCAACGGACTGAAACTGCTCTACCACGTCGCCAACATCGGCGACGCGCGCTCACTGGCCATCCATCCGTCAACCACGACGCATTCGCAGCTGTCGCCTGAAGAGCAGCTCGCGACCGGGGTCACGCCCGGTTACGTCAGGCTCTCCATCGGCATCGAGCATCCCGACGACATCATCCGCGATCTCGAACAGGCGCTCGATCAGGTCGCCGGCGACCGCGAGTTGAAGGCCGCGTAGGAATTTTGCCGGCAAACAGAATTGCTGGTTCACATCGTCCGATCACTGGAGGGGATTATGACTTCAAGCAACAAGACCAATGCACTATCGAAGATCTCGCGGCGCGGTGTGCTGCGCGCCGCCGGCGCACTCGGCGTGGGCGCCGCGGCGGCCGGCTTGCTCGCCAGGCCGACCAGCTACGCGATCGCCGGCAACGCCACCAAGGTGCGGCTGTCGTGGACCGAATTCGCGGCCTGCCATTCGCCGATCGCCTTCGCGCTTTCGAAGGGCATCTATGCCAAGCATGACCTCGATATCGATCTCTACTACCAGGGCGCCAGTGGCCAGACACTGATCCAGTCGATCGCCACCAACAAGACGGATGCCGGTGCGGGCCTCCTGTACGACTGGGTCAAGCCGCTCGAGCAGGGGCTGGACGTCAAGCTGTTCGTCGGCTCGCATGGCGGCTGCACGCGGCTCTTGGCATCCAAGGCCTCCGGCGTCACCACGCTCGAGGGCCTGAAGGGCAAGACCATCGTCTCCTACGATGTCGCCAGTCCGCCCAAGCACTCCTTCCAGGTCGCGCTGGCCAAGGCCGGCCTCGATCCCAACAACGACGTCAACTGGACCAACGTGCCTTTCGATCTCGTGGGCGAGACGGTTGGCAAGGGCCAGGCCGATGCGCTGGCGCATCTCGATCCATGGGCCTACGCGCACAAGAAGAAGTTCGACCTGGTGGAGGTCGCGAACACGCAAACCGGCTCCTTCGAGGGTGCGGTCTGTTGTGTGCTTGGAGTCAATTCCGCCTTCCTCGACGCCAACAAGGACGCCATCCGGCGGCTGGCCGAAGCCGATATCGAGATTCACGAATACGCATCGGCGCATCCCGATGAGGTTGCCAAGTGGTTCGTCGACAATCTCAATCCCGGCTTCCCCTTCGAGGATATTCGCGACCAGATTTCCTCATGGGTGCTGCACAACCATCCGGTCGGCAAGGACCTGCAGGATCAGGTCAAGCATGCCGCCGCCGATCTGTCGCTGATCAAGGTGCTCGATCCCACAACCGATCCAGCGGAGCTCGCAAGCCGCGTGACAGTCGACATTCTCGCCTGACGGGACCTGGGTCATGAGTGCAGCGGTCGACAAGGAGACAGCCGGCAAAAGTATTTCCACTGCTTTTGCCGGTCCCGTGTGGAAGCACGGGCTTTACGCGGCCGCCGCCTGGTTGCTCGCTGCCATCGTGACGGTGGCGTTTCCCGATGTCGTGCCGTGGGGCAGCCGCGATGTCTTTGTCGGATTGCTGGTCATCGGCGCGGTGGCACTCGCGGGCCTAGCCTTCAGCATCGAAAAACTTGGCGGCTTGGGTCGCGGTGTCATCCACTACGGTCCCTGGCTGATCGCGCTTGGTCTCTGGTTCGCCCTGTGGGAGTTGATCACGGCCAAACTCGGCTGGATGCCGAAACCGTTCTTCTCGCCACCGCACGGCCTGCTGCATGTCTACATCGTCGACTGGCAGCGCATCCTCATCTGCATCGCCTACACGGCGCGGCTTTGGACGATCGGCTTCTTCAGCGGCATCATCGTCGGCTTCATCGGCGGCGTGGCGCTCGGCTGGTCGAAGACCTTCGCTTATTGGGGCATGCCCATTCTGAAGCTGATCGGCCCGGTGCCGGCGAGCGCCTGGATTCCGGCGACGTTCTTCCTGTTCCCGACGACGTTCGAGGCGAGCCTGTTTCTGGTCGCGCTGGCGTCGGGCATCCCCGTTGCGATCCTCACCGCGTCGGGCGTCAACTCGGTCAACCGCTCCTTCTACGACGTGGCGCGCACGCTTGGCGCCAACAGCCGGTATCTGGTTCTGCGCGTGGCGATACCCGCCGCTTTGCCGCATGTCTTCGTCGGCCTGTTCATGGGGCTATACTATTCGTTCGCCGTCCTGGTGGTCGCCGAAATGCTCGGCGCCAAATACGGCCTTGGCTGGTACCTGCAGTTCCAGACCGCCTATTCGGCTTACGCCAATGTCTACGCCATGCTGATCATCATGGCTCTGCTCTGCTCGGGTCTGGTCAAGCTGCTGTTCGTCGTGCGCGACCGTTTGCTCGGCTGGCAGAAGGGGGTCGTGCAATGGTAGCCGCTGCCGCCGTTCGCGTCGCATCCGCAAACACCACCGGCCTTGCCATCGATTTCCAGGGCGTCTCGCATCAGTACGATCTCGACGGCCAACCCTTGGCGGTCTTGCGGCAGATCGATCTGACCGTGGCGCCAGGTGAGTTCGTGGCGCTGCTCGGGCCCTCCGGCTGCGGCAAGTCGACCTTGTTGCGGCTGGCCGCAGGGTTGGAACAGCCGACCAGCGGCGATGTGCTGGCGGACGGAGCAATCGTCGCCAAGCCGGATCCGTCGCGCGTGCTGGTGTTCCAGGATCCGACGCTTTTTCCTTGGCGTAGCGTTCGCGACAATGTCGCCATCGGGCCGGAGGCACGTGGCGTGCTGGCCAGCAGCCAGAAGCGGATCGACGATGCGCTTCGCCTGGTCAAGCTCGACGCGTTCGCCTCCGCCTTTCCGCACCAATTGTCCGGCGGCATGGCGCAGCGTGCGGCGCTTGCACGCGCGCTGGTCAACGACCCGCGCCTGCTGCTGCTCGACGAGCCGCTGGGACGGCTGGACTCGCTGACGCGGCTGACCATGCAGGAAGAACTCCTGTCGCTGTGGCGGCAGGCCGGATACACGGTCATTCTCGTCACGCACGATGTCGAGGAAGCCCTGCTCCTGTCCGAGCGTATCATCGTGCTCAGCGAGCGCCCGGCGCGCATCAAGGCGGAGGTTGTGGTCGACCTGCCGTGCCCACGACGGCGCGACGATCCGCGCATCGTCGCCCAGCGCCAGCACATCCTCGAAATTCTTGGGTTCGCAGCATGACCGCGCGCACCACAGTGCGAAAACTGCTTTCTCTGCGCTGGCTGGAAGCGATGGGGATTGCACTGACACTCGTCGCCCTCGTCTGGTGGGCGATCGTCTACGCACAGGTCATGTCGAATACCGGATTTCCAATCGAGCGCACTTTGCCTTGCCTGCTCAACACCTCCGACCGCTGCTCGCTCGCCATGTCGCTGTGCAAGAACTGGCATTTCCTCGGCATCAAGCGCTATTCGCCGGAACTGTTGTGGACGGGCGCAATTGTCTCCAGTCTTGCGTTTCTCCTGGGAAGCTTCATGCAAAATCCGAGGCAGAGAAAAGAAGGAACCTGACCATGCCCAGAATTGTGCCGGTGCTCGACCTCAGCCGTCTCGAACAAGGTGCCTCCGAGCATCGCACCTTTCTGCTGGACCTGCGCACGGCGGCCCGGGACGTCGGCTTCTTCTACCTCAGCGGCCACGGAATATCCGCCTCGGAGATCGCCGAAGTCCTCGATGCCTCGCGTCGCTTCTTCGCCTTGCCGGAGGCCGACAAGCTGGCGATCGAAATGGTCAGATCCCAGCAGTTTCGCGGCTACACCCGTGCCGGTGGCGAACTGACCAAGGGCGCGGCTGACTGGCGCGAGCAGCTCGACATCGGCGTCGAGCGCCAGCCCATACCGCAAGGGCCGGGCGTGGCGCCGTGGACACGGCTGCAAGGGCCGAACCAGTGGCCGGCGGCATTGCCGGACCTCAAGCCGGCGCTGCTCGCATGGCAGGCCAAGGCGACGGCGGTGGCGATCCGTCTGCTGAAAGCCTTCGCGCTGTCGCTCGACCAGCCCGAGGATGCATTCGACACGATCTACCGCGACTCGCCCAACCATCGCATGAAGATCGTGCGCTATCCCGGCCGTGACGCGACGGGCGGCGATCAGGGCGTCGGCGCGCACAAGGACGGTGGTTTCCTCACGCTCCTGCTGCAGGACGACAACAAGGGGCTGCAGGTCGAATATGACGGCAGCTGGGTGAGCGTCGACCCGATCCCCGGAACGTTGGTCGTCAACATCGGCGAACTGCTCGAACTGGCCTCGAACGGCTATCTGCGCGCCACCGTTCATCGCGTTGTGACGCCGCCCGCCGGCGTCGAGCGGATTTCCGTTCCCTTCTTCTTCAGCGCGCGGCTGGACGCGACCATCCCGCTACTGAACCTGCCTGAGGAATTGGCGGCCGAGGCACGCGGACCGGCAAGCGATCCGGACAATCCGTTGTTCCGCGACGTCGGGACCAACGTTCTCAAGAGCCGCCTGCGTTCACATCCCGACGTGGCGCGCCGCCACTATGCGGACCTGCTGGAGGCCGGAGCGGTGGGCTCCTGAGCGCATTGCGACAAAGCTGAGCATGAATTTCGCCATCTTGGCCGATCTTTGGAATGGAATTCGTCGCCAAAGCGCGCAAATGAGCTCACAAAGGTAAAATCGTTCGGTGGTCTCCTCCCATTCCACCGGACGGTGTTCCCCTCTGAAGGTTTGAACCTTCTTTTGGCCGGGCCGCATTCGAGCCCGGCCATTTTTTTACCCGTCGCCTTTCGCGCCGCGCCCGGGCCAACCAGTCCGTGAGACAGGGCGGTCCACATTCTCCAACGATGCTCGTTTTCGAGGCAATCCGCTTTCAGTCCTGGCTGAAAATTGGATTGCCGTTCCTTAGTCTACAAAAATTATAGAGTTAACTTCGAGGCAGTCGAACAAGGCGGGGGACCTGCTGCAACTCGGCTGACAACAACCAATCCCAGGAGTGACTGACATGACGACAACAACGCGGCCCGCGGCCCGCTGGAAGGCGGCGCTGGCGACAACGCTGGTGGTGGCGGCTGGATTGTTTACGACCGCGACCCAGGCCGGCCCGACGCTCGATAAGATCAAGCAGCGCGGCTCCATCAAGGTCGGCGTCGGCACGACCCCAGGCTTCTTCGCGCCGGACAGCAACGGTCGCTGGCAGGGTTTCTTCGTCGACTACGGTCGCGCGCTGTCGATCACCGTCTTCGGCGATCCGGACAAGGTCGAGTTCACCAATTCCTCGCCGCAGCAGCGCCTGCCCGCGCTCCAGGCCGGCGAATTCGACGTGCTGCTGTCGGGCGTGACGGTGACGATCACGCGCGCCTTCCAGCTCGGCTTCCATTTCGGCCCAACGGTTTTCTATGACGGGCAGGGCATCCTGGTGCGCAAGGATCTCGGCGTGACCAAGGCGGCCGACCTCGACGGCGCCACGATCGGCGTTCAAAGCGGCACCACCGGCGAATTGAACATCGCCGACTTCTTCCGCAAGACCGGCAAGAAATTCACCCCGGTCACGATCGAGGACACCGGCGAATTCACCAACGCGCTGGAAACGTCGCGCGTCGATGCTATCACGCAGGATTCGTCCGATCTCGTCGGCAAGCGCACCCAGCTGAAGAAGCCCGACGACTACATCATCCTGCCCGAGCGGCTGTCGAAGGAACCGCTCGCACCGGCGATCGCCGGCGGCGACGACCGCTGGCTGGAAATCGTCAACTGGACGGTCAACGCAACCATCCAGGCCGAGGAATGGGGCATCACCAGCAAGAATGTCGACGAGTTCCTCAAGTCGCCAGACCCGGCCATCCAGCGCTTTCTCGGCGTCGACCCTTCGCTTGGCCAAGCCATCGGCCTCGATCCGAAATTCGCCTACAACATCATCAAGACGGTGGGCAATTACGGTGAGATCTACGACCGCAACTTGAAGCCGCTCGGCTGGGAGCGCGGCTACAACAATTTGTGGACGAATGGCGGTCTGCTCTACTCGCCGCCGTTCCGCTGAGAACCGATGTCCTCGACGGTTGAAGCCATGCCGGGTCCAGGCGGACCCGGCATGTTCGGCAAAATCGCCCAGTGGTGGGGCGGTTGGGCGCTGACGCAGGTCGCCGTGATCGCGGCGGTCATCGCGCTGTTCTGGCTGCTCGGCCACAACACGGCCGAGACGATGGCGCGCATCGGCATCACGCCGGGCTTCGACTTCCTCGGCCGTCCCGCGAATTTCGAGATCGGCGAGGCGCCGATCGCCTTCAAGGCGGGGGATCCCTATGCGCTTGCCATTCTCGCAGGTCTGCTGAATACGCTGAAGGCGGCAGCACTTGGCTGCGTGCTGGCCACTATCCTCGGCGTCGCGCTTGGCGTTGCCAGCCTCTCCGGCAATCTGCTGCTGGCGGGGCTGGTGCGCTGGTATGTCGAGATCGTTCGTAACACGCCGCTTCTGCTGCAGCTGTTCTTCTGGATCTCGCTGGCGAAATCCTTTCCGTCGCCACGGCAGGCGCTCTCGGCCTTCGACAGTTTCTTCCTCACCAACCGGGGCGTGTTCGTTCCGGGACTCGGCTTCCACAATGTGTCGGCGCCGACACTCTGGCTGCTTGGCGGCCTCGCCATTGCCTATCTGGCTTTCCTTGTCTGGGCGCGGCGCCATGGCGGCTTGCCTGCCAGGCGGCTGGGCCTGGCAACCGTCGTCCTGCTTGGCGGCGCTGTGCTTGCCTTTCCGCTGACCGGTGCCGGCGCGACATGGGAGATACCGGTGCTGGCCGGCTTCAACATCCGTGGCGGCTACAATCTGACGCCGGAATTCGCCGCCCTCCTGACTGGACTGGTGGTCAAGTTCTCGGCGGCAATCGCCGAGATCGTGCGGGCCGGCATTCAGTCGGTCGATCGCGGTCAGTGGGAGGCATCGCGGGCGCTCGGCCTGCATAACGGCCAGATCATGCGCCTCGTCGTGTTGCCGCAGGCGTTGCGCGTCATCACGCCACTGACGACCTCCAGCTATCTGGACCTGACCAAGGATTCCAGCCTTGCCGTCGCCATTGGTTATCCCGACCTTGTCAGCATCATCAACACCACGGCCAACACGACCGGACAATCGCTGGAAGCGCTGACGCTGCTGATAGCCATCTATCTGGCGATCAACCTGTCGGTCTCGGCGGCCATGAACCTCTACAACCGGCGCGTTGCGCTCAGGGGAACTGCCCGGATATGACCATTGCCGAGGCTCTTGACGTGCGGACATGGCGATCGTCGGCAACGCTGCGGACGCTGAAGATCGGGCTTTTCAGCACGCCGCTCAATTCGGCCATCACCGTGGCCACGGTGGCACTGCTCGCCTGGATCATACCGCCGCTGCTGCGCTGGGGCATCCTCGACGCGACATGGACGGGAACGTCGGCCGATTGCGCCGCGGCCCCCGGCGCATGCTGGGCGTTCGTGGGTGCAAAATTCCGCTTCATCCTGTTCGCCTTCTACCCGCCGGCGCTGCAATGGCGTCCTTTGCTGGTCATGTTTATCTTGCTGGCACTGCTCGTCATCACCGCGCAGCCGCGATTCTGGCGCAAGAGATTGCTCCTCGCCTGGCTTGTCGTCATCGCCGCCAGCTGGATGCTGATGTCCGGAACACTGACGCCTCCGGCGGTGCCATCGAACCAGTGGGGCGGGCTGGCGGTGACGCTGTTCGTCTGGTCGGTCTGCTTCGGCCTGGCGACGCCGCTGGCGATCCTGCTGGCGCTTGCGCGGCGCTCCCGGATGGGCGGCCTGCGCACGCTGGCGATCGTTTTCATCGAGCTGATGCGCGGCACGCCGATGGTTGCCATCCTTTATGTGGCGATGCTGATCCTGCCGATGGCCATTCCCAACGGCCAACTGATCGACAAGAACGTCCGGGCGATGATTATGATCACGCTGTTCTGGTCGGCCTATGTCGCCGAAGTCGTTCGTGCCGGCCTGCAGGCAATTCCGCCCGGCCAGAGCGAAGCCGCGACAGCGCTTGGCCTCGGCTACTGGCGCACGATGCAGCTCGTCGTCCTGCCGCAGGCGCTGCGCCTCGTCATTCCCGGCATGGTCAATCTGGCGATCGGCTTTCTGCTGGCGACATCGCTGCTCGCCGTCATCGGCATTTTCGACCTGCTCAATGCGGCGCGGTCCTCGGCGACCGACCCGCAATGGCTCGGCTATTACGACGAGGCCTATATGTTCGCCGCCTTGATCTATTTCGTGCTGTGCTTCGGCGGATCGCGCTACAGCCTCTGGCTGGAGAAATATCTGCGCCGTTCGGAGCGCCGCTGAACCTCGACGCCTTGCAGGCCTATCGGCGCAGCCCTGTGCCATGAAGGGCCGACGATGCGGCAGTGAAATGCTTCGCAAGTCCCCGGTCGTGGAACAGGATACCTTCCTCGCACCGCGATGGAGGCCGATCCTTGCTCGGAACAGTTCAATTTCCAACATTCGAGATATCAACGCATGACACAGAAACAATTGCGGCTCGGCGCCTTCATGCGCCCGGTCAGCCTGCACACTGGCGCCTGGCGCTATCCCGGCGCCTACCCGGACGCCAATTTCAATTTCGCGCATCTGAAGCGCTTCGCCCAGACCCTGGAGGCAGCGAAGTTCGATGCCTTCTTCATGGCCGACCATCTGGCCGTTCTCAACATGCCGATCGAGGCGCTGCGGCGCAGTCATACTGTCACATCGTTCGAGCCGTTCACGCTGCTGTCGGCGCTCGCCGCCGTCACCGATCATATCGGGTTGGTCGCCACCGCATCGACGACGTTCGACGCGCCCTACCATATAGCGCGCCGCTTCGCCTCGCTCGACCATATCAGCGGCGGGCGCGCCGGCTGGAACATTGTCACCACGTCCAACCCCGATGCGGCGCTGAACTTCGGCCTCGACGAGCATGTCGAGCATGACGAGCGTTACCAGCGAGCGCGGGAATTCTACGATGTCGTGACTGGGCTGTGGGATAGCTTTGCCGACGATGCGTTCATCCGCGACGCCGAAAGCGGGCTCTATTTCGACCCGGATCGGCTGCATGTGCTCGATCACAAGGGCGAGCATCTCTCGGTGCGCGGGCCGCTCAACATCGCGCGGCCGGTGCAGGGCTGGCCGGTCATCGTCCAGGCTGGCGCGTCGGAGACGGGACGGCAACTGGCGGCCGAAACGGCGGAGGTGATCTTCGCCGCGCATGCCGATCTGGCGGCGGGGCAACGCTTCTTTACCGACGTCAAGGGCCGGGCCGAGAAGCTTGGCCGCGCGCGCGACGACATCAAGATCCTGCCCGGCGCCTTTGTCGTGGTCGGCGACAGCCTCGAGGAGGCACAGGCCAAACGGGCGAAGCTCGACAGCCTCGTCTACTATGAGAGCGGCATCGCCTCGCTGTCGATCGCGCTCGGACATGATGCATCCGGCTTCGATCCGGACGCGCCCTTGCCGGAAATCCCCGAAACCAATGCCAGCAAGAGCGGCCGCGAGCGCGTCATCGAACTGGCGCGCCAGGAGAACCTGACCGTCCGGCAGCTGGCGCAAAGGCTGGGCGGCTATTCAGGCCTTGCCTTCGTCGGCACGCCTGAGACCATCGCCGACGAGATGGAGGAATGGCTGGTCGCCGAGGGTTCCGACGGGTTCAACGTCATGTTTCCCTATCTGCCTGCCGGGCTCGACGACTTTGTCGAGAAGGTCGTGCCCGAGTTGCAGCGACGCGGCATATTCAGGCGGCAATATGAGGGAGCGACGCTGCGTGAAAATCTTGGCCTGAAGCGCCCACCCAACCGATTCTTCGAGTAGAATGTCCTTAGCAGCGAGGTATCCAATGTCGACCCAGACCAACACCCGCATCGTGCTTGCGGCGCGACCTCAGGGCCGGCCGAAGCCCGGCGATTTCCGCATCGAGGCCGTTGCAACCGCCGAGCCGGGGGAGGGCGAACTGCTGCTGCAGATCCTCTATCTGTCGCTTGATCCCTACATGCGCGGGCGCATGAACGCCGCCAAATCCTATGCCAAGCCGGTCGAGATTGACGGGGTGATGGAAGGGGGCACCGTCGCGCGCGTCATCAGATCCCGCCATGCCGACTTTTCGGAAGGCGATATCGTCCTGTCCCATTCGGGATGGCAGAGTTTTGCGCTGTCCGACGGCGTCGGCTTGCGCAAGCTCGATCCCTCGGCCGGCGCCCATCACGACGGCGCTTGGCGTGCTCGGCATGCCGGGCTTCACGGCCTATGCCGGCCTGCTCACCATAGGCCAGCCAAAGGCTGGCGAGAGGGTGGTCGTAGCGGCGGCCAGCGGCGCGGTCGGGTCGGCTGTCGGCCAGATCGCGCGCATCAAGGGGGCGCGCGCCGTTGGCATCGCCGGCGGCGCCGAAAAGTGTGCTTTCGTGCGGCAGGAGCTCGGCTTTGATGCGGTCGTCGATCACAAGGCCGATAATTTTGCCGAGCAGCTGAAGGCAGCCTGCCCGGACGGCATCGACATCTATTTCGAGAATGTCGGCGGTCCTGTCTGGGATGCCGTGTTTCCCTTGCTGAACGAGTTCGCGCGCGTCCCGGTCTGCGGGTTGATCGCGCAATACAATGTCATCGCCGATTCCGGCATCGACCGGCTGCCGCCATTGATGCAGCAGGTGCTCCACCGCAGCCTGACGATAAGAGGGTTCATCCAGCGCGAATTCGTCGATCAGCGCCCGGCCTTCTATCGCGAGATGGCCGAATGGATTGCGTCCGGACGCGTCCGATACCGGGAAGACATCGTGGATGGCCTGGAGAACGCGCCGCAGGCTTTCCTCGGGCTTCTCGAGGGCAGGAATTTCGGCAAGCTCATCGTGCGGGTCGCAGGGTAGCCGTCGCGGACGATGACACCGCGGGCCAGCCGGCGTCCAGCGCGGGCTCGTGGCGCGATCGCCATGGATCATTTCCAACCGCGCCCCGGCTGAAGAAAAATTATCCCTGATTGCCTCCGCCCGCGACCGTCAATTCCTTTCGTTCGGCGTCAGTAGCGGGATCGAGGAAGACGTAGAGCGCTTGAATGCGACCATCTTTGAAGTGCGCGATGTCCATGCCGGTAACGACCGGCGGTCCATTCGGCGGCCCCGCCTTCCAGAGCAGTCGGCCGACACCATGATGTCCGATGGCGGCCCCGATAGGCGTGAAGGCGAACGCGGGCGGCAACCTGGACAATAACTCGGTCACGGCATCGCCGATGGCGGCCTCCCCCTTGGAGACCCCCTCCGGCTCCGTGAGGACCGCGTCAGCGGTATAGAGCTCGCGGATCGCGTCCAGTCGGCGCCCCGGATCTCGTTCGCTGAACACCCGAACGGCATTGGCTTGCATCAGCCCGTCGTAGTCGATGGATTTCATGGTTTCCTCCCTATGGTCTTGCCAAGCCATCTTTAATCTCGCCGAGGCCAGGGCGCTCAAGCAAAGAGAAGCATTCGGAAACCGCCAGACGCAGGGCCCAGCTCGGGACTGCCGGAGACGGGTTCCGCGCCGCCACCGTGCTTTCAGAACATGCCGTTTGAATTGGCACTGGGAATGTTCGGGGCGACCCATGGGTCCGAATTCTTCGAATTCCCGACGAGCTGCAGCGTGTCCCAATGCTCGACGGCCCTTCCGTCAGCGGCCATCTTGTAGATGTCGACGCCAGCAACTCCTGGGTCATTGGGGTCATTGGGGTCATTGGGGTCATTGGAAGTGGCCCCTGGTCATGAAGAATTCACCAGCAACATCACCGGGGTGCATGATGGGTGGTGCCGAAGAAAAGATCGGCGCCGTCCTTTCTGTATTCGGAGACCTCGTAGACGAGAGGGTCGGCGTTCAGTCGGACCTGTTCGAGGAACGCCTGCTTGTCCTGGAAGATACCCGCGAGCTCGGAAAGCCGCTTGGTGTAACGCCCTGTTTCAGGTGTCACTCCGCCTGCTATCCCGTTTATCAGAACGCCTTCGGGAAGCACCATGGCTACGATCCAATCGTGTTGACGCGCTCAGGGCAGGAGGCGAGGAGAGACAGATGCGTCTCGGCCCGCCTTTGCCATCCCAGAAGGAATCCCAGACGCTGGCCCGGAAAACGTGTCGCTAGAGCTCTTTGTTTTGACGCAATTCCGGACGGAAAACCGTTTACACTTTTCCTGGAATCTAGGCGGCCGCGAGTTCGAGTTGCTTTTGAACCATGCCGCGCAGGGCCTGCAGGTCCTTGGCGAATGCCCTTATGCCCTCGGCTAGCTTCTCGGTCGCCATCGCGTCCTCGTTCATCATCCAGCGGAACGTTTTCTCGTCCATGGCGATCTTCGGGTCGGGTTTCCGGGCATCCGGCGAGAGTTTCGGCACCAGCGTGCCCTCATCCTTCGAAAGCTCGTCGAGCAGCGCCGGCGCGATTGTCAGCCGGTCGCAGCCGGCAAGGGCTTCGATCTCTCCGACATTGCGGAAAGAGGCGCCCATGACCACCGTCTTGATGCCGTTGACTTTGTAGTAGTTGTAGATCTCGCGGACCGAGAGGACACCTGGATCTTCCTCGGCACCGAATTCCTTGCCCGTCGACTTCTTGTACCAGTCCAGGATGCGGCCGACGAAAGGCGAGATCAGAAAGGCGCCGGCGTCGGCGCAGGCAACGGCCTGCGCCTTCGAGAACAGCAGCGTCAGATTGCAGTCGATGCCTTCCTTCTGCAGCGCTTCGGCGGCTCGAATGCCCTCCCAGGTGGAAGCGAGCTTGATCAGGATTCGGTCATGCTCGATACCACGCTGCTTGTAGGCGGCGATGATGCTGTGCGCCTTGGCGATCGAGGCCTGCGTGTCGAAGGAGAGATCGGCGTCCACCTCCGTGGAGACCCGGCCGGGAACGAGCTTGCTCAGGGCAGCCCCCACCGAAATGGCCAGCCGATCGGCCACCGCTGCGGCCACGCCTTGACTGTTACCCGCCTGTTTCCTGCCCCAGGCGACGGCTTCCTTCACATCGTCGGCAAACATCGGCGTCCCCAGCGCCTTGAGCACGATCGTCGGATTGGTGGTGCAATCGACCGGTTTCAAGCGGGCGACGGCTTCGATATCGCCGGTATCGGCCACGACCGTGGTGATCTTGCGCAGTTGATCGAGTTTGGATGTCATCGTCACGAAATCCCTTTGTTGGGCCTCACACAGGCCGACCTTATATGGCCAAGCCGTTCTCGTCGAATTTGTGGATGTTGGACCCGTTTGGCAACAGGAAGATGGTATCTCCCGATCAAGAGGCGCGACCGATTGCGCCAACCCCGTTCCCATGCCTCCAATCAGGCGGCCTTGATCTTCATCTCTTCTTCGCTGCGCACCATTTTGGTCACGGCGGCGAAGTCGAGCTTGCCGGAGCCGAGGACCGGCACTTTGGCCACGACGCGCACTTCGGCCGGCACCATCAGGTCCATGCCACCGTTAGCCTTGACGAAGGCCAGGAATTCGGTGCGCGTGGCGTTGGCGGCTTCGGTGATGAGGATCAGCTTCTCGCCCTTGCGCGCATCTGGCACGGCGGCGACCGCCGAGAGCGAGCCTTTCCACAATTCGCCCGCCAGCGCCTCGATAGCGGCCAGCGATATCATCTCGCCGCCGATCTTGGCGAAACGCTTGGCGCGGCCGCGAATGGTGATGAAGCCGGCGTCATCGATGGCGACGACGTCGCCGGTGTCATGCCAGCCGTCTTCGAGCGGTTCCAGCACGCCGGGCTTCTCGGCCCTGAGATAGCCGGCCATGACATTAGGCCCGCGCACGAAGAGCCGTCCGCCATCGTCGACGCCAGGCACCGGATCCAGGCGGTACTCCATGCCAGGCATGATTTTTCCGACGCTGCCGGACTTGTTGTACATCGGCGTGTTGATGGAGATCACCGGCGCGGTTTCGGTCACGCCATAGCCCTCGAGGATGCGCAGGCCGAACTTTTCCATATAGGTCTGGCGCGTCGACGCCTTCACCGGTTCGGCGCCGGCAAAGCAATAGCGCACCGAGCGGAAGTCATAAGGATGCGCGGTGCGCGCATAGCCAGCGAGGAACGTGTCGGTGCCGAAGATGATCGTTGCGTTCGACGCATAAACCAGTTCCGGCACGATACGGTAATGCAGCGGCGACGGATAAAAATAGACGGGCACGCCAGAGATCAACGGCAGCACCGTGCCGGCCGTCAGGCCGAAGGAATGGAAGATCGGCAACACGTTGAAGACCTTGTCGCCCGAATGGAAGTCGATGCGCGAGGCGGCCTGGGCGGCGTTGGCCAGGATGTTGCGGTGGGTCAGCACCACGCCCTTGGGCGTGCCTTCGGAGCCTGACGTGAACAGGATCACCGCCGGGTCCGTGGATTTGCGGGCAACGCGCGGCGTGCTCTTGCGCAACAGGCCGAGCAGCTTGTCCTTGAGGCCGATGGTGGCGCGCAGATCATCGAGCCAGACGATGTTCACCGAGCGGCCGAGTTCCTCGACGACGGCGCCGAGCTTGGCCTGTTCGATGAACGCGCGCGACGTCAGAACTGTCTTGACCTCGGCGGTCTTGCAGGCTGACAGGATGTTGGCGGCACCAGCGGTGAAGTTCATCATCGCCGGAACCTTGCCGGCCGACATGACGCCAAGCAGGGTCGCGCAGGAGCCGTTGGCATTGGGCAGCATGATGCCGAGCGTCTGCTGGCCGGCATAAAGAGTCTTGAATTTCTCGCCCAGCACGGCAGCGGCGGTCAACAGCTTGCCATAGGTGAGGGAGCCGGTGACCGGGTCCTGCACGGCGAGCTGTTTCATGCCACGTTCCGTTGCCGTCTCGATGATCTTCTCCAACACGGTCTTGTCGATGTCCTGCGTGCGGAAGACGAGGTCCGACATCACCTGGTAGAGCGCGGCGCCAGCCACGGCACGGCGCTTGCGGCCCCTGAGTTCCTCGGGCACCTGAAGCTTGACCGGTTCCAGAATGGTCACCTTGACCTTCGGGAACAGGCGGCGGCGCACATGCTGCGACGTCAGGCGCGAAAAGTAGCTTTTCTCCAGCCCTTCGATGCGCACCGGCACGATCATCGAACCGGTCTTGTCGGCCACCATGGCGGCGCCGTCATAGACCTTCATCAGGCCGCCGGTGACGGTGATGCGGCCTTCCGGAAAGATGACCAGCGGGTCGCCGCCCTGCACGATCTTGATCAGCGTGCGGGTCGACATCGGCTTGGAGGGGTTGAGCGGCAGGGCTCTCGCGAGCTTCAGGAACGGCTTCATCCACCAAGCCTGGGCGATGGTGTGATCGATGGCGAAGACCGGTTCCTCGTCGGTCAGTGTCAGCGCCAGCGGGCCGTCGAGAAAGCTGACATGGTTGAGCGCCAGGATCGGCGCCGGCCCGGCCGCCTTGAGGTTTTCCATCCCCTCGACTTCGAGGCGGTGGAAGGCACGAAACAGGATGGAGACGAAATCGCGGAAAGCATTGGTCGGCAGGTATTTCAGCATCAGCCAGGCGGCGACGGCGTTGAACGCGGCGAGGCCGAACAGGATGACTCCCGTGGAGACGCCGGCGGCCTGAATCGCGGCGACGAGTATGCCGCCTACCGTCATGAAGCCCGCATTGACGATACTCACCGCGGCGACGACGCGAGCGCGACGCGCTTCGGGCGACCAGGCCTGCACGGCGGCGAAGGTCGGCACCACGAGAAAGGCACTGGCAATCGCCATGCCGGCGAGATCGATCGCGACACGGATCGTGTTTGGCCCGGCAAAGAACATGGTGAGTGTTTCGGCCCTGGGCGAAGGCTGCATGCTCCAGATGGTCCAGGCCAGGTCCAGGCCGAACAGCGCAAGCAGCGCCGTGCCGACCGGTGCGGGCAAGAGCACGATGCGTCCCTGCGACATCCATGCGGCAATGGCGGAGCCAATGGCGATCGAGATGGCGAACACCGCGAGGTAGGCGGTTACCGCTATCTCGTTGCCGCCGAGCGAATCCTTGACCAGGGTCGGCAGGATCGACAGGACGATCGCCCCGATCAGCCAGAACCACGATGTCATCAGCCCGGCGCGCCATATCCGCTTGTCGCCGCGCAGTCCGCTGACCTGCCGCCACGTCGAGCGAAAGATGTTCCTGTCTATGACGAGGTCGGGTGCTGCTGAACCGGTGGACGGAATGTAGCGGCTGGCAAGCCAGCAACTGACGGCGAGGATCATCATGATCGGCCCGAAGACCCAGACGCCTATGCCATCGGCCGAGACGACGCCGCCGGCGATGGTGCCGCCGAGGATGGCGGCGAAGGTTGCCGATTCGATCCAGGCATTAGCGCGGGGCAATTCCCTGCGCTCGAGATGATCGGGCAGGATGCCGTATTTGATCGGGCCGAACAGCGCCGAGATGATGCCGAACATGAGCAACGCCGTCATCAGCACCGGGATCGACGACAGCGCGATACCGATGACAGAGACAGCGGCAGCGGCGATCTCCGCAAATTTAAGCCGACGGGCGACAAGCGCCTTGTCGAAGCGGTCTGCGATCTCACCACCGAGTGCGGAAAGCAGAAGGAAGGGGGCCATGAAGACCGCACCCGCCAGTGTGACCAGTGATGCTGCCTTGTCCGCGGCAAGGGTGAACAGGATCAGGAACACCAGCGTGTTCTTCAGGAAATTGTCATTGAAGGCGGAAAGAAACTGCGTCCAGAAGAGCGGCGCAAAGCGCCGCGACAGCATCAGATGGTTGTTCATGGCAATGTCCAATGGGCAGGTCATCGATCGACCCGGACTGGAGCGATCAGGGATTGCTTGCACGATTCCAACCTTTTTCTAACAGGCAACCCGATTACACTTCGTTACTGCGGTTGATATCATCAGAAGCTTTTCGGTCTTTGTGTGTCCAACGGCTGAAGCCCTCAAGTCCGGTCATGGCACGCCAGCATGGCTGGATCGCCCAGTCTCGATCCGTGCCTATGGTCGCCTCGCCTGACCGCTCTATTTCCCTGTTGTCGCATTGGTCGAATAGGAGGTTTGCATGGATCGGCGATTGTTTCTGACGGGACTGATTGGTTTGGCGGGCGCGGCCACCTTGTTGAAAGTGATCCAGCCCCAAAATGCCTTGGCTGGCGTTCCCAGCGTCGAGACCGGCATTCTCGACGAGCTGGACGGGCCATCTGACACCATTGTCGAGCAAGATACCGCGCAACCCATTGCGGAGCCGGTCAGATACCGGCATCGGAGGCACAGGCGCGGCTGGAGACACGTTTGCCATACCTACTGGCGACGTGGTCGTCGGTACCGCCGGTGCTTCCGCCGCCGCTGGTGACAGGTTTCCATTTTCCAGATCGACGGTGTATCGCCTCGCGGGCGCCTGGGCTGGGCGGGATCGCGACATGAACCTGTTCTGACGGATCGGCCATGCACGGAGTGTGGCCGGCCTGATATCCGCTTGGCCGGCGCCGCCTCCCTCCCGTCAGAGGGATTTTGAAAAGGACTTCGCCAGGCAAGTCGAGCGACAAGAGAAGCAGTGGTCCGTCTCATCGCTGCCTCCGGTTCGACGTTTCGGCATGCGTGCTCACAGACAGCAGCCTGTGCTCAGGATAGCCAGCACCACGTGTCGCGAAATCCACCTATCGAACCTTGATCGAACACCCTCTATGTTCGTGGGTGGAGACTACTCATGGCATTTCGATTCGTACACACGGCCGATATTCACCTAGACTCGCCGCTGCGTTCGCTGGCGCTGCGAAACCGCGACCTTGCCGAGCTCGTCGGTGACGCCAGTCGGCAGACGTTTGTCTCGATCGTGGACCTTTGCCTTGCGGAACGTGTCGATGCGCTGGTCATTGCCGGCGATCTCTACGATGGCGACCAGACCTCGATGAAAACGGCGCGGTTCCTGGCGGCACAGATGACGCGTCTGCACCAGGCCGGTATCAGGGTTTTCAAGATCCGCGGCAATCATGACGCCCTGTCGCGGATATCGAAGCAGCTGGTGTTTCCCGACACGGTGACGATCTTCACTGGCCGTCCACAGTCAGTACTGCAAACGGCCGGCGGACTGGACGTCATGTTCCATGGCTTGAGCTTCGCCAGCCCCAAGGCGCCGGACAGCCTGCTGCCCAGATATCCGGCTGCCCGCGAAGGCGCCGTCAATGTCGGCATCATGCACACCAGCCTCGCCGGATCGCCGGGTCATGATGTCTACGCGCCCTGCAGCGTTACCGACCTGCACGGCCACGGTTTTGACTACTGGGCGCTCGGGCACATCCATGTTCGCCAGGTCCATCCTGGAGCAAGCACGGTGGTGATGCCGGGAATCCCGCAGGGCAGGGACATCAACGAGGCCGGCGAGAAATCCGTCACCTTGGTGACGATAACAGACGACCGCTCCGTCGAGATCGAGGAAAGGCTGACCAGTGTCGCGCAATTCGAGCGGGCGAGTGTCGACCTGACCGGGACGGTGGAATGGTCCGACGTCATCGGGCGCGTCCGCTCCGCGCTCGAGGAAATCCGTGGCTCCGTCAGGTCGCGCCATGCCGTGGTACGCCTCGGACTGACCGGGGCGTCGCCCCTGTCATGGGCGCTGATCCGCGACCGGGACCTGCTGTTGGCGGAAGCAGAGCAGGCCGCGGAACAGGTGGGCGACACATGGGTGGAGAAGCTCGAACTTGACCTTGCTGCGCCCGGGACGGAAACAGCCGAGGGCATCGCGGACCCGGTTCTTGAGCTCGCTCAATCCATGCGCGCCGACGCCAGCTCGGAAGCTTTTCGTGCCGAGGCGAGGGCGCTTGTCCAGAAGATGATCGCGGATCTTCCAGCCGACGGGCGCGACTTTGCCGGAAGGGACGAGGCTGGCCTGGACCTGTTTCTCGACAGGGTGCTTGCCAACGGCGCCGACCTAGTCACGGCCCGCCTCAAGGCAGGCGGCTCGCAATGAGGCTGCGGCGCCTTGACCTCATCCGCTATGGAAAGTTCACCGACAGGACGATCGACTTCGGCCCCAAACCGGAGTCCGGACCCGACCTTCACATCGTGTTCGGCCTGAACGAGGCCGGCAAGTCTACAGCGCTTTCCGGCTATCTGGACCTTCTGTTCGGCATCGAGGAACGGAGCCGCTACAATTTCCTGCACGAGTATGGCGCCATGCGCATCGGCGGGGTGCTCGAATTCGACGGAGCGGAGCACACGTTCACGCGCACCAAGCAACGGAATAACTCACTGTTGAACGCGACAGGCCAACCGGTGAGCGAGGTGGCTATTACCGCTCATCTCGCCGGCCTGTCGCGTGACGCCTATGCGACCATGTTCTCGCTGGACGACGAGACGCTGGAAGCAGGCGGCAAGTCGATCCTGGAATCGCGTGGCGACCTGGGCAAGTTGCTGTTCACGGCCAGCGCCGGTCTTGGGCATGCGAGTGATATTTTGAGCGCGCTCGAGGCCGAAGCGGACGGGCTGTATCGCAAGCAGGCGCACGGAACCGAGCTTGCGCTGCTCAAGAAGCGCCTGGCTGACCTCAAGTCGCATCGGGATCAGATCGATACCTTGGCATCGACCTACGAAAGCCTTGAAGCCGACCGCTTGGACGCGGCGGAAAAATACGATCGCAACATCACCGAACGATCGGTGCTGTCGGCACGGCTCGATACCATTGCCAAATACCTTCGTGCGCGCCCGATCCTCGCGGATATCCGGCGCAAGGCAGCCCAGCTGGCGGAACTGCCGGACATCGCTTCACCATCTCGCACCTGGACGGGCAGCGTCGCTGGGCTGATCGACGACGACGCCAGCCTGAGAACGCGGCTGGCCGGCAACATCGACGAGGTCGACCGCCTGACGACGAAAATCGCCTCCGTCGATGTAGACGAAGTGATCCTTGCGATTTCCGAGCGCGTTCGTGGCCTGGCGGAGAGCAAAGTGCGCCATGTCTCGGCTGGCCTCGACTTGCCCAATCGCAAGATGGAGCAGCAAATCCTCAACAACGCCGTGGCGACCTGCCTTGCAGCGCTCGGACGGTCCGCCGAACGAGATCCCACCGCGCTGCTTTTGCCCGCCGCCACTGTTGGCGCTGTCCGCACCATGGTCGAGCAGCGATCCGGGATAGCGACCAGCCTGCGCGTCGCCCGCGACGAGGCCGCGGCGGCGCTTGATGCGCTCCAGACGGCGCGGGAGCGGGTCGGCGAGGAACGGGCCGTGCCCGAGCCCGCCAGGGCGAGGCTGGGTGCGGCCTTGTCGAAGGCGAGGTCGAGCGGGCACGCCAGCGAGATCAAGGCGGCACGCGAGGCGGAAGACGGGGGCCTGGTGCGATGGGAGGCGGCACTCGGCCGCTTGCACCCATGGTCCGGCGACGCGCAGGCGTTAGGCAGGATTTCCGTTCCGGGCACCGGGCAGATCGGCGCCTGGAAGACGCTGTCGGCGGAGCTAGGCAGGAAGAGAGCCGTCCTGTCCGAACGTCTCGCCGAATACGAGGGCAATCAAGAGTTGCTCGCGGCACGTCTCGGCGCGCTTCGCGCCTCGGTCGATGTGGCCGATGATGAAGCGGCGGCCGCGATCCGGCGATCGCGGGATGAGGCCTGGGCACGCCATCGCGGTGTGCTTACCGGCGAAACCGCTGATGATTTCGCCGCGGCGTTGGAGCGCGACGACAGTGCCGGCGCGGGCCGGTTGGCCAGCGCGTCGGAGCTTGCCGAGATCCGGGCGACAACACGCGGCCTCGCTGAAGTCGCAGCCGACATCGCGCGTCTGCGCGAGCAATGTGCACGGGTCGACATCGACGTGGACGCAGCCCTGTCGGACCTGCGCGCAGCGGCAAGGGGTCTGCTCGGAGACTGTCAAGAAGTGTCTCTGGAGCGCCTGATCGAACGCATCGAGGACCTTACTTCTGGCCGCACCGATGCGCTTGCAGCCTGGGAAGAGATCGAGCTTGCCCGCAAGAAGGCCGGGCGGGCGGCCGATGAGGGCGAGCGGATACGACGGGAGCTGAGCGGAGCGCTGGAGAGCGTCGGCATCGGCGCTGAGCCCCACGACAGCCTGGAGACGATCATGGCCGTCGCCGAACTGTTCCTCGACCGGCAGCGCAAGGTGGATGCCCAGCATGCCGAGGCGCTCAAGACAGTGGGCGCTAGGGAGGAAGAGCTGGCCACAAGGCGAAGGGCCGGGGAGGTGGCGGAGCGGCGCGAGGAGGAATGGCTGGCCGGCATTGCCGAGGCGCTCAAGGGCACATGGCTGGAGAACGGGCTTTCCGCGCCTGGCGTCGGCATGGTCCTCGACCAATTGGCCGAGTTGTCCAGAAGCCTGCAGGAGCGGGACGCCATGCAACTGCGCATCGAGAAGATGCAGGCGGACAGGGACAGCTTTATTGTCGAGCTCACCGCCGTTGCCGCCGAAGCGGACGAGCCGGTTGACGGTGAAGAACCCGAACAGTTGGCGATCCGGCTTGCCGAGCGCCTGGAGCGTGCCGATCGTACGCGCGAGATGAAGGCAAACCTCGTCAACGACCTGCAACGCCTGCGGAATGCCCGCGAGGGTCTCGACGCTGAAATGTCGGCCCATGAGCGCCGCAGGAACGACGTCTTGGACGTCTTCGGTGTTGCCACCTTGCCCGAAGTGGTGGAGCGCGACGAGCTGCTGCGCGACAGGGATCGCCTGCGCACCGCGATCGCCGAACTCGAGGAGCAGGTGGCGGCCGAGCTCGCGGTGGACGGTTTCGAAAAGGCGCGCTCGATCCTTGATGCTCTCGATTTCGACGGCCTCGCAGTCGAAAAGGCCGAAAGTGAACAACGGCTGCTCGACCTCGACGAAGCGATAAAGCAACAGCTCATTCGGCAGACGCGCGCGGCCGACAAGTTGGACGCCATTGGCGGCGACAGTGCCGTTGCCCGCATCGACGCCGAAAGGCGCACTGTCCTTCTGGATATCGAGGAAAAGGCCATCCGCTACATCGAGCTTAAACTGGGAATAATGTCCGCCGGCAACGCCCTGCGCGTCTACCGCGAGCGTCACCGCTCCGGGATGATGGCACGGGCATCCGACGCGTTCGCGCTGATGACGCGCGGCCAGTACTCGGGTCTGACCACCCAACCGGTGAAGGGCGGCGAAGTGCTCATCGCATTGCAGCGCGACGGGCAGTCGAAGGTCGCCGACGCGCTGTCAAAGGGCGCTCGCTTCCAGCTCTATTTGGCGTTGAGGCTCGCCGGATACCATGAGTTCGCACAGTTCCGGCCTTCCGTACCGTTTATCGCGGATGACATCATGGAAACCTTCGACCATGTCCGCTCCGAAGAGGTTTTCAGACTGTTTGGAGAGATGGCGAATGCTGGCCAGGTGATCTACCTCACGCATCACCAGCATTTGTGCGAGATCGCCAGGACGGTGGTGCCGGGCGTCGCGATCCACGAGCTTGGATAGGATCCACATGGGAGCGGCTGCGCCGGGTGAGCGGCGCAGCCATTGTAACTAGAGTTTGCAGTAAGGCGTCACCGGCGCGATGGTGCCGAAATCCTTGGCGATCTCGTAGCCAATGCCATCGGCCGCCGCCTTGCCGACATAGGAATGGCAGAGCGTGTGGTTGTTGGAGGCGTCGACGCGGATCTTGCCTTGCGGCGCGTCGAACTCGATGGTCGGCAGTGCCTTCAGCACATCGTCGTCCTTCAGCGATCCAGCCTTCTCGGCGGCCAGCGCGTAGATGTGCAGCCCGTTATAGCCGGCCTCGCCGATGCCGTTGACCATCTTTTCCTGGCCGAACTTTTCGCGGAAGCTCGAGATGAACTTCTTGTTGACCGGATTGTCGAGCGCCATCCAGTAAGGCTGCGGCGCATAGGTGCCGGCAGCCACGCCGGGCGGCAGGGCGTCCTTGTTGAAGACCTCGTCGAGCGGGGCGATCAGCGGCTGCTTGATGTCGAAGCTGCGATACTGCTTGAGCTGGGTGACGGCGTCATTGCCGACGACCATCGACCAGACGACATCGGGCTTCAGCGACTTGATCTTCTGGAAGGCAGGGCCGAAATCCGTGGTGCCGAACGGATAGTAGTCCGCACCAACGATCTTGCCGCCGGCCTTCTCATAGGCCGCCGTGATTGCCTCGGTCATCTTCTGCGGCCAGGCATAGTCCGAGGCCATGATGTAGATCGTCTTGCCGAGGTTGTCGGCTACCCACGGCATCATCGGGTCGACCTGCTGCATCGGGATCGGACCGGTGGCGACGAAGTAGCGGTTGCATTCGCCGCCCTCGAAGTTGGTCGGATAGAAGAACAGCTTCTTGGCCTTCGAGGTCACCGACAGGGTGGCGCTGCGCTCCGGCGAGATGATCGTGCCCATGATCACGTCGACCTTGTCTTCATTCAGCAGCTTGCGCGCCTTGTCGATGGAGCCCTTGGTCGTGGTCTGGTTGTCTTCGATGAACAGTTCGACCTGGCGCCCGCCAATGCCGTTGGCGGCGTTCAGTTCGGCGGCGGCGAGCTTGTAGCAATTGAGCAGCGTCTCGCCGAGGATCGCCTGCAGTCCGGTAATCGGGATCGACAGGCCGACCTTGACGGTGTCGGCGGCGCGCAGGATTGACGGCGCGCCGACCATGGCAAAAGCGGCGGCAGCGCCGCCTGATTTCAAAACAGTTCGCCTGCTTATCATTGTTGTGTTCCCTTCCATTCCCAAGCGCGCCCCATGCACGCCTTACAAAGCCAGTAGATTCCAGGCGCGCTTCAGGCGCGCCTTATAGAGCCAACAAGTCCTTGAGCAGGCTCTCGTCGGCGAACGCCTCTGGCGTGCCTTCATGCACGATCCTGCCCTTCTCCATCACCAGGCAGCGGTCCGCCGCCTTGAGAACGAGATCGAGATTCTGTTCCACGAGAATGATCGCGATGCCGCGCTCGCCGGCGATGCGCGGCACGAGTTCGGCGATCGACTGCACGATGTTCGGCTGGATGCCTTCCGAGGGCTCGTCGAGCAGCAGCACCGATGGCAGACCGCACAGCGCGCGGCCGATCGCCAGCATCTGCTGCTGGCCGCCCGAAAGCGTGCCGGCGATTTGCGCTTCGCGTTCGCGCAGGATCGGGAAATAGCCGAAGATGTCGGCGGGGATGCCGCCATCGCCACGGTCCCTGGCGGCGCGGGTGCCGACCTCCAGGTTTTGCCGCACGGTGAGCTGGTTGAAAATGCCACGGCCCTGCGGCACATGCGCGATGCCCGCCCGCGCGCGGCGGAAGGCCGGCGCATTCGTCAGATCCTTGTCACCGAGAACCACAGCGCCGCCGCTCGCCCTCAGGGCGCCGGCGATGACACGCAGCAGCGTTGTCTTGCCGGCGCCGTTGCGGCCGAGCAGGCCCACGACTTCACCGGGCGCGACACTGAGGTCGATGCCGTTCAGCACCGGGAGCAGGCCATAGCCGGCCGAGATCGACACTGTCCGCAGCATGGTCAGCGCCTCCCCAGATAGACGTCGCGGACCATCTCGTCGGTCTCGATGTCATGGAAAGGGCCGCTTCTTAGCCGGCGCCCCTGATGCAGCACCAATGTCTCGCAGTTCAGCGCGCGTACGAAGCGGATGTCGTGTTCGACCGCGACGATCGAGAATTCGCCCTTGAGCCGCAGCAGCATCTCGGCGGTCGCCAGCGTCTCCTGCGGCGTCATGCCGGCCGTCGGCTCATCGAGCAGCAGTAGCCTTGGCTCGATCGCCAGCGCCATGCCGATTTCCAGCCATTGCTTCTGGCCGTGCGCGAGTTCGCCGGCCAGCGTGGCGGCACGGTTGGTGAGCGCGACGAGTTCCAGCAACTCACTGAGCGGGCGGACAGGCGCGGGCACGCCCCACCGCGCCACCTTGAGATTGTCTTCCACCGAGAGGCTGGGGAAGATCGACGGGATCTGGAACTTGCGAGCGATGCCGAGCCGGGCAATGCGATGCAGCGGCAGGCCAGCTATGTCGCGGCCGAGAAAACGCACGCTGCCGCTGGTCGGGCGAAGCGTGCCGGTCAACACGTTGAGGAAGGTGCTCTTGCCGGCACCGTTCGGCCCGATGATGCAGCAAAGCTCCTTGTCGCGCACGGTGAGATTCAACGCCTCCAGCGCCTGCAACCCGCCAAAGCGGATGCCGACATTTTCGGCGTGGAGCAGGACGTCGCTCATTGCGCGCGCCTCCGGCCCTTGAACAGGCTCTTCAGCCGCGCGTAGATCGACAGGATGCCGTCCGGCAGGACAAAGACGATGATGACGAACACGCAACCGAGCAGCAGTGGCCACAGGCTCGGGTTGAAGCTGCTGATGGTCTGCTGCGCGCGCTGGATGAAGATGGCGCCCAGCACCGGCCCAAGCAGCGTGCCGCGCCCGCCGACCGCCACCCACACGATGACTTCCGTCGACAGCAGCAGCCCGGAAAGGTCGGGCGCCACCAACCCGGCCATGCAGACATAGAGGGCGCCGGCAAGTCCGGCGATGGCGGCTGAAAGAACGAAGGTGACGAGCAGCCGCAGTGGCGCGTTGTGGCCAAGGGCTGCCGCCCGGACTTCATTGTCCTGGATGGCGGTGAGCACCGTGCCCCAGCGGCCGCGGCTGATCGACCACAGCGCCAGCACCACCATCGCGACGATGGCCGCGACGAAGATATAGGAAGGCAGGTCCTGGCTGAGATCGACATGCAGTCCGCCAACATCGAACGCGATCGGCGGGATGCCGATCAGGCCGCTGTCGCCGCCAGTGACCGAGCTCCAGGAGACCGCGGCCTGCTGGCAGATGACGCCCATGGCCAGCGTCACGATGGTGAAATAGCTGCCGCGAATGCCGCCGAAGAACAGGAAATAGCCGATGATGGCGGCGACGAAGGCTGCACCTGCCACCGCCCCCATGATGCCGAGCAGGCTGCCGAAGGGTATGGCGTCGTTAAGCGTGACCAGCGCCATGATGTAGCCGCCGATGCCGAAGAAGGCAGCGTGGCCGAAACACAGGATGCCGGTGCGGCCCCAGAAGAAGTCGAGGCTGGCCGCAAACAGGCCGAAGATCAGCGCGTCGCGGATCACCGTGAGCTGATAGCCGTCGGCGAAGAAGGGATAGATGACGGCGAGTGCCACGCAGACGGCGAAGATCAGCAGCCAGTTGCGGTCCCGGGCGATCATCGCGACGCTCCGTTGAAAAGACCGTTGGGTCGCAGCCGCACGGCAACGATGGCGGCGAGCAGCACGATCGCCTGCGCCAGCGATGGCGAGATCTGGTAGTTCAGCACACTGGTCAGCCCGCCCACGAAGACGCTGCCGGCAACGAGGCCGCCGATCGAGCCGACACCGCCGACAATGACGACGAAGAAGGCGTTCGCGAGATAGTTCACCCCCATTTGCGGCAGCACGATCGCCAGCGGCGCGACCAGCCCGCCGGCGAGGCCGGCGATGGCAGCGCCGAAGGTGAAGGCGATGGCATAAGTGCGCCGCGTGTTGATGCCGACGCCTTCGGCCATTTCGCGGTTCTGGATCACGGTGCGGATGTCGAGCCCGAACGATGTCCTGCCGATCAGCAGGATGACGCCCAGCAAGGTCAGCATGGCTATCCCGATCAGGATCAGCCGGTAGGCCGGATAGACGGTGAAGAAGAGATCGAACGTGCCCTCGATCGGCGGCGTCACCGGCTTGGCGCCGAGACCGAAGGTCAGCTCCAGCCCTTGCTGCAGGATCAGGCTGACGCCCCAGGTGGCGAGCACGGTCGAGACCGGCCGCGAATAGAGATGGCGTATGATGGCGAACTCGAGGATGCAGCCGACCACGGCGCCGGCGATGGGGGCGGCCGCCAGCCCCAACCAGAAGGAACCACCCATGCTCTGGACGAAATAGACCGCGAAGGCGCCGACGGTGACGAACTCGCCATGCGCCAGGTTGGTCACGTTCATCAGCCCGAAGCTGATCGCCAGCCCGAGCCCGACCAGCATCAGGATGCTGATCAGCGTCAGCGCATTGAGGAGTGTGGTGACCAGAAAATCCATCGCGTCAGGCCGCGCTGGCGAGGCGTTGGCGCAAGCCCGCGAGCAGGCCCTCGGCGGCATCGATCACATCAGCCTGATGCGGCTGCAACTCCTGCCCGGCCCATTCGTCGATATGGTCCGACAATGGGTCGACCACTTCGGTGCGGTGATTGGCCAGCGTCTCGATGACGGCATGGCCGCAGAACGGTACATAGCCCTCCGAATAGCCGCCTTCATGGGTCATCATCAGGCGTCCCTGCGATGTCTCGGCCGCCAGCGCCACCATGCGCGCGGCAAGTCGCCGGAAGCATTCGCTGTTGAGCATCATGCGGCCGAGCGGATCGAAGCCGGATGCATCGAAACCCGAAGCGACGATGACGAGGTCCGGCTTGTAGGCGCGCAGCGCGGGGGCGACGATGCGGTCGAAGGTCGCTTCATAGGCGCCGGTGCCGCTGCCGGCGGGCAAGGGTATGTTGATATTGTAGCCTTCGCCTTCGCCCTTGCCGTTGTCGCCCAGCGCGCCGCGGCCGGTCGGGTAGAGATTGTCCTGGTGCACGGAAATGGTCAGCACCGACGGGTCGGAATAAAACACTGTCTCGGTGCCGTTGCCGTGATGCACGTCCCAGTCGACTACCGCCGCGCGGCCGAGCAGCCCTTCATGCTGCAGCCGGCGTACGGACACGCCGATGTTGGAGAACAGGCAGTTGCCCATGGCCTGGTCGGGCTCCGCATGGTGCCCCGGTGGCCGCGCCAGCGCATAGGCGTTGTCGACGCGGCCGGTCAGCACGGCACGCATGGCGGCGTAGGTGGTCCCAGCCGAAAGCAGGGCGATGTCGAAACTGTTGAGGCCGATCGGGGCCTGCGGTCCGGCAAAGCCGGAACCGCGTTCGCTGAGGGTGCGGATATCGTCGACATGGCGTTGAGTGTGCACGCGAAGCAGGTCTTCGATCGAGACGGGCTCGGGAATGATCGGCACCAGATGGCGCGCCAGGCCGCTGACCTGGATGAGGTTGTTCAGCCGACGCTTCGATCCCGGCGATTCCAGGTGTCGGCCGGGTTCCACGAAACGGCCGGGAGGCATCATGTCGGCGCTGGAGCCGGTGTCATGCCACATCAGCTGTTCGTGAAAAACGTAACCTGTCGCCATCCGCAGCGTCCTCTAATGCATGTCGCCCAAAAGTGACCTCGGTTTTGGGAGAACGACATGCATAAAAACAAAAGATCTAAAGCGCGTCGCATGAATCCGTTTCAACGCGATGCGCTTTAGAAACCAAGCGACGCTAGCAGGCTAACGATCACATGGCCCGACCCGAAAGAGGGGCTGTGCCTGGTATCTACGCCCCTCCTTTCGGAGGGGTAGGGACGCCAGTGGCGCCTTGCGCGGCGCGCACTGCCTGGACGCGGTTCGTTACCGCCAGCTTGCCGAAAATGTTCTTCAGATGCCACTTCACGGTGGTCTCGCTCACCGACAGGGCAAGCGCGATATCACGGTTGGACATGCCCTCGGTGAGATATCGCAGCAGTTCGGACTCGCGCTGGGTGAGTTGTTCTTTCTCGGCTGGTGCTGCCCGTTTGCGCGTCGCCACAGGCATCGTCTGCGCGGCGTCGATGATGCGCGTCGCATAGGCCGAGAGTGCCGGATCGGTTTTTGCCTGAGCCGCGCGCAGCCGCATCAGCCCTTCGACAACAGGCCTCCCCTCGTCAATGAAGGAGCGGATGAAGCCCGACGGCTGCGCAAGGCGCAGCGCGTCGAGCAGATAGCGATCGGCCTCGCGTTGGTCATGGCCGGCGCTGGTTGCCTTGGCGCGCAGGATAAGCGCCAGGATGTGGCGGCGCATGCGCCCACTGTTTTTTGTGCGCTCCGCAAGCGCGTCGAAGACCCTGGCCGCATTGGCATGGGATTTCTCGGCCGTCAGCAAGCGGCCCTCGGCAAAAAACTCGAACTCGTTGGCGGTGGTGATGATCAGCGAAGCCTCCGCCTCTTCGCTGCGATGCTCAGTCAGAAGCGCGCGCGCCTCGGCGTTGCGGTTCTGGTCCAGAAGCACGCGTATACGGTCATGCATGATCATCGATGCCAGGCGGCGGTACACCGTGCCGCGCACCCGCTCATAGACGCGCTCAAGCATGTCTAGCGCGGCTTCGGTGCGACCGGTCAGCTGCAGCACGCGGGCATAGGTGGGCACGCTGGCCAAGGGATAGACGATGACCGCCGCGCCCTCGATCAGCGGTCCGAGATTCTCGACCAGCGTCAGCGCTTCGCCTGACGCATTGGTTTCATAGGCAAGTTCGGCAAGCAGCGTTCCGGCCAGGGCCTCGGCATAGGAGTTTGCACCGATCCGCGCCCTGGCTTCGATGATCGCGTTGCGCAACAACCGTTCCGCGGCCGGCAAACGACCGGCCGAGCGCTCGATGACGGCCATGTAGCAATTAGCGATGGTGACGCCGAGCAGGCTGCCGCTTCTCTCATGCGCCTTGCGCGCCGCGTCCACCGCCGCGCGCGCGCCTTCGAGGTCACCCAGAGCATAGAGATTGTAGCCGATGACATTGGCCGTTGCGCCCTCCATGAACCAGGCGTCAGGCGCGATGACGCGCAAGGCCGCGAGTGCGGAGTCGCGCGCCTGCTCGAACTGTTCCAGCGTGCTGTGGACGGCGGCGGCGAGGACGGCGAGTTCGGCCTCGATTGTGGTACCGGTCAGCGTGCCGGGATCCTTGCCGTCAGTCGGTCCGGTTTCGACCAGCTTGCGCGCATTGGCAAGCGTTTGCCCGGCAATCTCCGGCTGGCTGCTGTGCACCGCCAGCCATAGCACGACCAATTGCAGCCGGATGCGCTGGTCGATCAGTTTCCTGGGCAGCAGCGCCAGCAACTGGCGCACATAAAGCAGCTGGCATTGGGCGATCAACTCGAGCGCATTGTTTTCGACGAACACCGCCGCGCGGGCCTGGTCGCCGGCGGCAAGCGCATGCCCGATGGCCTCGGTCAGCATCCTGCGTTCGCCGAACCATTCGGCGGCGGCCAGATGCAGCGGTGCGATCATCTCGGGCTCACGGCGCTCCATTTCGCGGCTGAGGAAGTCGCGGAACAGATGATGGTAGCGGAACCAGCGGCGCTCCTCGTCGAGCGGCACCAAGAACAGATTGCGGGTCTCGATTTCGGTGATCGCCGCCTCGGCGTCCGCTGCCCGCATCACCGCTCGGCAGGCCTCGGCGCTGAAGCGTTCGAAGATCGAACTGTGGAGCAGGAATTTCGCGATCGCCGGCGGCAGTTGCAGGAACACTTCCCCCATCAGGAAGTCGGCGACATTGCGGTTGGCGCCGGTGAAATTGCCGATGACGGTCTCCGCCGCATGCGCGGCACCGAGCGACAGCGAGGCCAGTTGCAGGCCGGCGGCCCACCCTTCGGTGCGGGAGCACAAGGTTTCGACCGTGCCGCTGCTGACGCTCAAGCCTAGCTTCTCGTTGAAGAAGGCCTCGGCTTCCGAAGAGGCAAAGCGCAGATCGTCTGGGCCGATTTCGAAGACGTCGCCAAGCACCCTGAGCTTGCCGAGTTGCAGATCGGGCAAGCTGCGCGAACCGATGACGAAGGCGACGTTGGCGGATGCCTGCCGGGTCAGGCGCTCCGTGAACCGCTTTACCGCCGGTGCCTCGATGGCGTGATAGTCGTCGAAGAACAGGGTGATGTCGGCGTCGCGCGCCGCAAGCCCCGCGACAAGTGCCGCGAGCACGACATCGAGCTGCGGAATCGGGCTCGACTGGAAGGCCAGGTCGAGTTCGGCCGGGTTCTGGACCAGATGGCGCAGCGCTCCGACTAGGTGCGAGAGGAAGGCGCCCTCGTCATTGTCTGTTACCTCGCAGGACAGCCATGCGGTTAGCCGGCCCAGACGCCCGACTTCCGCGGCCCATTGCGCCATCGTCGTCGACTTGCCGAAGCCCGCGGGCGCGGCGAACAGCACGATCCGCGTATCGACGTGCCGCTTCAGCGTCGACAGGATGGTGTCGCGGCGGACCCATCGGCGGTGAGACGCGTGCGGTTGCGGAGGTGTTCTCATCTAGCTCTGCGCAACCCAGCGGTTCTCAGAGGGCTCGAAAGCGCTCCACTCCGTTTCGATAAGCGGAATTTGCGGCGCGGCATCGCGCGGCAAGGTTCCCTTCAATCGGGGATCGTCGACGATCTCGAACCCGGTGGCGAAAGGCACGAAGCCGCAGGCGCTGTAAAAGCCGATGACACTGTGGTGGTCGAAGCTGCTCGTGTGCAGCCAGATACGGCCTGGGTTGAGACGCCATGCAATATCGAGCGCACCGGCCATCAGCCGCTTGCCGAAGCCCCGACCGGTCAGTGACGGGAACAGGCCGAAATAAGTAATCTCGATCTCGTTGCTGTCGGCGACGAAGAATTCGACCATGCCGAGATGGACGCCGCTTTCATCATGGCCGTAATAGAGATGCTGGCGGGGGTCGGCGAAATGCTCCGATATCTCGGCGTCCGACATTTCGGACACACGGTCCCACAGCCACGGTGCGCCGATTTGCAGGAATATCTCCCGATAGGAATCGCAGTCGGGCATCATGATCCGGCTCATGGTCAATGGCCGCGCCAGACCGGGTTGCGGCGCGCGCGCCTCCATCCACGTCACCGCATTGGCGAGCTTACCCGCTGGCAGGCGCCGGTAGCCGACGGCGAGATCGGTGATTTCGACAGGCATCGTGTCTTCGGTGATCAACGCATTCCTCTTGATGTCTGCCGATAGCAGTAACGGCTTGTGGCCACTGATGCCAACATGCCGAATATGCTGACAAGAGACGAACAGGCCTGGACCGGATTTTTGCCAGCGCTGTCTCTTGCGTTTCATGAAAATGGCATATGAGATATGATACACCATCCAGATGAAAGTGAAATACGATGCCTGAGCGGATTGCGGACAAGGCGATTTTAAGCGCGGTCGATGACGGCTTCGCGCAACAGCTTGTGTTCCTGGCTAACCTCGTGCGCTTTCCCTCGCAGCGCGGTGAGGAACATGCAGCGCAGTCTTTCATGGCTGCCGCATATGAGGCCGACAGCTACGCGGTCGACATGTGGCGTGTCGACGTTGACGCGATCCGCGACCTGCCGGGTTTTTCGCCCGTGGCGGTTTCCTATGACGATGCCTTCAATGTCGTCGCTACCCACAAGCCGAGAAACGCGACCGGTCGCTCGCTGATCCTCAACGGCCATATCGATGTCGTGCCGACGGGACCGCTCGACCGCTGGGTCCGCGACCCCTATGATCCGGCGATCGAGGACGGCTGGATGCATGGCCGCGGCGCTGGCGACATGAAGGCCGGCCTGTCGGCATGCCTCTATGCGCTGACGGCCTTGCGCAGCCTTGGCTATCAGCCGGCCGCGAATGTGTTCCTGCAGTCGGTCGTCGAGGAAGAGTGCACCGGCAATGGCGCGCTCGCTTGCCTGCAGCGCGGCTACCGGGCCGACGCTGCCTTCATTCCCGAACCGCTGGAGCCGAGGCTGATGCGGGCGCAGGTCGGGCCGATCTGGTTCAGGGTCGAGGTCGACGGTGATCCGCAGCATGCGTCGGGTGCCTTCTCCGCTGGCGCCAATGCCATCGAAAAAGCCTTCGTCATCATCCAGGCGCTGAAGCAGCTCGAAATCGTCTGGAATGCGCGCAAGGTCGACGACAAGCATTTTTGCGATCACCCGCATCCCATCCGCTTCAATCTCGGCAAGATCGAAGGCGGCGAGTGGACATCGAGCGTTCCGGCGCGCTGTGTCTTCGAGATGCGTGTCGCCACCTATCCCGGGCAGAAGCTCGAGGATGCCAGGGCCGAACTCGAGGCCTGCATCGCCGATGCGGCGCGCGCCGACCCTTTCCTGGCCAATCGCCCGCCCAAGTTGACCTACAATGGCTTCATGGCCGAGGGCTATGTGCTGGAGGGTGCCGACGAGATGGAAGCCGTGTTGCGACGTAGTCATACCGCCGTCTGGGGCGAGCCGCTGCAGGAGCATGTCACCTCGGCAACGACGGATGCGCGCTTCTTCGGCCTCTATGCCGACACGCCGGCCATCGTCTACGGCCCGATCTGCCGCATGCCGCACGGCTATGACGAGGCCGTCGATCTCGACTCGGTGCGCAAGGTCACCCAGACCATCGCTCTGTTCATCGCCGACTGGTGCGGTCTTGAACCCATCGATCCGGAGGCCAGGCCGTGAACGCGGTCGTGCCCGATGCTTTCGGCGAAACGCTCGCCGAGGACGCGCCTGACGTTTCGATTGCCGACGCGCTTGGCATCCTGCGCCAGCACTACGGGCTGACAGGCACCGCGCATCCATTGCCTGGCGAACGCGACCACAATTTTCACATCCAGACGGACGGCGAGGGCGAGTTCGTCCTGAAGATCTCACATCCGGCGGAGGAGGCCGGCTTCACCGATTTCCAGAACAAGGCGCTCGACCATATCCTGGCGGTCGACCCCACTTTGCCGGTTCCCTCGGTGCGCAAAAGCCTTGGCGGCGAAGCGCAGTTCGCTGTTAGCGTCGATGGCTCGGCGCCGCGCATCATCCGGCTGGTGACCTATCTGCCCGGCCAGTTGCTTTCGCGCTCGCCGACGTCAGCGGCGCAGGACCGCAATCTCGGCATCTTCCTTGCTCGCCTCGGCCTGGCACTGCGCGGCTTCTTCCATCCGGCCGCCGGCAGCGACCTGCTCTGGGATATCCGCAAGGTCGCCAAGACGCGGCCGATGATGGCCGATATCGCCGATGCCCGTCACCGCGCCATGGTCGAGCGCGTCATCGACGCCTTCGAGGAGCATGCGGCGCCCATCATCCCGAAGCTGCGCGCGCAGATCGTCCACAACGACATGAATTCCTACAATGTGGTGATGGACGCTTCGCGGCCGGAGGTCGTGACCGGCATCCTCGATTTCGGCGACATGATCCACTCGCCGCTGATCTGCGACCTTGCCATCGGCGCCGTGTACCGCTGGCCTGCTGAAGGTCATCCGCTGGCACCGGCAGCGCGCTTTGTCGCCGGCTATCAATCGGTGCAGCCGCTCGAGGCGGAAGAGATCGGCATCCTGTTCGACCTGATCCGTGCCCGGCTTGCGCTCATCGCCAACATCGCCAGCTGGCAGGCGGAACGGTTCCCGGCCAAGCGCGACTATGTCCTGCGCCTCATCACCGAGGTCTGGGCGTCGCTCGAAAGGCTCGACGGCCTGTCGTCCGATGACGCCCGCCGCTATTTTCTCGACCATTCCAATTCGGAGTAGATGCTCGTGTCCCAGTCCTCGCCGTACCCCGTAAATGCGTTCACCGATGCCAGTGTGACGGCATCCGAGCGCGCTTTGCTTGAACGCCGCGCCAGGCTGCTCGGGCCTACCTACCGCGCCTTCTACCGCAACCCGATCCACCTGGTGCGCGGTAGCGGCGTCTGGCTCTACGATGCAGGAGGGCGCAAATTCCTCGATGCATACAACAATGTCGCCTCGGTCGGGCACTGCCATCCGCGCGTCGTCGAGGCGCTGTCGGGGCAGGCCGCCACGCTCAACACGCACACCCGCTACCTCAGCGAGATCATTCTCGACTACGCGGAAAAGCTGCTCGGCACCGTTCCGGCCCATCTCGGCCACGCCATGTTCACCTGCACCGGCAGCGAGGCCAACGACCTCGCCATCCGCATTGCCCAGCATTCCAGCGGCGGCACCGGCGTGATCATCACCGACTTCGCCTATCACGGCGCCACGATCGCGACCGCGCAGCTGTCGCCGGCGGCTGTCGGGGCAAAGGGCGTGCCCGCCCACCATCGGACGGTGGCAGCGCCGGACACGTTTCGCGACCATGGCCGCGCCGCGCATGATTTCGCGGGGAATGTCGCCGCCGCCATCGAGGACATGCGCGCGCAGAATATCCGTCCCGCGGCGCTGCTTCTCGACTCGGCCTTTTCCAGCGACGGCATCTTCTTTCCCGATGCGACCGTGATGCGCGAGGCGGCGGATCACGTCAGAAAGGCGGGCGGCATCGTCATTGCCGACGAGGTCCAGTCCGGCTTCGGGCGGCTTGGCCAGGGCATGTGGGGTTTCGCCAATTATGGCATCGAGCCCGATATCGTCACGATGGGCAAGCCGATCGGCGACGGACATCCGATGGGAGCCGTGATCGTGCGGCCGCAGCTTGTTTCATCCTTCGGTTCGAACACCGGCTACTTCAACACATTCGGCGGCAATCCGGTCGCTGCCGCCGTCGGTATCGCCGTTCTCGAGGTGATCGAAGGCGAGGGGCTGATCGAGAACGCGCGTGACGTGGGCGCCTATACGGGGGAACTGCTGCGCGCCGTGCAGGCCCGGCAGGGCATGGTCGGTGACGTCAGGCATAACGGCCTCTATTTCGGCGTCGAACTGACGGCGGAGGGTGATGACGCCTTGGCCGCAAGCAAGACGTCAGCGGTCGTGGAAGCCATGCGCGAGGATGGCGTGCTGATCTCGTCGTGCGGTCCGCGCGGCAATGTTCTGAAGATCAGGCCGCCTCTGCCCTTTGCCAGGGACAATGCCGAGCAACTGGCCGAGACGCTCGATCGCGCCTTGTCGAACTGGTGACCTGAGCGCGCGCGCATGCTGAAGCTCGAGCATCAAACCCTGAACGACCGGGCCTATGGCGCGCTCAAGCAGGAGCTGATTTCGGGCAGGTTCAGCCCTGGCCAGGTGTTGGTCATCCGCAAGCTGGCCGAGACGTTCGGAACCTCCACGACGCCGATCCGGGAGGCGCTTCAACGGCTTGTCGCGGAGCGGCTTCTCGAGATGAAGAACAACCGCTCGATCATCGTGCCCCTGCTCTCGGCCTCGACCTTCGAGGAATTGACGCGGATTCGCATTGCCGTGGAAGGACTGGCGGGCGAGATGGCCGCGAGCAGGATGACGGAAGGCGCGCTGACAGAGATCAGCGCGGCGCTTGCCGGCATGCGGAAGGCTGTCGAGAGCGGAGACGCCAGAGCCTACCTGACGCTCAACGAGCACTTCCATTTTATCATCTATCGGCAAGCCGGCGCGCCGATCCTGCTGAACCTGATCCGTGATCTGTGGGGCAGGGCAGGGCCTTACCTCACGCTTCTGATGGAAGCCGACAGCTATATCGCGCGGTCGAACGATGCGCACAGCAAGATCGTCGCTGCTCTGGAGCAAGGCAATGGCCCTGCTGTCCGGGTTTCGATAGACAATGATATCCGTGTGGCGGCGGCGGTGCTTGTCGGCATCCTGCCCAGGATGGGTTGAATGACCCCGTCCGGGAAACGAGGGACAAACCAGACCGCGCCCTGAGTTGAGACGTGGCGCCGTCCGTCTCATAATTGCGAGCCTTGGTCTGCCTCCACGAGACCCTCGAAATGCTCGCCTGCGGGCGGGCTGCGCGGTTGGGGTTCAGGGGGGATCAGCCGTGCCAGTAGGAGCAGCGGATGACGCTGCAGAAGTTGCCGCGGTGGAAATGCGGCTCCTTGTCGGCGATGACGTCTGCCTTGACGTTGCCGAAGGAGGTGTCCGGCTTGTGCTTGATGCCGTCGTAGAAAGCCTGGATGATGTCTTCCTTGAACCGCGGCGTGCGCGGGAAGGCTTTCACCACCGCATCGCGCTCGCCGTCCGAATAGTCCTTGTAGGTGAGACCGAGCACGTCCATCTCGACGCCGGCGGTCACCAGCGCGACGACGGGATGCATGTGGACAGGCACGCCCGGCGTGGTGTGCAGCGCGATCGCGGTCCAGACCGTATAGGCGTCCGCCTCGGGGATGCCGTGGCTGCGCAGGAAATCGCGGGCGGCATGCGCGCCGTCGACCTCGAACCGCTCGTGCTGGCTGCTGTGGCTCGGCATCAGGCCGATGTCATGGAACATCGCGCCGGCGTAGAGCAGTTCACGGTCGAATTTCAGCCCCCGGTGCACCCCAGCGAGCGCGCCGAAATGGTAGACCCGGCTCGAATGGTTGAAGAGCAGGTCGGTTTCGGTGTCGCGGATATACTCGGTTATCGCGCGCGCCAGCTTGCTGTCGGGTATGGCGGCCGTTTCGACGATCTTTATCATGCGTTTCTCCTGCGGTTTTTGCTCGTCAGGACGGTAAATCCGGGCTACATTGTCTGCAATTGTCGTAACACGACGAATACAGACAAATCCGGGCCAAGACGGACGCGAACATGAATGTGGAGGCAAAGACGGTTGTGATCGTGGCACTTCCCGGTGTGCAGCTTCTCGACGTGTCCGGTCCCCTTGACGTGTTCGCTGAGGCAAACGTGCAGGCCGGCTATGCGACGTATCGGCTGCTGGTGGCGGCGGGGGAGCCAGGGCCGATCAAAAGCTCGTCAGGCGTGCGGCTGATGCCTGATGGGATCATCGACCGCGATATCGGGGAGGCGATCGACACGCTTCTCGTTGCCGGATGCCCGAATGCGGCAGAGGTGCCGGCTGACGGTTTGGTTGTCGACTGGCTGCGACGCAGGGCACCAGCCGCGCGACGCTTCGGATCTGTTTGCAGCGGCGCGTTCTTCCTGGCCGCCGCCGGCCTGCTCGACGGCCGCAGGGTGACGACCCACTGGGCGGTCGCGGAGCAGCTGGCGCTCAGATACCCGACGGTCATTGTCGATCAGGACGCGATCCATGTCAGCGACGGCCAGCTCAGGACAGCGGCGGGCGTGACAGCGGGCCTCGATCTGGCGCTGGCTCTGGTGGAAGAGGATCTCGGGCACGAGATCGCGATGAAGGTCGCGAGCCAGCTCGTCATGTTCTTCAAGCGCCCGGGCGGACAGATGCAGTTCAGCCGCAAGGGCGAAGCCGTGCCGGCGGGCCGCGCGGCACTCCAGGAGCTTCAGCGTTGGGTGGCGGCCAATCCCGCGCTCGACCACAGCGTCGCCAGCCTCGGCAAGCGGATGGAGCTAAGCCCACGCCATTTTGCGCGGCTGTTTCGAAGCGAGGTCGGAATCACGCCGGCGACGTGGGTCGAGGAGGTCCGTGTGAACGCGGCTCGCCAGCTGCTGGAAATGGGCCATGAACCGCCGAAACAGGTTGCCGCGCATTGCGGGTTCGCCGACGCCGATACGCTGCGCCGTGCGTTCACCCGCCAGGTCGGAGTCACGCCCGCCGAGTACCGGAAGCGGTTCGCACGCATCGCCGCGTAGCGCCATGATCGTTGGTGGCAGCCAAGCGTCGACGCGATAGCTGACTGTCCCGCACCTTGCCTGATGAAGGTTATCGCGCTCACTCAAACTCGACGCGGCTGGTTTCCTCGCGAATGGACTTCAGCACTCTTGCCTGAAGCTCCAGGACATCGCGGTCATGCTGTATTCCGGTCGGCCTCGGCCTGGCGGAAGGCACGGTAATGCACTCCTTGATCCGCCCAGGGTTGAGACCCATGACGAAAATGCGATCGGACAGGTAGACGGCCTCCTCGACGTCGTGCGTGACGAAAATCACGGTGAGGCGATGCTCCTGCCAGATCTGCATAAGCAGTTCCTGCATCTGGCCGCGGGTGAGGGCATCAAGCGCCCCGAACGGCTCGTCCATCAGCAGCATTTTCGGGCGGTATGACAGGGCGCGAGCGATGGCCACCCGCTGCTTCATGCCGCCGGAGAGCTGGCTCGGAAAGCGGTCGGCAAAGCGGGAAAGCTTCACCAGGTCGAGGTGCTGGCGCGCCACCTCGGTGATGTCCTTTGCGCCATGTCCGGTCTCGCGCAGCGCGAATTCGACATTCTGCAGCGCGGTCAGCCATGGCAGCAAGGTGTAGGACTGGAAGACGACGCCACGGTCGCGGCCCGGCCCGGTGATCGGCGTGCCGTCGACGAGCATCTCGCCTTGCTCGAAATCCTGCAGGCCGGCGATGATCGACAGCAGCGTGCTCTTGCCGCAGCCGGATGCGCCCACAAGCGACACGAACTCGTTGTCGCCGACTTCGAGATTGATGTCATCGAGCACCTTGATCCGCGACCGTCCCGCCGAGAAGGATTTGTCGAGATGCGAGATCTTGAGCTTGGGCAGCGTCTGCATGTCAGGACTTTCTCTCGTACTTGAAGAAATGCCGGCCAAGGAAACGCATGACCTGGTCGGTCGCGAGGCCGAGGATGCCAAGCACCAGGATGTAGCCGATGGCCATGTCGGTCTGCAGGTAGCGCTGGGCAACGGTGATGCGGTACCCGAGCCCTGAATTCGCGGCCACCAGTTCGGCCAGCGTCACCCAGGTCCACGCCCAGCCGAGCGAGATGCGAAGCGTGTCCCAGATCTGCGGCATCGCCGAGGGCACGACAATGCGCATCAGCACGCGCAAGTCGCTCATGCCCAAGGTCCGTCCGAATCCGACGAAGTCGGAAGGAACGCGCTTGATGTTGTCCTTGAACATCAGCGCCTGCTGGAAATAGGTGCCGATCCAGATGATCAGGAATTTCTGGGTATCACCGGTGCCGCTCCACAGGATGGTCAGCGGGACGAACGCCACGACAGGCATGTAGCGAACGAAGTCGAGGAACGGCTCGATCGCCGCTTCCCAGAAACGATAGGCGCCGATCAGGATCGCGGTCGCCAGCGCCATCACCGACGCAATGAGAAAGCCGACCATGATGCGGTAGACGCTGTTGCCGATATCGCTTGCCAGCGTGCCATCGGCGGCCAGCGTCGCCAGCTTGGCGACGACGGCGAAAGGCGAAGGCAGGAAGATGGGCCTTGCCATGCCAAGCCCGGTCGCCAGGAACCACGCCGCGATGAAGAGCACGAAAGCGCAGATGGCGATAAGCAGGTATCTCGGGCCGGAAATCTCCGCGGCCATGTTCAGCATCGACTTGTGCCGGCCGCGATGTTGCGTCGTCTGCTTCGGGACCGCTTTGTCTGTCTGCGTGGTCATCGTCATCTCGCTCACGGGCCTCTGGAAGGGCTGCTGTTCGACAGGATACGGTCGCGTATTTCGGAGACCGAATTCGCATGCGCCGCAAAGCCCTCGTAACGGGCGAAAGTGCGGGCAGCGGGCGCCAGCCGTTCATAGGCCGCCTTGGAAAGATAGGCTATTGACGAGCGTTTCATGAAATCGAAGACCGCCAGCGGCGACGCGGTGTTGGCCCGGCCGCCGGTCGGCAGGACATGGCTCGGCCCAAGCACGAAATTTGCAATCGGAATTGCCGAATGCGGACCAAGCAGGATTTCACCTGCGTTCCTGATCCTTGGTAGCAGCTCGAAAGCGGAGGTCGACAGCACCGAGAGATGCTCGGCGGCATAATCGTTGATGAAGTCGAAGGCTGCCTCGACCGAGGGCGCCAGCACGATGCCGCCGTTCTGGCCGCCCAGCACGGTGCGGGAAAAATCAGCGCGATAGTCTCCCATCATCGACCAGAAATCCGGCACGGCGGCGGCGATGGCTTTCGCCAGCGCAGGGTCGGCCGTGACCACAAAGGCGGATGAATCGGGGCCATGTTCCGATTCAACGGTGAGTTCCAGCGCGGCAAGTGCCGCCGGAACGGTACTGTCGGCATAGACAAGCAATTCGCTTGGACCGGCCGGGCTGCCCGGATCGATCCGGTTCGACAGAAGCTGGCGCGCGGCGCTGACCCAGGGACTGCCAGGCCCAACGATCTTGGCGCATCTCGGCACGGTCTCGGTGCCATAGGCGACCGCGGCCACCGCCTGTGCGCCACCGCACAGATAGATTTCATCGACCCCGATCAGGGACGCGATAAACCGCGTTGCCGCGTCGGCCGAGCCGTCTGGCCCCGGCGGCGTCACGATGATCACGCGTGCGACGCCGGCCACCTTGGCGGGCACCGCGGTCATGATCGCGCTTGACGGGAAGAACCCCTTACCGCGCGGCACGTAGCAAGCGACGGAATCGATCGATGTCCAGCGGTCGCCGATCAGCGCTCCCTGGGTCTCTTCGCTAAGCCAGAGCTGGTCGGGCATTTGCGCCTGGTGAAAGCGCGTCACCTGCGCCACTGAAAGCCGTATGGCCGCAACGATCTCCGAATCGAGTTCCTGCTCTGCATTGGCGATCTGACTTTCGGGCACTCTCAATGCGGAACTGTCCATGGTCACGCCATCGAACCGCGCGGCGCATTCGGTCAAGGCGCTATCGCCCTTTGTCCGCACCGCCTCGATGATGGGCTCGACCTTCTTGATGTAGCTTGCGAGATCCGTCTCGGTGCGCTCGAGCAATCGCACCCGGGCATCGGACGACATCTTGCTCAACTCGTGAATTGCTACAGGTGACATACTAAATCCTTCGCGTTGCGATCGATCGCCTTCAGGAGGCGACGCGTGCGGCAAGCCAGCCGCCGTCGATGTTGAGAATATGCCCGGTGATGAATTGGGCGTCGTTGCTGCATAGGAACAGGATGCCGCCGGCGACATCCTCTGGCGTTCCAACGCGCCTGATGGGAGTGGTTTCGATCATCGCCCGCCGGTACCAGGCATCCGAAGCGATCCGCTCGGCGACGATCGGTGTGTTGATGACGCCCGGCGCCACGCCGTTGACGCGGATGCCATCCGCCGACAGGTCGGACGCCAGCTGACGCGTGAGCTGCGACAGCGCGCCCTTGGATGCCGCATACGCGGCAGTGTTGGGAAAGCCGACTTCGCCGAACACCGAGCAGACATTGACGATGCAGCCGTCCGGTCTCGTGATATGCGGGAGCATGTCGCGCGTCAGGCGCATCACCGCGCGGATGTTGATGCCCATGACGTGGTCGATCAGCTCGTCGTCGCTTTCCGCCAGTGCTTTGGGACCAGCAACGCCGGCATTGTTGACGAGCATGTCGACGGTCTTGAAATGCGTCCTGGCGGCCTCCACGACCCGGGCCGGCGCATCGTCGTCGGCGAGATCGATCGTCAGCGTAGGATCTGCGACATTCGCCAGATAATCCGTATTCCAGTCGACGGAAAGCACCTCGGCGCCTTCCGCCTGCAAACGCCTGGCGGTTGCGAGGCCGATGCCGTTGCCGGCCCCGGTCACGATTGCGGTCTTTCCCTGAAATCGTCGTTCCATCGCTGAGCTTTCTGTCGCGGGCGGACCTAGATCGTCTGCCCGCCATCGATCGTGAATTCGGAGCCGGTGATGTATTCACTGCCGGGCGAGGCCAGAAACGCGACAAGCCTGGCGATCTCGTCGGGCCTGGCGAGCCGGTTCAGTGGCACTGACGCCGTCATCTTCGTCAGGTTTTGCGCCGTGTTTTCACCAAGCATCGGTGTGTCGACCAACCCGGGATGCACGGCGTTGACACGGATGTTGCGGTTGGCAAGTTCACGCGCCGCGACCTTGGTCATGCCTCGTATCGCCCATTTCGAGGTCGAATAGGCGAATGCACCGCTGAACCCTCTCAGCCCGCCTGTCGAACAGACGTTGACGATCGCGCCGCCTTGCGCCGGCATCAGAGCCGCGGCGGCACGCATCCCCAGGAACGTGCCGATCTGGTTGACGCCGGTGACGGCCTGGAATCCGGCCACGCTTTCTTCCAGGAAGGGGACCGGATTGAAGATCGCCGCATTGTTGACCAGGGCGTCTATATGGCCGAACCGTTCGGCAACCATGCGCGAGATCCTGCTCCAATCCGCTTCGCTGGAAACATCGAACGATGTCGACAGGATATGGCCGGCATCGGTGGCCTGTTCGCTGACGCCGGTGAACGACCTGTCGAGAGCAATGACGGTGGCGCCGTTTGATGCCAGCAGCGTCGCGATGGCCGCGCCGATCCCGCCAGCCGCACCGGTGAGGATTGCCGTCTTCATCGGGACAGCCTGTTGTCGCCCGCGTCGGCTGGCAGCGACGGCGAGCGGCCCGTCCGCCATTGCCGCACATGGTCCCGGCAGGTGGTGAAGCCGGCGCGCTCATGCGATGCGACATGGCTGATGAATTGCTCGAGCATCAGCAGCCGATGGCCGCGTCCGATGATCTGCGGGTGCATGGTCACCACCATCACCCCGCTGCCAATCCTCTGATACAGGAAGTCGAATTCGGCCTTCCAGATCTCAAGCGCCGTCGACGGGGCGCGGCCGCCAGCCAGGTAACCCTTGTCCGTCGCCAGAAACTCGAACTGCGGGAAGTCGTCGAGGTGCCATGCAACGGGCAGCTCAACAAGATCGACCGGGATGCCAAAGCGGAATTCTTCCGTGGTCGACCACGAATCGCCGATACGGCACCAATAGGGTTCGTGGTCGTTCCCCATCATCGAGCTTTCATACTCGAAGCCGAGTTCGAGCAGCAGTTCGATGGTGGACGGGCTGTTGTCCCAGGCAGGCGAACGATATCCGCATGGCCTGACGCCCGCGACCTTGTCCAGCGCCTCCAGGCCTCTCAGCAAGACCGTGCGCTCCTCCTCGCGCGTCAGCAGGACCGGGTTTTCATGGACCCAGCCGTGATGGCCGATCTCGTGGCCGGCATCGCGAAAGGCGCGGACCACCGGCGGGAATGCGAGAGCGGAATGGCCGGGGACAAAGAAGGTTGCCGGGATGCCGGCCTGCTCCAGCACCTTCAGAACGCGGCGCGCTCCGATCGGATCGAATTCTCCGCGCGACAGCATGCTCGGCGACGTCGCATTGTGGCTGCCGATCCATGTCGAATAGGCGTCGAAATCGAAGGTCAGAGCGACTTGAACGTCGGCAACGGCCATACGCTGGGCTTCCCTTGATTGTGTGAAAAGGGCGGGATTGTGTGAAAAGGGCGGGCCGCGACGGCCCGCCCGGCGTTGCGGCAGCGGTTACTTCGAATGCGCCACGGCGGAATCGATGGCTGTCTCGTAGGCGATGTCCTTGTCGACCAGCTTGGCTGCCTGCGCGGCCTTTACGATGCCAGGATAGGTTTCGGACTTGAACACCCCGTTGAGCGCGGCTTGGCTTTCACTGACCGAGTAGTACGAAACTCCGTCGAAGGCAGTCGTCAGGTCCGCGGGGGTGGCGCCGACTCCCTTGGCGATGATCGCCCGACCTTCCTCGACATGGGCCCGGTAATATTCGAGAGCCTGGTCCCAGCTTTTCAGCATGGCTTGCACTTGGCCCGGTTTCGTCTTGAGGATTTCGTCCGGCACCGCCAGCACGTCGCTGATCAGGCCTGGCGCCTCGCCGGCCTCGGCCAGGACCTTGATATTCTTGTCGGCCGATACGGCCGCCGAAATGTAGGGCTCGTAGGTCACCGCCGCCGGAACGGTGCCGGAAATGATGGCTGTTCCAGCACTCGCCGCCGGCATCGGCAGGACGTTCACGTCATCAATGGTCATGCCGTTTTTCTGCAGCACGTAGTTCAACAGGAGATCGCTGGTCGAGCCTCTCTCGAAGGCAACCTGCTTGCCTTTCAGGTCCGCCACCGTCTTGATGTCGGCGTTGACGAGGATGGCATCGGCCTTGGTGCTTGCATCGAGCAGCAGTATGCCCTTGAGCGGAATGCCGGCTTGCACCTTCGCCAGCAACTGCTGGATCGATTCATTGTCGCCGTCGACCTGTCCGGCTGCGATCGCAGCGCCCATGTCCTTGTCTTCGACGAAATTGATCAGCTGGACGTCCTCCAGCCCGTTGGCTTTGAAGAAGCCTTTCTCCTGAGCGACGTACCACATGCCGTAGCCGAGCCAGGGCGAGATGGCGAGCTTGAAGGTGCCCGGCTCGACCTTGAGATCCTGCGCCATCGCGGGTTGCGCCGCGAAGGGCATTGCGGTCGCTACGGCCAACATGGCCGCGCCGATGAAATGATTTCTGATGATTCCCATGATTCCGATCCTTGTTCCCTTGGTGAAGTGTTGAAACGAATTACGCCGTTGAACCCTGTGTCGCTGCGGGTTGGCTCCCGTCTTTTTGTTGTTGTCGAAGTGGGTCCGGCCGGCTCTTTGCCGCCGCCAGATGCGTCAGCAAATTCAATGTGATCCTCCCGACGTCGTTCATGTCGCCGGCGCCTGGCAGCGCGCCGCACCAGGCGACCGAACTTGCCGAAAAGATCAGCCCTCCCGAAGCAAGAGGACGCAGTGTCATCTCCGCGCAGCGGCGCGTTGCGCGCTCGCTCGCTCCCCCTTCGTACCAGCGCGTCGCATCGTGCACGAACCCGTCGGGAAAGCCCGTGGCGCGCGCGATGATGATCGTGTCGGGAGATGTCCCCAGATGCGGATCGGTGGCATCGACTTCGTAGCCCGCGGCACCTCCGAGCACGATTCCGCCGGCGCCGAAGGTTTCGTTGGTCACGCCGTCGAACAGCCATTCGGCAGCCCGCAGATGGCTTTCCGGTGTCCGCGTGAAGGGCCGTGCCCCCTCGAACCCCATCAGCGAAATGGCAACGCCCGTCAGCGAGAATTCGCCGCGCCCGCTGGCGCGAAGGTGGCCCCCCGGTTCGTTGGTGATCGAGAGCGACTGTTCGGCGATCGGTCCGTCCCAGGTACGGCCAGCCTCGAGTGGCGAACGCCGCAGTTCCATCAGATCATCCTTGAACGCGACCTTGCCGGCAAAACCATTGCCGCCGAGATAGGCGATGCTGCCTGCCTGCGCCGCGAATGTGCGCAGCGCGTGCTCCATTTCGACGGACATGTATTCCGGGTGACTGCCTGTAATGACCGCCTGGTACCCTTGCAGGCCGGCGAGGCCGCGCTCGTGCAGGTCGTGGTCGGTGATGAGGTCGAAGGCGATGCCGTTGCTGTGGCAGAACCGGAGAAAATGCAGGTCGACGGGCAGATTGTGCGGGCAGCCGCAGAGCGGATAGTTGTAGTCGTCGCGCAACGTCGCTTTCGGCTTCTTGTAGGACGAGATCGACACGCCGCTGAGGTCGCTGTGATAGTCGTAAAGCGATTTCAGGTTGTTATCGATCGCGAAGCGATGACCGCGATCCTCGCACAGCCATTCGTAGAGATGCGCCGGCAGGAATTCGTCGGCATAGGCGAGATAGGTGGCGGTCGGGACGAGGAACAGCAGGGCCGAGCGCCGGCTGGCAGAGGAAATGAAGAAGACGATGCGCTCTGATCCGCCATCATATTCGACATCGAAGGCGTAGACGCCGGCTTCCGCCTCGGAGGGGATATCCAGGCTGTGGGATGCCGGCCATTGCAACGGTCCCATATCGTCGTCGTGGCAATGAACCGCGTCGTAGTGCGATGGCACCAGCCGCGGCTCGAAACTCGATCCATCCCAGCGCCGCGACGTCATGCAGAAGGCCGGCTGGTTGACCGCCTCCAGCAGGAGGACCTCACTTGCGCCCGACGAGGCGAGTGCGGCTGTCGGCAGAAGCGCGGGGAATGTCCAGGCAACAGGTCCATTCTCGGTCTGCAGCGCAATGGACGAGAATTTGGCGTTCAATGACCGGATATCGTTTGATGCGCTGGCCCCAAACAGCAGATCTCCTGACAGATCTTTCCAGGGCAGGTCGAATTGGCGGTAAAAATCCAGGGGCGAGAGCGCGTCATCCGACCGGATGCGAAGCGCTGTCCCGCCTTCGTTCGAAGACATCCCGACGGTCAGCCAGGTGTTTGCTGGCAATGTCTCGTCGATCCGAAACTGCCGGCCTCCATGTTCGACGGTCAGCAGGCCGTCCCGCAGGCCGAGGCGGAGCGACCCTGTTTCCAGCAGAACCCTGAGACCATCGTTGCGTGTCAGATAGACTTCGAAGCTTACGCCTTCGATCCCCGCGGCTTTGGCAATCTCGGCGGCGGAAACTCTCAGAAACGACCCTTGATGGAAATCGCGCCTGCCGGGTCGCTCGCCGACGGTCTTCACCGCCCAGTCCATAACCCTCGGCGTCGGCGTATCCAACCGCGCAACCCGCACATCCCGCACCGGCTCCGATATGGAGACATGGAGGGCAATCGGCGCTCCGGCTGGCGCGTACCAGGGAACAGTATAGCCTGAAACGGCCATCGCGCTGTGATCGACCGGGCGTCTCATCGCTGCGGGGTTCCCCGCGTCAACGCTGAGCAATTCGGCCTTTGAGGTGATGTTTTCGACAAAAGATCATACCCCTGTTTTTTTTGATTTACTCTAGTGGTATCGTTTTGCGGGGGTATATACCCCCATCGGGGTATGATTGGTGACAAATGCTGTCCACGAGAGCCTTGGGCTTGCGATCGACGCGATCGGCAAGCGAGAATTCTATCCGGCGCTAACGGAGTACCTTCACCGCTGCCTCGACTATGACAATGTGATCGTCATCGTCTTTTCAGGCACCGCCGTTCCCAACGTGCTCTACCGAAAGATCTACGGACCAGATGTCTTTCGTTATCTTGCCGAGCAATATCTGGCCGCGGCATACCTGCTTGACCCGATTTATCATTTCCATCTCAGGCGCGGAGCGCCGGGGCTTTATCGCCTTCTTGACGTGGCGCCCGATCAGTTTCGGCGCAGCCGATATTTCAAATGGTATTATGGGCGCATCGGCATAACCGATGAGATTTCCGTTGTTCTGCCTATCGGCGACAATGCGACCATTACGATCTCCATGGGCAAGGACAGTTCTTCCGGTCAGGACTTTTCGCAGCGGGCCGAAGAATGCCTGCGATCGCATGAGCCGGTGATCATGTCCCTGCTGAGGGCCCACTGGGGCGCTTCCGAGAGTCCTTCCGCGACTGATATCAGCGCGACATCGATCACCGATGGTCTCATCGCCGCCATGCGAACGCACCATGGCGTTTTGCTGAGCAAGCGACAGGCAGAGGTGGCGCTTCTGATTCTGCAGGGACATTCCTCGCCGTCAATCGGGCTCCATCTCGGTGTCAGCCCACAGACGGTGAAGGTCTTTCGCAAGCAGCTTTACAGCAAATGCAATCTTTCGTCGCAAGCGGAACTCTTTGCGCTGATGATGCCGATCCTGGAGGGAGCGACCAGCGTCAAGTCTGCCCCTGCGCCAGTCCTTGATCCATGAAGTAGCGGCTTAGCACCTCGGGATCCTGCTGTTCGGCCGCCAGCGCAACATATGTATCGGGTCGAAGCAGATACATCGCATCGCGAAGAAGCCCCGTCTTTGCGTGGGCTTCCTGCCAGGCGAACGCATGAAGGGCGAGGCCTTGACGCTTGCACCAGTCGTCCAGCTCAGCGCTTGGAGTGCCATAAACATGGACTTGCCAGCCGATCGTCCGCAACGTGTCGAAATTGTCGACGCCCGGCGTCGGCGCCCAGGGAAGGCGGTCGCCGCCCTTGACGTCGCCGGCCCTGCCTACGCTGATCGCGCTGTCGCGGTAATTGATGACGATCTGGGACACCGCGCTGAACAGATAGCCGCGAACCGCTTCGAATTTGAACAGCGTGGGCACGACTATGGGGACGATGCGCGTGCGAATGAAGTCCGCCGCCCATCCTTCAGCCGTCGCGAGCGTGAATCCCTTGTCGGTGGTTGCCACAAGCTTTAGCGCAAAGGCCCGGCGCTCGGTTTCGTAGGTATCCAGGAGAGCATCCGATGCCTGGCCGGCCAGAACGGCTTTCAATTTCCAGGCCAGATTGATGGCGTCGCCAATGCCTGTGTTCATGCCCTGACCGCCGGCCGGACTGTGAATATGCGCGGCGTCTCCCAGGAGGAAGACGCGTCCCTTGCGGAAATGCTCCGTGACGCGGTGATGGACGCGGTAGGTCGAGAACCAGTTGACTGTCTGAACCCTCACTTTCATGTGCTGGATGGCGCGATCGCTGACATCTTCGAACTTCAGGGTTTCAGCCTGCGCTGCCCGCTCGTCGCGGACGGTTCCGATCAGCCGCGCGCGACCTTCGCCTTTCAGCGGAAAGACCGCGAGAAAGTCGGCCTCGTCCAGGTCGACATGCAACTCGCCATCCAACGCTGGACCTGAAGCATCGACGTCGGCGACGTAAAACACCTGTTGGTAGGTGCCGCCAGGAAAGCCGATGCCCGCCGTCTGCCGAACGATGGAGCGCGCGCCGTCGCACCCGGCGAGGTAGTTTGCCTCGCATGGTTCTTCCTGGCCGTCCGGGCGGCGCAGGGTTGCAACAATGTGATCGCCGGCCTCGCTGAAACCGAGAAGCTCGGTGCTTCGTTCGACCGACACGCCGAGCGCCTCGAGATGCTCGATGAGCAGGCGCTCATGTTGATCCTGCGGATAGATGAATGGCCCATAGGGCGTGAGATCCTCGGCGATGGTTTCAAAGGGGACGCGTGCCTTCTTCTGGCCTTCGACCCACAGGTTGATCCCAGGGACCTTGTGACCTTTTGCCAGGATCTCTTCCGTCAGATCGAGCTGGCGGTAAAGTTCGAGCGTTCGCGCCTGCACAGCGAGCGCGCGTGACGTCGTGCCCGGCCCATCCGTCTTGTCGATGATGCGGACTTTCACCCTCTGCCTGGCGAGCCACAGCGCCAGGACAAGGCCGGTCGGTCCGGCGCCGACAATCAGGACATCGCTACGGCCCATCTCATTCTCCACCATGTCTCGTCAGGGGCAAGACTCCAACCCTGGAACGCTTGGCGCCATGAAACCTGCGGATCCTTCCCATGTGTTCTTCTGGACAACCCATGTGCACTTCTTGATAAGCCATTGTTATTCAATAAGAATTTCAAGTTCCATAATTGATGTTATGCGACAAACGGCTCGTATCGGTTCGTTTGAAGCCTAATCGAAACTCCGGGAGCTTTCGAACGTCCTTTAAAAGAAAGGAGTCGAAAGCATGAAGAATATGCTTGTCCGGTCGGTCGTGGTCCCTGTCGTCACGCGGCTCGGAACGGCGCTTGGCGCTTATCTTGTCGCCAAGGGTCTGGACGGTGATCTGGCTGACCAGTTGGTCAATGGCCTGATCGCTATCTTCCTTGTCGGCTGCGATCTCATCGCGGGCCGATATGTATCGCACTCAAAGGAGGCGGCCTAGTTCATTGGTGCACTTATCTCCGCCGGTGCCACGCTGCTTGGCGGGCTGCTCGGCGGAGGCAAGAAAGAGGAAACAACCAGTCGGGTTGATTACTCCCGGATGGTCCAGGACGCGGAAGCGGCGGGGTTTAATCCCCTCACCGCCATCCGCAATGGTGGCTCGGCGGGCTTCACCGCAACCAGCCATCCCGGCCTGTCGTCGGGCGCGTTCATCGCTGATGCGCTCGGCAAGGTCGGTGACATCGTGTCCAGCTATGACCCGATGTCTAAAGCTACTGCTGATCTGGAGTTCAAGATCAAGCAGGAAACGCTCCGCAACCTACAGGCCGATACGGCCCAAAGGCTGCGGGCGTCTATCGGCGGTGTGCCGTCTTCGGTCGGCTCAACCGTTGTCCGTTCTCCGGGCGGCATGAACCCTGCATCGGCAGGGTCGGCGCGTACTCCCAAGGTGGAAACGCCGTCTGTGACCAATCCCTATCCGAAGGACACGGGTTTGGTCGTTGATCCAAACGTCCCTGATGGTCAGGCGTTCGCTGATCGCTATGGCGATAGCGAAATCGCAAACATGGCGTTCGGCGTTTATGTTGGTTACCGGGATTTGGAAGCTAATGCTCCGGTGCCTCTACCCGGCTTCGGCGGTGGTTGGAAAATCCCGCCTCTGAGAACCGGCACATACAGGCCGGTTCGTCCTACCTCCAGAAACTCGGCGGGTAAGCGGCTGTATCCATCGTCGCCAATCCTGCCCCCTTCGTAATGCGCTGCGGCGCTTGTGCGCGCCGCCGCGCGAAACTCCGAAAATTCCTCAAAAGCCTGAAAGGCAAACGCAAATGAACGCTACTCGCAAACAGTCCGTGCCAATCGACATTCCGCGTACCATGCGTGTCCAGACGGGGCGCGGCATTACCTCCTTGCCGGCTGGCAAGATGGTTCCGATCTTCGCCTGCGGCCTGCATCGTGAAGACTCCATCCCCGGCAACTTGCTCCGGTGCTCGTTCGAGCTTGAGGAGACGGTTGAAATTCTGATGAATGCCGTCCGCGTCGATGTGAAGGCTTATATTGTGCCGACGCTCGCCTTCGACCGCTTCCAAGGGAGCATGGACATCCTCAACCGTGCCTATGAAGGCCAGCCGGCAATCGACGGCGGAGCCGTTATCCCGTTTGTCGAAACGGTGGTTGGCCCTGCCTACAAGTCGAACGACATCATGGTCTATCTGGGCAAGCATTACAAAGTCGGCGGCGCGATCAATACGGCCTACACTGAGGCCTATAATCTGATCTGGAACCATCGCGCGACCAATCGCTCCAAGTCGCTGACTCCGCGCACCCGCCTTCAGGCGAACTTGGCGCCGGCCTTCTGGAACCACGAAAATTTCAAACACGTGGTGCCGGATTTTGATCAGGCTAAGGCCGATGGCGTGGTGGCGCTGAATGTCGTCAACACTCAGTTGCCGGTCAAGGGTATCGGCATCGGTGCCGGTAACTTTACGAATTCGGGGTCGATTGTTTACACGGGTTCGGCTGCGAACGATATGCCGGTCGGTACGCCGAATAGCGCGAACGGCATCTTCATCAAGGGGCAATCCGCCGGTGCAATCGGTGCCGCGAACCGTCCTCAGATTTTCGCCGAAATGGCGGCGAACGGTATCAGCATATCGCTGTCAAACATCGAGCTGGCCAAGAAAACCCAAGCCTTCGCGCGCATGCGCGAGGAATACGCCGGTCATTCCGACGAATACATCATCAACATCCTGATGGATGGCATCACGGTGCCCGATCAGGCGCTGAAAGACCCGATACTTGTGGCTGAGGCGTCTACCATCTTCGGGATGGCCAAGCGCTATGCGACGAATTCGGGCAATCTGACCGACAGCGTCGTCAACGGCGCTACGTTCGTCGACCTCAATATCAGGGTGCCGCGTATCAACACGGGCGGCGTCCTGATGATCGTGGCGGAGATCACTCCCGAGCAGTTGTTTGAAAGGCAGAAAGACGCCTTTCTGTATATGACCAACAACGAGAACGACCGGCCCAAATTCATCCGCGATTATCTGGACCCGGAAAAGGTGTCGGTCGTCCCTTGTGACTATGTGGACATTGACCACGCGACGCCAACCCAGACCTTCGGCTATGCGCCGATGGGCTATCAGTGGAACTCGACCGCTCCGCACATTGGCGGGAAGTTCTATCGCCCCCAGGCGAACGCGGCGTTTGATGAGGACCGTCAACGCTTCTGGGCGTCGGAGACGATCAATCCGACCCTTGGTCCGGATTTCTATTTGTGTACCAGCATCCACACAAAGCCGTTCGCGGTGACCAATCAGGATATCGCGGAAGTCGTCATGCAGGGCGATTTGATCATTCAGGGCAATACCCAGTTCGGCCCTGCCCTCATCGAAGCGTCAAACGACTACGCCAAGGTTCTGGCGGAAGTCGATCAGTCCCGCATCGTCAAGCCGTAACTCGTCCTTTCACTTTCGCCAGTGGCTTCGGTCACTGGCGGACATCTCATTAATTAGGAGAAACTTATATGTCTATCAAGCTCGATAATCTCGCGGACTGGCATCCGCTTGCTGGCTCTGTCGTCCTGCGCGCTTCGGATGATCGCTCAAGGCGTGTGCGCATTTATTTCAACTGTCTGGAAGCTACTCCGCTGTTCGTGGTCGAGGCTACGGCCGGCGACGATGGCAGGGTCGTCAAGCGCCCTGCCCGCTTCCTCGCGACTATGCCGGCGGGTCTTGAGACGCTCGAATTCATCGCCAATGGCGAAGTCGAGATCGCCGCCGATGATGTGGATCGCGTCGTCTACTGGCAGTCCACGGAACGCGAGGAAATGTGGTTCGACGGCGACGGCGAAAGCTTCACCACTATCCATGATCGCGCGCCGCGCAATGAGGCGCTGGAGTGGGTCACGTTCCAAGCCGAACAAAATCAGAAGCGTATGGAGGCGGCTCTGCGCTCTGAAATGATGGGTCAACTCGCCGCGATGAGGAGTGAATATGAACGACAGTCTGGAGTACATGGCGGCGAGGCTCCGCAACGTCAAAAACCTAAGTCGGGAGCCGGCAAGGCCGGTTCGGCAGATCAACAGGGCGATGCTGCGCCAGGAGGAACAGGCGCTGAGGGTGACGGATCGCTTCAGGGCGAGACGGAAGAATGAGTATCGCCGATAAGGTTCGTGAGGCTGTTGCGCGTCTTGGCGCGCGACAGTCCTATCGCCCGGATCATCGGGTTAGGCGGGCAGTAGCGCCCGCCCCTCCCCTTGTTACTGGTGACGAATACCCTCCTCCACCTCCGTGGCCGGAGGTGGGGCTACGCCAGTCACTCGCTGGCATGGCGGACAAGCAATACTGCCTGTCCGTCCACTACGGCCAACAACAGATGCGGGCCGACCAGACGGGCGCGCATCCGGTCATTGTCGAATTCACGCGGCTGCTTATAAGACGGCTCCGCGTGCTCGATGTGCCCATGTACCCTCACTGTGTCTGGCGCACGAAGGCCGATCAGGAGTCGGCCTTCGTGAGGGGCGTCACAACAGTCCGGTACCCTGACAGCGCCCATAACTGGGGCTGTGCCACGGATATTGTCCACGGCCTCAAGCACTGGGGTCTAACGCCAAAGCAATGGTCGATAGTCGGCCATATCGGCTTTGAAATCGCCCATCAAAGGGGCTTCAAGCTCGTTTGGGGCGGGGATGATCCCGGCGTCAATGACGCCTTTGATTGGGACCCTGCCCATTGGGAACTCGCCGACTGGCGCGCGCATATGATTGCGCGATGAACTCGGCCTGCTGGCTTGGCACCCTTGGTGGCCTAGCAGTCTGGCCGATGGTGCGGACCCTGTTTTGCTCGAAGTAGCTAAAAACAGGGTCCGTCACCGCACACACCTTCTTGTCCCCATGTGCAATTAGTGACACCCGACAACTCAGGAAAGTCAATCATGTGCAAAGCACCTCAAACTCTTGCTGACGGGACGGTTGTTGGGTGTCGCAATTGCTCGCAATGCTTTGGCCGCTCCGTCGATGACTGGACGGGCCGATGCATTGCGGAAAGTAAGTTTGCCAGCGCTCCCTTTTTCGTAACGCTGACCTATGGTCGCGATGAAAACGGCAACTCGGATCATCTCCGTGCTGCGCTGCTGACTTACTCTGATGTCCAGAAATATTTCAAACGGCTGCGGAAGCATGGCTTCCCTGCCCGGTATTTCGCTGTGGGCGAATACGGCTCCACCAAGGGCCGCGCTCACTGGCATCTCTTAATCTTCTGGCAGGGTCCTGTTCCGGCTCACCAGCCGTCCACGCGCGCCGATCCGGTGCGCTTCAATCAAGAACATTGGGAGCTTGGCTTCTCGACGTGGGAACCACTCGGTCGCTCTGCCGAAGATACTGCCGCCGCTGTCCGGTACGTCTGCAAGTACCTCAATAAGGACCTCGGCGGCCCAGAACGACAGGCGCTCTGCCGCATGTCCAAAAAGCCGCTGCTTGGCGCTTCATGGCTCCATGAGCGCGCGCGGCTCCATGTCACTCAGGGCATTGCTCCGCTTGACCTGTACTACAGCTTCCCGGGCGTCCAAGCTTTTGACGGTAGTCCCAAGCGCTACATGCTGCGTCCGGGGTCTGCTGCTGCTGACCTGTTCTGTCAGTCCTTTAATGACCAATGGGCGGCTATGTACGCCTGCTCTCCGCTCTATGCCCGTCGCAAAATCTTGCGCGGACCGAAAGGTAATCAGCGGTTGGTCGAAGAAAGCCAGATCGTTGGCTTCAAGGGCGATGGTCGCCCGCCCCCTCCGTCCGATCTCATGGATGAGTACGGCGATAGGGTTCTCCGTAGCTACGAAGGAAAAATAGAATGGCTTCTAAAGGACGAAAAAAAACTGGAAGAGTATCGCGACCGGATCCGGGCAAAGTACTGGAGTCCCGTGTACGGCGCGGGGTTCAATCTCTACCCGCCGCATCTTCAAGGGTAGGTCTCTCCCTCTCTTCCCCTCCCAAGCCAAAAACCGCCCTTCCCGCGCGGAATCTCCTGCGGGAAGAAATGTCCAGGCGGATGGCTGTGGGGCGTGCGGAGCACGCCAGTCGCGTAGCGGCTGGGTTCTTAGCACCTAACGAAAGTGGCAAACGCCGCCATTCGCGGCTCAATATCTCGGCTCTGGCCCCATCAAAAAAGCACCCTGATCCGTTGCCGGGTAAAAAACCCGTCGATGTCAAAAAATCGCGCGACGATCTCCTGCGGTGCAAAAAAAGGCCTGAGCCAAAAAAAGACCGCCGCTCACTTGGTGGCGGCGGTTCATCAAAACGCTTCGTGCCATGGTGCTAGTGCGGTGGGGCCTGCCCCACCCATGCGAACGCCACTATGATCGCCATGATCCAAAACACTAGTTTTCTCAGGTGGTGTTCTAGCATCGCTCTACCTCAACTTATGCAGTCGCCCGGACATGGTATTCCGTGGCGAACCTACTTCCAAGCCCGGCGCTGCCCTCAGCATCTCGATCAGCTGTAGCAGCGCCGGTAGTTGGTGCTCGTGCACCCACCCTGCCGCTTGGACAAGACCGTTGTGCTTCTGGCGCTTACGCCATGCGGCTTGCCGCTCTGCACTGGTCTTACTGTGGTACTGGATTTCGGCTTCCACCCTTGTTCTCCAATGATTCATTGCGATCCCCGTTATTAGTAACGGCGCTGTAGCGCGTTCGCAAATATAATTTCTTAACAAGGTATTTCAAGTGGGGCTCTTGACTGCCATACCCAAATCAGTCCAGCCATGTGTTACGGCATATATATTAGCCGTTACTTAGACGTTCGTTTAAAAGTTCCACAATTGATGTTATGCGACTTATCTATGTAGCAGCAATTTAGTAATGCGACGTTTGAGCAAATTAGAGATGCGACAGTCTCGCCTCTCGACGTTCTGGTCAACGCCAACGTCGGGAGCAAGGATGGTCGGGCCGAAATCGCCGATCGGCTCGTCGGCCCCGTATCCTCGAATATCCAGGAATGGTTTGGGTCGAAGCTCGCTTCGCATTCCGCCCGCTCACTGTCTCCGCGGCGGTGACATTGGCAGCATAAATCGCAAGTCTCCTCCGAAGCGTCGCATCCCGCGACGTCAGCTTTAGGAGGAAGACACATGAACAAGGTGGAATTCTCACGCCCAGTCAAGGTGCCCTTCGACAAGCTTTACGGCAATTTCATCGGCGGCAAATGGACCGAACCGCGCTCCGGCCGCTACTTCGAGAACCACTCCCCGGTGAACGGTCAGCTGCTGTGCGAGGTGGCGCGCTCGAATGCCCAGCACATCGAGGCGGCCCTGGATGCGGCCCATGCCGACAAGGACGCCTGGGGACGCACGCTGCGAGCAACGTCCTATCCGGCTCTGATAAGCGGCAGGATCACGGAGTCGACCCAGGCCTTCCGCAACGCGGGTGGTGGTGCCGAGAAGTTCATGATGGCATGGTGCCGGAAGAGATCGCCGAGCAGAGAGCTCACGGGCGGGATCAGTTTTTTCTGATCAACCTCCCCACGTTCCACACCGCGCTTCAGGATCACCGAAAGCGATTCCGCTTCGCCTCGGATGATGGCGAGATGCAGCGCCTCGGGACTAGACGAGGTTTCAGACAAATATTCGCTCATGAACAATGTGAACGCGGCCGCAATTCCGGCGGCGCGCTCCGACGCTCGCTCGAGAAACTCCAGAAGTTCCGTCCGCACGTTTCCCCGGTCCGGGACCTCCAACGGATGCTTCGCCATCTGATGACGAATCGCGGCGATCGCGAGCGGGGCTTTTCCGTCCCAGCGGCGGGAAATAACCGGACGGCTTGTCCCGGCCTTTTCCGCCACGCGCTCGATGGTCAATCCGGCATAGCCATGCTCGATCAGTTCAAGCCATGCCGCCTCCAGCAGCGCTTGTTCCAGATCCGCTCCTCGGCGTCGTTCACCCATAAACCAGCCCTAAAATAAGATGCATTAATGCATCTTGACCTGATCGCTTATACCTGAATAGATGCATTACCGCATCTTATAGCAGGAGCGAATGTGTGACAAGCGAGCGAATGTGCGAGACCGGCTTTTCCAATGCACAAATGGATGAGGTTCGCTCAATCCTCAAGCAGGCGCCTCCCCTCCACAGGCGGTCTGGCGGCGCAATTATGCTCGCCGCCGAGCCTGGCGTCATCACGATCTACGCCTTTCGCGCAGCAAGCAGCGTTCTCGGAAATCCGACGTTTGCGGCTGCCGTGATTTGCAATCGCGACGCTTCCCGCTTCTGACCACGTTGTGGGCCCGCAGCATTCGCTAGCGCGGCGTACGCCGAGGGCCGCTCCGGCATTTCAGCAATTCACAACAGACCGATGCGATCGGTTGCCTTGAAGAGGATTCTCCTCGTGAACACACCAATCGAACATTCACCCCAAACCTTCGGGAACGGCCGAAGCGTCCTGATTTCGGGAGCTAGTATTGCCGGGCCTGCGCTCGCCTACTGGCTGCACGAATTCGGGTTCTCCGTCACCATGGTCGAGCAGTCGCAGACTATCCGCTTGGGTGGGTATCCAATCGATCTTCGCGGCAGCGCCATGCAGGTCGCTGAGCGGATGGGCCTGCTTGCAGAGTTGTTCCAGGAGCACATCCGCTCTGAGAAGGCGACATTCCTCGATGAAGACGGGCGCGAGATCGCGACGGTCGAGCCGGAATGGATCCATGGTGCCGTACGGGGACGCGATGTTGAACTGCCCCGTGGAACGCTGACGTCGCTGCTCGTCTCGCTCACGCGCGACCGGATTCCTTACCAGTTCGGCACGTCAATCGCGGCGATAAGCGATCGGGCCGATGGCGTCGAAGTGACATTCACCGACGGTGGCCGGGAAATGTTCGACATCGTTGTGGGTGCAGATGGCGTGCATTCCAACACTCGTCAGCTTGCCTTCGGCCCGGACGCAGACTTCGCGTGGCCGATTGGATACTGCTTCGCCGGATTCTCAACGCCAAATATGCTCGGCCTCAGTCACGAGGCGATCTGCGTCAACGCGCCGGGTCGGTTGACTGCGCTCTATGCTGTCGGGGAGAAGCCAAAATCAGTCTTCACCCTCCTGGCATTTTCGCATCCCTACCTGCTGGGTCGCGAGGGGCGCGAACCGGCATTTCAGCGCGATTTGACGGCGAAGGCCTTTGCCGGAGCTGGTTGGAAGCTGCCGGAACTCATCGCGTCGATGCAGGTCGCTGACGATCTCTACTTCGATGCCGTTCAGCAGATTCGGATGCCGGCATGGACCAAGGGCCGGATTGCTTTGGTTGGAGACGCCGCCTATGCGCCTTCATTCCTTACAGGACAGGGCTCCAGCCTCGCGCTGGTCGGTGCTTATGTGCTCGCGTGCGAGCTCGCACTGCACGCCGATCATCGGGACGCGTTCGCTGCATATAACAGCAAGCTTCGGCCATTCGTGGAAATGAACCAAGCAACCGTGGATCAGGGCAAGGTCGGCATGATCCCTTCAACGCCGGAGCAACTCGAACAGCGCAAAGCATCTCTGCTCGCCCTGGTCGGGGCATCAGCCATGCAAAAGGGCACGGAGCGAGCTGTGCACAGCGCGCTCGACCTGTCGGACTATGACGCTATCCGACCGAGCAACACCGCTATCCGTGCGGTGACGCCATGAACATTGCTCATCGTAACGCTGTGAATGACTCCGACACGTCGCCGTCGAGAGTTTATGCCTGGTACGTCGTTCTCGCCCTCATGCTGTGCCAGGTCCTCGCCTCGATCGACTCTCGTTTGCCCTTCATCATGGTTGAATCGATCAAGCAAGACTTGGGCCTGAGCGACACGCAGATCGGCTTGATCACCGGCCCTGCTTTCTCGCTGACCTACGCGATTTGCGCGATACCGATCGCCAGGCTCTCCGATCGCGGAAACCGTGTCGCCATCATTAGCATCGCGATCGCGGTCTGGAGCATGTTCACTGCCATGGCCGGCTTCACCAAGGGATTTGGCACCTTCGCTTTGACCCGCATTGGTGTTGCAGCCGGCGAGTCCGCGCTCACGCCGGCAGCGCATTCGATCGTCGCGAACTATCTGCAAGGTCCCGCCCGTGCCAAAGGTCTGGCGGTCTACTCGGTCGGGGTTGCCATCGGCGCCTTCGCGGCGTTCGCGCTGGGTGGTTATATCGGCGATCGGTTCGGGTGGCGCACGGCCTTTCTTTGCGTCGGCGGCGGCGGGATGGTGCTTGTCATGCTCCTACTAACGACAGTCCGAGAGCCGGCTCGTGAGCCCCAATCGGAAGCGAAATCGCTCCCCCGTGGCAATGTCAGGAGCCTTTTCCAGAACCCTATGATCCGAAACATTGTCTTTGGGGGCACGCTGCTGGGATGCAGCGCTGGCGCGCTGAATGCGTGGGGACCAGCCTATGTGATGCGAACGTTCAACCTCTCGGCAACCGAGACAGGCGCAAGCTTCGGCGTAGTAGCCGGCATTGTCGCGATGGTCGGCATTCTATCGGGCGGCTTCATCAGCAGTTGGTTGACCGAACGCGATCCGCGCTATGCCCTCCAGATGCTCGGCGGGGCGTTCACAATCGCAATGGTAACGCAGATCGCGGCGCTCCTATCCAGCAACTACACGCTGTTCCTGGTCTTGCTGGCGGTGACGGTGTTGCTGAGCAGCTTCTACCTTGGGCCGACTTTCGCGGCGATCCAATCCGCCGTCGATCCAAGCGCGCGAAGCTTTGCCTCAGCGGTGACCCTGTTCTGCATCAACGGCGTCGGCATCGCCTCTGGATCGTTCGTCGTCGGGCTACTGAGCGATCTGATGGTCATATGGGGCGAGAACTCGCTGAAATGGGCGCTTATAAGCGTGAGCTGGCTAAAGGCATGGTCCGCTTTCCACTATTGGCGTGCAAGCCGAAGCATGAAGCCATGAGTTGCTACGCCGAGTAACGACGCCGAGCTGCGGCGACCAAGGGTGCGTCGCGCCCTTGCCGTTCTCACCGACGCGAACCCTGCAAGTTGCGGAACAGCCAAAAGCGATGGGCGCGACAGAAAAATCCGCGAATAGCAGATAAGATTCATACTCGCATCTTGCGCCGAAACAAGAACTATAATTAGATACATCAATGCATCTTAATTGCGGGGTCAAAATGGCTGTCCCGCCAGCACACTTTACCCACCTTCGGCGTCTCGACCGCTCAACGCGAACAGCTACCGCCGCCTTGTCGAGAATTCCTTGAGCTCAGGTAACCGGCCCAGTCACGTCGTGACTTTGCGCGCCTTCAACTAGCATCGAAAAAACGGGATCATCACATGTCCAAACTCGTGTCCTCGGGCAACTATGATTGCCCTCGCCCATCCGCGTCCGCAGCGCGTGTCAGGATTGGCAGCGTCGGATCGGTCGCGCTGCTCACGCTTCTCGCAGGCTGTGCTCACAGCAACGCTCCTGGCCAGATCTTCGACTATGCCTCGGTGACATCGGCGGCCGCTGCACCTCCATCCGGCAGGACGACAGGTCAGCGCGAACAACCGCGAGCCAAGCTCGTAACCGCCGTTCTGGGGACGCTCCAGAAAGGCCCCGGTTACACGGTAGAAAGCAACGTCGGAAGCGACGGAAGATATAGCACTTACGTCTTTACCACAGAGTTCGGCACCTACCCGGTGACCGGCGATGATCTCGCGCGCAATCACGTTCAGGAGCTCGTCGCCCTGGACGCGCTCAAGAAACATTCTTTGTCAGGGGAATTCGTGCACGGCGCCGGCAACGCAGTCCTCAGCCCAATCCGAGGCGTCGTCAATACGGTGACGGATCCGATCGGCGGCGCACAGGGAACATACAGAAACGTCACCCGGCGGGTGAGCTCGGTTCGGCGCGGCCTCTCCAAGGCTGGCGAGTTTGTCACCACGTTCGGCAGGCCAGAGAGGCGACAGCCGGAGCGCGAGAACGAGAGCTTGCTTGAGAAGTTTGTCGACAGGCCGAAAGAGAAGCGGCGTCTGGCCGAGGCGCTGCACGTCGATCCCTATACTCATTTCATTCCACTCTCTAGCGAACTCGACAAGGTTGCATCCTATTCGGCCGCTGGGTCCTTCGGCGTCAACCGTGGACTGGGTTTCGTTCCCGGCGTAGCGGGCACCGTCATTTCGGGCCTCGGAACGCTCGATTCACTCACGTCGCGAACGCTCGACATGTCGCCGGATGAAACGGCGGCGATCAACCGCGAGCGCCTGGAAAAGCTGAACATCCCGGCGGACACAACCAAACGATTGCTGCTGAGCGACAAACTCACGCCGACCGAAAAGACACGGACGGTGGGTTTTCTGAGCAGCATGGCGGGCACATCGGGCCTCGGCACGCTCGCCTCCTTCGTCGCTTCGAGCGAAACAAGAGTTGGCGCGTTCACGGCCATGCAGACGCTTGCCTATCTCTCGACGCGTCCCTTTGGCAACGAACGTGTCAGTGGCATAGAAATCGTCGAATGCATTCCGGTCATTTCGGTCGGCGCGAACAGAAGAGTTGCTCTGTTCACAGCCGACGATCTCGCCTGGACATCAGAGAACGCGACTCAGATCTCGAAGCTCAGCACAGCGCTGGCGAGCAGCAGCAATTCGCGGGTCAGGAAGGAAATCTGGATATCAGCAAATGCCTCCGCGATGACAAGGCGCAAACTCCAACTTCAAGGATGGTTGGTGAAGACTAACATCTTCAGCCCGCAGGTCAGGCTCGCCGCGGGCTAAAAGGCAGCTGCGCACGAAAGTGCCTGAGCGGCATAGCTCGCGGCGAACTTCTCGACCTACCGCATCAACAGAAATCGCCGCGTGCGTACTTGACGCCCCTGGTGAGTCTGGCCTTTGGCCGTTGTCACGGTGAAGGCGTCTCGCTCGCCAGCGACCGCAACAGCCCTCACATCCTCCCAAGTTAGGGACGAATAGGCTTCAAGCTGCTCGCGCGCGGAACGCCATGAAGTGGTTCGTGTCTAGGCCACGCTCGGCCGCGCCTTCCGGTGATGGCTGCGGGGGAAATTGACGCCGATTGGGATAGGGTTCGCGTGATCGACGCGCGGAAACTTCCGCGCCCGTGGTCCGCAGATGACGGCCACATCGAACTCGATCGCGAGCCTTTCCTGTTGGATCCCATTTCTCCACCTATGTCTGTCCTTAGATGCGGCTAGGTTTGCTTCACTCGAGAATGAGGCGCCGAGCGGTCGGCCTCCCGGCCAGCGGCAAGGAGCCGATGACGAACCGAGTTGGCGGATTACATCTATCGGCTGCCGTTCCCACCTCCGATGACGTGGTCGCGAAAGCGACAAGCCGTTCCTTATGGGGCTTCGTAGAGTTCCAGCGGCAATCCATCTGGGTCGCGGAAAAAGGTAAACCGTTGGTCTGTATATGGGTCGATCCGGATTGGCTCGACCGCAACGCCGGCGGCTTCCAGGCGCATAATTGCGGGATCAAGGTTCGTCACGGCAAACGCCAAATGCCTCAGGCCTGTAGCCTCTGGATGGGACGGCCGGATCGCTGGTGCAGGGAACGAGAACAATTCCAGCTGGACGGATCCGATCCGCAGATCCGCCTTCCATGACTGCCGCTCCTCCCGATAGACCTCCCTGATCAGATCGAGGCCGAGGAGTTCGACGTAGAACCGTCGCGACCGGTCGTAGTCGGTGCAGATGAGCGCGACGTGATGAATGGCGTTCAGCATGCCACGAACTCTAGCCACGTTGGGATTTGAGGCCAAGGTCACCATCGGGTAGGCGGCACTTTGTTGATGTCGCCATTCGCGAGGGTCGCCTCGTCCTTACTGATCTCATCTGCGCCCAATCGGCGGCATGATCTTGCCGCCAGTGGAGTGCGATCATGCGGATGAAAACCCTCAAAAGCGCGAACAATCAGATCCTTCCTTGATCATTGCTTGGTGAACGCGCCCGTGTAGGCCTGGCCGGCGAGCATATAGGTTCCGGCCAGCGTCCCATTAGACAATATCAAACTGATGTCCGCGCCATTCGGCAGGCGCCCGAGCTTCAATGTAGTCCCAACAATTCTTCCTTCAACGGCGGCCTCTCCCGGATTGTTGTCGCCCAGATTGCCTCACGCAAAGGTGACCGTCACCTTGCCGTTTGGAGAAATCGTCTGCACGGCGACTTTGGCCACATAGGTGCCCTCCAATCGTCCAGCCCACATGCCCGAAAAGGCGGCGTACTTTGTTGGAACGCCCTTCGCTGGGGGAGTGATCGTCACGGATGGATCCATGATTGCCGAAGCAGCAGACGCGGGAGCCAAGGCAGGTTGACGGGGAGCGACAACGGGACCTGACGGAGGTTCGACAGCGGCGGGTTGCGGCTCCACAGGTCGATGCCGTGGCTGTTGCCGGCGAATCGAATGTCCGCTCTTCGTGCCGCCGTGACCCGTTCGACGACCGCCATGCGGCGCTTTGCTGTCCGGCCGCATTTGGGCCGGAAGCAGACGTTCCGCCTTCACGCATCCGACTGGCATAGCAGCCATTCAGCCGCCACCATTGAGGCCGTTGAGTGCCGGGCATTGCCGTCGATGACGGCGAGATGCTTGTCCGACTATCCCCCGGCAAGGCGCGGAAGCAGGAAAATTTCGGCGCCTTTTGGCAATTCCTTTGACCAGGTGTCGCGATAGATCGTCCCGTCGATGGCGACGGCGATGCCGCGGTCGATCAAGGGTTCGAGTCCGGGATACTGTTCAGCCAGCTTCCTGAACAACTCCCTGATGTCCTTGGCCTCGATCTCGACCTTGCTCTTGCCACCGGCGAGCTGGCCGAGCGCGCCCCAGAGCGTGACTTCGACCATCAGCGCGAACCCCTGCCCTAGCCTCCCCGTTCCGCCTCGATCGCCGCCAGGATGCGCGGCGGCGACATCGGGATGTGGGTCATGCGCACGCCGGCTGCGTTCGACACCGCATTGGCGATCGCCGCCAGCGGCGGCACGATCGAGGTCTCGCCGACGCCGCGCACCCCATAGGGATGGTTGGGGTTGGGGATTTCGAGGATCTGCGTGTCGATCATCGGCAGGTCCGAGCAGACCGGGATGCGGTAGTCGAGGAAACCGGCGTTCTGCAGCCGCCCGTCCTTGCCGTAGATATACTCCTCGTTGAGCGCCCAGCCGATGCCTTGCGCGGCACCGCCCTGGTACTGTCCCTCCACATAGGTCGGGTGCACCGCCTTGCCGGCATCCTGCACCACCGTATAGCGGATGACCCGGGTGGCGCCGGTTTCGGGGTCGACCTCGATGTCGCAGATATGTGTGGCGAAGGAGACGCCCGCGCCATCGGCGACGAGCTCGCTGTGGCCCGCGATCGGTCCGCCGGTCTTCCCCGACTCGACCGCGATCTCCTTCAGCGACAGTGCTGCCAGGTTGCCGTACCTCTCGCCCTTGGCGAGCGCGTGGCCCTTTTCCCAGACCACATCGTCGACGGGAATGTCCCACATCTGCGCGGCACGCTCGCGCAGGATCTTGATCGCGTTGCGGGCGGCCGAGATCGTTGCCATCGAGGACGAGAAGGTGCCGCGGCTGCCGTCGGTCATGTCGTTGTAACCCAGGCTTGACGTGTCGGCGACGATGGCCTTGACCTGCGAGTAGTCGATGCCGAGCTCCTCCGCCGCCACCAGCGACAGTGACGCGCGAGAACCACCGACATCAACAGTGCCGACGGCAAGCGAGACCGAGCCGTCCATGCCGATGTTCAAGTCGGTGCAGGTCTGGCCGCCGAAATTGAACCAGAAGCCACAGGCCATGCCGCGCCCCTGGTTTTTCTTGAGCGGCGCCTTCATGTGCGGATGATTCTTCGCAGCCTCCAGCGTCGGTCCGATGCCGATCGGCCCATAGACCGGGCCATAGGACGATCTGGTGCCTTCCTGGGCGGCGTTCCTGATGCGGAACTCGACCGGGTCCATGCCGATCTCCTTGGCCAGCTCGTCGACAGCACTTTCCACCGCGAACGCCGCCATCGGCGCCGAGGGCGCGCGATAGGCCGCCGTCTTCGGCCGGTTGACCAGCACTTCGTAGCCGACCGTCTTGACGTTCTCCAGCCTGTAGCAGGCGAACGCCGTCATGGCGCCGACCTCGGCCCAGGAGCCGGCGTAGGGGCCGCTGGTGTAGCGCAGCGTCGCCTCGGCAGCAGTGATGGTGCCATCCTTGCGGGCGCCGATTTTCACGTCGATCGAGGTGGCGCTGGTCGGGCCCGAGGCGCGAAAAACCTCGTCGCGCGTCATCACCAGCTTCACCGGCCGTCCCGCCTTGCGCGACAGCGCCAGTGCCACCGGCTCGGCCCAAACATGGGTCTTGCCACCGAAGCCGCCACCGATCTCGGACGAGGTGACGCGCAGCTTCGAGGCTTCCATGCCGAGCAGTTGCGCACAGTGCTGGCGATAGACGAAATGGCCCTGCGTGCAGACCCACAGATCCGCGGTGCCGTCGGACGAGACGCTCGCCACGCAGGCATGCGGCTCGATATAGCCTTGGTGCGTCTGCTCGGTCCTGAAGGAGCGCTCGACGATGAAGTCGGCGAGGCCGAAACCCTGATGGACATCGCCATGGCCGAACTGGCTGCGCTTGGTGACGTTGGACGGTTTTACCGGCTTTTCCTCGAGGCCTTCGGTGAAGATGGCGTCGTTGATGAGCGGTGCGGAGTGCTTCATCGCCTCGTCGACATCGGTGACATGCGGCAACAGCTCGTAGTCGACCTCGATCAGCTTCAGCGCCTGCCTAGCCGTGCGGGCGTCGACAGCGGCGACCGCGGCCACCGCATGGCCGTCATAGAGCGCCTTGCTGCGCGCCATGCAATTGTCGAGGATGTCGTACATGGCGGCATCGCCAGCGGTGAGGTCGGGCAGGTCCTTGGCCGTGATCACCGCCTTCACGCCCGAAAGCTTTTCCGCTTTCGAGGTATCGATCTTCCGGATGATCGCATGCGCGTGCGGGCTTCTTAAGATCCGCCCGACCAGCTGGCCGGCCATGTTGAAGTCGGCGCCGTAGCGGGCGCGGCCGGTCACCTTGTCGACGCCGTCGGGACGGATCGGGCGCGTGCCGACCGATGCGAAGTTGCGAGCCGAATAACGCGGATCGAAATTCATGCGTGCGCTCCCTTCATCACATGTGCGGCGTCCTGGACCGCGCGCACGATCTTGTCATAGCCGGTGCAGCGGCACAGGTTTCCCGCGAGGCCGAAGCGGATTTCCTCCTCGGTCGGGTCGGGGTTCTTGGCCAGAAGGTCCTTGGCCGCGATTAGGAAGCCCGGCGTGCAGATGCCGCATTGCAGGGCCGCGTGCTCGAGGAATTTCTGCTGCAGCGGATGCAGCCTTTCGCCATGCGCCATGCCCTCGACGGTCTCGACGCGCCGGCCTTCGGCTTCCGCGCCGAGCACCAGGCACGAGCAGACCAGCCGGTCGTCGAGGATGATGCTGCAGGCGCCGCAGTCGCCGGTGCCGCAGCCCTCCTTGGCTCCCGTCAGCCCCAGGCGATCCCGCAGCACGTCGAGCAGCGTCTCGTCAGGCTGGCAGAGATATTCGATGGTGTCGCCGTTGATTGTCGTGGAAACCGCTATACCAGCCATCATTTGCCTCCTGCACGTGCATAGGCGGTCGTTGCGGCCCGTTTGGCCAGCACGCCCGCAACCTTCCGTCTGAACTCGATGGTGCCCCGCTTGTCGTCGATGGGGCGGCAGGCGCCGGAGCAGACCTTGGCGAGGCGCTCGAGCGCTGCTTCGTCCAGCTTCCTGCCGATAAGGGCCTCGGCGGCCTCCTCGACCAGAAGCACGGTGGGTGCTGCCGCCCCCAGCGCCACGCGGGCGGCTGTGACGACACCATGCTCGTCGAGCGTCAGGTTCACGCCGGCGCTGACCACGGCGATGTCCATCTCGGTGCGCGGAATGAACCGCAGATAGGCATCGCCCGAACGCGGCGCTTGGCTGTCGAGCAGGATCGCCTCGATGATCTCGCCCTTGGCGAGCGACGTCTTGCCCGGCCCGGTCGGCACGCTCTCCACGACAATCGTGCGCTTGCCCGCCGGCCCAGCAATCAAGGCCCTGGCGCCGGCCGCGACCAGCGCCGGGACGCTGTCGGCGGCAGGTGAGGCGTTGCAGAGATTGCCTGTTATGGTGCAGCGTCCCTGCACTTGCTTCGAGCCGATCAGCTTGGCCGCTTCCACGACGCCGGGCCATGCTTTCCTCAGGGCCGCGTTCTCGCCCAGCACGGCGCAGGGGACCGCGGCACCAATGCTGAAGCCGTCGGCCGTCTCCCGGATCTGGCTCAAGCCTTCGATCGCCTTGATGTCGACGATCAGGTCTGGTTCGACAAAGCCGCCCTTCATCCTGACCAGGAGGTCGCTGCCCCCGGCGAGAATGGCGGCCGTGCCGGCCGACCCCGCAAGCAGGCCAACGGCATCTTCGATTGAAAGCGGACGTATGTAGCGCATCGTCTCCCCTTGATCATGGCGGTCTCGCCGACCGTTATAAACAATCACCTCATAAAGACCATCCGGTTGCTCGGCCGAGGCGATTGGGCCAGGCGCCCAATCTGCAGTGCCGTGCACAGTTCGAAACGGAAATTGCCCCGGAATTCTGGCTTTCGCGCAGCCTGCTGAATGGCTGCGAGGGGGCCGTGAGCGGACTTGCGACTTCGAGGCTCGGAATGTCAGGAGCGGACGTTCAGGCACCATGCGTCTATCGACCTGAACTAACCTATTTCTCTAAACGGCTGTCACCCGCAGAACCGCTCGGCGAAGCTGCGTTCAACGGGATGATGCCGGAATTCTATGGGAGCATGCTGGCGTTCCGTATCGCGCGATATGCCCAGGGCCGACCAAAGTGGACTGGCCCGGCGAAGAGCGTACAAAGCAGGCGCTGTATCGCCCGCTTTATACCAGCCGAACGGTTGGGCGGCGGCAAACCGATTCTGAATCAACCGGAAGCGTTTCCCTTTGGGACCGAGAGCGGGTGCAATCCACGCGACCTCCATACAAGCTGCACAAAACTGCGACGCTCGAAGGATACTGTCGCGCCGAAACCGATGTCGGCAGCGAGCCGGCCGAAACAAGGATGGCGGCATGAGCGAAATGTTTCGAAGACGCCGCGGCGTCAAATATCCGGTGCCGATCCGCATCCTGCACTGGCTGCGGGCAGTTCTGATTCTGGGGTTGATCGCGTGCGGCTGGTACATGACTGGGCGCGCCGAAGACGATCCAACCGCCGGCATCTTGTATCCCAACCACAAGCAATTCGGGATCTTGGTCTGGCTGCTGGCGTTGGTGCATCTGACCCTGCGCTGGCGTTACCATGCCGTGCTGCTGCATGCGCCGGAGGCCCTGAAGCCTTGGGAGAAATGGCTTTCTCACGCAATCCACCGGCTGATCATCGCTTTGACGCTACTCACGCCACTGCTGGGCTACGCCATGTCGAGCAGCATCATTGGGGGCGACAGCGTGCCGTTTTTCTTCCTCTCGCATGTTCCGGAGCTCCTGCCGAAGAACGATGCGGCATTCGCGGTGTTTCAGGCGCTGCACAAGTACTGCGCCTATCTCTTGCTGGCCTGCGTCGTTCTGCACATAGCGGGCATCATGAAGCATCGGCTGCAGGACAAGGGCGGCGAGACCGACGTTCTCCCGCGAATGCTTTGAAATGCGCGGCGACGCCGGCCGCAGCGCTCCTGCTATGCGTCGTGTGCGGGAGCAGAACGGCTCGTCTTCACAAAGATCATCTCGAACAGCGCGCCACCCTCAGGCGCGTCACGATAGCGAAGACGTCCGCCATGCGCCTCCACGATCGCGCGCACGACCGACAGACCGAGCCCGTTGCCGCCTAGCTCCCGTGAGCGGATCTGATCGCCGCGGACGAACGGGTAGAAGACGCGGGTCGCCGTCTCCGGTGAGAGTCCTGGTCCCTCATCGGCGACGCCCAGCAGAATTTCGCCGTCGGCCTCGGCGAGGCGGATCGTTATCGTGCCCCGAATCGCATAGCGCCGCGCGTTGGTGACGAGAGCCAGCAGGGCTTGGCGGATGCGCGTCGCGTCCGCATCGACCACGAGGTCGGCAAGGTCGAGCTCCAGGTGGAAGCCGCTGGCACGCAGGTCGTGCGCCATCAGCTCGGCCATCTGCGCGATTTCCGGCGCGAGGCGAATCGGCTCGATGCGCAGATCCAGATGGCCGCTGTCGGCGAGCGTCACCGTCCGCAGGTCCTCGACCAGGCGCGCCAACCCGTCCACCTGCAGGATGAGCCCCTGAAGCGAGCGTTCGTCCGGTTCGAAAACGCCATCGATCATGCCCTGCAGGCGTCCCTTCAGGATGGTCAGCGGGGTGCGTAGCTCGTGCGCGATCGTGGCGTTCCACAGAGCCATGTCGGCGGCCATGTCCTGCAGGCGTTGCGCCATCGTGTTGAAATCGTCGATCAATGCTGCCGTCTCGCCGAGGGCACGGTCGCCGGCCGATGCGCGCGCGGTGAGGTCGCCTGCCGTGATCCGGCGTGCATTCAGGGCAAGCGACTCCAGGGGCTCGAGGATCCGGCGTGCGAGACGCAGGGAAACCAGGACCGCGAGCGGCAGGGTGACGAGGATCAGCACGCCCACGATCACGAAATCGAGTGAGGTAAGCCCGCCGTCCTGCTCCGGCATCGGATAAAGGGCGACGATGACCGTATAGGCGAAATAGGTTCCGAAGAAGACCAGCAGCCCGGCCGCTACGGTAATGGCCGACATGGCGATGAGGATCTGCCGGCTCAATCCGGTGCGCGGACCCATCGTGTCAGGCCGACAGCCGGTACCCTATGCCGCGCACCCCAGGCAGCAGGCTGATCGCTCCCGCCTGTTCAAGCTTCTTGCGCAGCTTGCTGACATGGCTGTCCACCGTGCGGTCGAGCGCGTCGGAACCCGGCAGGCAGGCGTCCACCAATTCGCTTCTCGTGAACACCTTGGCAGGGCTGCGCGCCATGTGGGCGAGGATGCGGAACTCGGTCAGCGTCAGCGCAAGCCGTATTGCCTCGGCGCCGGCGCCGAAGCTTGCCTGATACGCGTCGAGGTCGATGGCGAGATCGCCGACCCGCAGGATGCCCGCCGCGGTCGCAAGGCCCGAGCGACGAAGGACGGCCTTGGCGCGGGCGACGACCTCGATCGGGTTGAAGGGTTTGACCACATAGTCGTCCGCCCCGATGCGCAGGCCCTGCAGCCGGTCGATGTCCTTGTCGAGCGCGGTGATCATGATGGCGGGGGTGTTCCCCCGGCGCCGCAGTTCCGCCAGGACCTCCCATCCGTCGAGACGGGGCATCGTGACGTCGAGAAGGACGAGGTCAGGCTTCAGCGCGAGGTGCAAGTCGAGGGCCGTGCGGCCATCGCGCGCCTGCACCGTCCGAAACCCCTCCCGTACGAGATAGGCGTCCAGGATGGCTGAAATCTCGTCGTCGTCTTCGGCTATCAGAACGAGGGCTGTCATGGCGTTCTCCTTCGACAAGGGATGCCATCAGGCGCGGCTTGCGTCGAGCGCTATCGGCCTCTCTCCATCAAGTCGCGACATAACCTCCACACGGCGTCAACCCGGCGGATCGATAGAGGCGACGCCGCCCTGAGCAAGGGACCGCCCTAAAGGATGACCGCGACGATGCGCCTTCGCCACCTCCCGACACATGCGCTGATCGCCGCCACGGCGCTGTTTCTCTCCGCCTGTACGGACGGAGCGGACAGCCCGAAGACGGACAGCGCTACGGTGCGGGCGCAAGCCGAGGTCGCCCCCGTCCGCATCGCCGTGCAGACGGTCCAGCCACGCCGCGTGGTGGTTTATGACGAGCTGCCGGGACGCGTATCGGCTCTGCGGACTGCCGAGATACGCCCCCAGGTCAGCGGCATCATCCAGGAGGTGCTCTTCACCGAAGGCTCCGAGGTGCCGGCCGACCAGCCCCTGTTCCAGATCGATCCCGCGCCGTTCGCCGCCGACGTCGAAGCGGCTTCCGCAGTCCTGGCCCGGGCGGAGGCGGATCTCCTCAACGCGACCTTCAAGCATGAACGGGTCCAGGCACTCGCGGCCGCGCGGACTGCCAGCGCGGCCGCACTCGGCGACGCGACGGCGACGCTGGCACAAGCACGCGCGAATGTCGCTGAGGCCAAGGCCAACCTGACGCGCCGCGAACTCGAACTGTCGCACGCGACCATCCGAAGCCCAATCGCGGGGCGCATTGGGCAAGCCCTTGCCACCGAAGGCAGCCTCGCTTCCGCCTCGACGGCGCTCGCTGTCGTCCAGCAGACCGACCGCGCCTATCTGGATGTCCGCCAGCCCTCGATGCGTCGGGAACTGCTGGATGAGATGCTTGAAAGCGGGCGGAGCGAGGATGCCGCCGCCCTTCCGGTCGACATCCTAACGATCACCGGAAAGCCCTACGCATTCCAGGGCAAGGTCCTCTACTCCGAGAGTACGGTTGATCCCGGCACCGGCAGTATCGCCATGCGCGTGGAGGTGCCCAACCCGTACCGGCAGTTGCTGCCCGGCATGTATCTGCGTGCCAAGGTGCCAAGCGCCATCTATGCGAAGGCGTTGACGGTGCCGCAAGAGGCCGTGCGCCGTGACGCGTCGGGACGGCCGCAACTCACGGTGATCGGAAACGACAAGACGGCAGGCAGCCGCGACGTCGAGCTGGGAGCATTGGTAGACCGCCAGTACGTCATCTTGTCGGGGCTGAAAGCCGGCGAGACCGTGGTCGTGCAGGGCCAGGATCGCACGGAAGGCGGCCAACCGCTGGAGCTCGTCCCCTACCAGCCTGCCTCGCCGAAGAGCGAAATCTGAGGAGCCCGCCCGATGCCTCACTTCTTCATAGAGCGGCCGGTCTTCGCCTGGGTCATCGCGATCTTCATCGTGCTGGCCGGTCTCGTCTCGATCCCGCAGCTACCGGTCTCGCGCTTTCCGGTCATCGCTCCTCCGAGCATCAGCATCTACACCACCTACACCGGCGCCAGCCCGCAAACGATCAACGACAGCGTCACCGCGCCGATCGAGCGCGAGCTGACGGCTGTGAAGAATGTCCTCTATTTCGAATCGTCGTCCGACTCGGCCGGCAACGCCAGCATAACCGTCACCCTCAAGCCCGGCACCGACCCGGAGCTCGCCCAGATCGATGTCCAGAACCGCCTGAAAGCCGTCGAGCAGCGCCTGCCCGAGAGTGTCCGCCGCGCTGGCCTCACCGTGGAAGGGGTCACGTCGGGGTTCCTGATGATCGTCTCGCTGCGCTCCGAAGGCGGCAAGGCCGATTCCCTGGCGCTGGAGGACTATCTGGTGCGCCGCTTGGCCCCGGAGCTCAAACGCGTGCCCGGCGTCGGCCGCGTCCAGTCCTTCGGCTCGGAGGCGGCGATGCGCGTCTGGATCGACCCGGCCCGGCTCGTTTCCTACTCGGTCTCGATGGCGGAGATCACGCAGGCGATCCAGGCTCAGAACGTCCAGGTGGCGCCCGGTCGCCTCGGTGAGGCGCCCATCGTTCCCGGCCAGATGATCAGCGTTCCGCTCAACCTCGACGGACAATTGAAGACACCCGAGGAGTTCGCCGCCATCGTCCTGCGCTCCAATCCGGACGGCTCGAAGCTGACACTTGGCGATGTGGCCAAGGTCGAGATCGGCGCTCAGACGATGGGCTTCTCCATCTTCGACGGTGGAAAGCCGGCCACAGCCGCGGCCATCCAGCTCGCGCCCAGCGCGAACGCCGTCTCGACCTCGGAAGGTGTGAAGGCGCGTCTGGCCGAGCTCGCCCCGTCGATGCCAGACGGCGTCGCCTATGCCGTCTCCTACGACGCCGCGCCCTTCGTGAAGCTGTCGATCTCGAAGGTGGTGCAGACGCTCGCCGAGGCGATGGTGCTGGTGTTCCTGATCATGCTCCTCTTCCTCCAGAACATCCGCTACACGCTGATCCCGGCCATCGTCGCGCCGATCGCGCTGCTCGGCACCTTCGCGGTGATGTGGACCATCGGTTACTCGATCAACGTGCTGACGATGTTCGGCATGGTGCTGGCGATCGGCATCATCGTCGACGATGCGATCGTGGTGGTGGAAAACGTCGAACGGCTCATGGCGACCGAGGCCCTGTCGCCGCGCGAGGCCACCCGCCGCGCTATGCGCGAGATTACGGGTGCGGTCGTCGGCATCACGCTGGTTCTGACGGCGGTGTTCCTGCCGATGGGCCTCGCCGGCGGGTCGGTCGGCGCAATCTACCGGCAGTTCACGGTCTCGCTCGCGGTCTCGATCCTGTTCTCGGCCTTCCTGGCGCTCAGCCTTACGCCCGCGCTCTGCGCCACGATCCTCAAGCCGGTCGCCCGCCATCAAGAGCGCAGGGGCTTCTTCGCCTGGTTCAACCGGAGTTTCGACCGGCTGACGGTACACTATGCGACATGGGTCGGCTGGCTCGTCGGACGAGCCAGTCGCGTCATGCTGGTCTACGGCGTTCTCGTCGGCGCGCTGGCGCTGGGCTACGGCATGCTGCCGACCGCCTTCGTGCCTGACGAGGACCAGGGGACGTTCATGACCTCCTTCACGCTGCCGGCCGACGCGACCTCCGAGCGGACCCGGGCGCTCGTGGAGCGCTTCGACCGCCACGCCGCGACGCGCCCCGACATCGCCAACAACCTGTCCATCATGGGCTTCGGCTTTTCCGGCTCCGGGCCGAACGCGGCGATGGCGTTCACGACGCTGCGCGACTGGGATGCGCGCAGCGGCAGCACCGATGCAGAGATCGCGGCTGCCGAACGGGCAATGCAGGAGGCGACGGAAGGCGAGGTCACCATCATGAAGCCGCCAGCCATCGACGAACTTGGCACGACCTCTGGCGTCTCGCTTCGCCTCGTCGACCTCGCCGGGCGCGACGCTGGGGCGCTGCGGGATGCGTCGCAGACGCTGGTCGCACTCGCCGGTCAAAGCAAGCTCCTGCGCAATGTGCGCGTGGACGGACTGCCCAACGGGCCCAGCGTGAACTTGCTCGTCGACCGTCAGAAGGCCGGCGCGCTCGGGGTCTCCTTCTCGGCCATCAGCGACGTGCTCGCTTCCACCATGGGCTCGACCTATGTCAACGACTTTCCGCGCGCCGGAAGTCTCCAGCAAGTCATCCTGCAGGCGCAGGCCAGGAACCGCATGCAGGTCGAGGACGTCCTGAAGCTCCATGTGCGCAACGACAAGGGCGGCATGGTCCCGCTGTCCGAAGTGGTGACGCCGGAATGGTCCGTCAGCCCGCTGCAGCTCAACCGCTACAACGGTTACCCCTCGCTCAGCATCTCGGGAGATGCCGCGCCCGGCGTGTCGAGCGGCAACGCGATGAACGAGATCGAGCGGATCGCCTCGCAGCTTCCCGCCAGCTTCGCCGTGGAATGGACGGGCCAGTCCTTCCAGGAACGCCAGTCGGGCGCGCAGGCGCCGCTTCTGATGGCGTTTTCCGTCGTCGTCGTATTCCTGGTGCTGGCCGCCCTCTACGAGAGTTGGGCCATTCCGCTCTCGGTGATGCTGGTAGTGCCGCTCGGGATCCTGGGCGCTGTCGTCGCGGTGCATCTGCGTGGCTTCGAAAACGACGTGTTCTTCAAGGTCGGCCTGATCACGCTGATCGGCCTGTCGGCCAAGAACGCGGTGCTGATCGTGGAGTTCGCCCGCAAGCTGCGCCACCAGGGGCGGACCCCGCGCGAGGCGGCCGTCGAAGCGGCGCGGTTGCGGTTGCGCCCCATCGTCATGACATCGCTCGCCTTCACGCTCGGCATCGTGCCCCTGGTCGTCGCCAAGGGGCCGAGTTCCGAAACGCAGAACGCTCTGGGCACCGGCCTCTTCGGCGGCATGATCTCGGCCACCGTGCTTGCCGTGGTCTTCGTACCGGTGTTCTTCGCCCTGATCATGCGCCTCGCCGAGCGCAAGCCGCCAGCCGCAAGCCGGGCCAGTCCGGCTCCGGTCGAGGCCTGACGCGCCATCGCGTCCCCCCGGACGCAAACGCCAAGCCGATTCTTCCCAAATCTGGAGACTTCCGATGACAACCACGCCGAACGAAAGCCGTATCACGCTCGACATCGCCACCGAAGCCGACCTGCCCCGCTTTCGAAAGGATCTCCGGGAGGCCTTCGCGATCGCCGCCGTCGAGGAGTTCGGTTCGGCCGACAACGGACTGATTCCATCCGACGCAGACGTGACCTCGTCCTTCGAGGCGCCCAACGCCGTGGTGTACCGCATCCTGGAGGACGGGCGGTGGGTCGGCGGCGCTGTCGTGTCCATCGACGCCGCGACGCAGCGCAATTCGCTCGACTTCTTCTTCGTGCGCGCCGGGGAGATCGGGCGAGGAATCGGCCGCAAGGCGTGGACCGTGATCGAGAAGCACTACGCCGCCACCAAGGTCTGGACGACCCACACCCCGTATTTCGAGAGGCGCAACATCCACTTCTACGTCAACGTCTGCGGCTTCAGCATCGTGGAGTACTACAACGCACGCCACCCAGGCCCGAAACATTCTGCCGAGCTGGACCTGCCGGAGGACGTCGGCATGTTCCGCTTCGAGAAGCGCATGTGATCCGACGAGATCGAATCGAGCCAGCCACCTCAGCCGTCCATGTCAGGAAATAAGCCACGTCGGTCACGAGGTTTGTCAGTACGCGTATACCGTAGTGCCCCCATTCGATGGACATAGACTTCGTAAAGCCTTCCATAGCGTGCTTGGTCGCACCGTAGACAGCGCGATCGATGCCGCCGACATGGGCCATTTGCGAAGAGATATTGATAAGTGATCCGGGCTTGCGCGCTGCGATCATCCTTTTGGCAACCGCCCGCGTGTCGACGGCGATATCGGGCAGCACTTTCAGGATCGCCTTCATCACCATCTGGGCCGTGGCGCGGCTGTTGATGCCCGGTGTGTTCATCAGCACCGCCGTGCCGCCTTCGCCGCTGCCGCCACCCCAGGAGC